>JBAULH010000001.1:0-25305 GCA_049578085.1 Candidatus Deferrimicrobiaceae bacterium
CGAAGGGGGTCCCCAGGTTTCCTCCGACGAACACCCGGGGAAAGGCGAGGGACGCCATGTTCCCCAAAAGCGTCGTGACCGTCGACTTCCCGTTCGTTCCCGTCACCGCGGCCACGTTTCCGGAAAATCGACGAAAGCCGAGCTCCAGCTCCCCCCACACGGGCGTCCCGGCGCGGGAAAGCGCCTGGAGGGGGAGCGTCCCGCGCGGGACCCCGGGAGAAAGAATCACGAGGTCCGCTCCCGGCACGGAGGTTTCCGGCATCCTTCCCTGGACAAAAACGGTCTGCGGAGGCAGGGGGTGCCCGAGAGTCCGCTCCACGTCCTCTTTCGGGCGCGCGTCGAAAAGCGTGACGACGGCCCCCTCGCGCTGGAGGAGGAGGGCCGAAGCGATCCCCGATATGCCGGCACCCACCACGTAGGCGTTTTTCCCACCGAACGCCTCCATCTCACCGGATCTTGAGCGTGCTGATGCCCAGCAGCGCCAAGATGATCGAGATGATCCAGAACCGGACGATGATCTTGGGTTCCGCCCATCCTTTTAGTTCGAAGTGGTGGTGGACCGGCGCCATCCGGAATATCCGCTTCCGCGTGGTCTTGTAGGAAAAGACCTGGAAGATCACCGAGAGGGCCTCTATCACGAAGACTCCGCCCACCAGTACCAGAACGATCTCCTGCTTCACCATCACGGCCACGACCCCGAGCGAGGCGCCGAGGGACAGCGACCCGGTGTCCCCCATGAACACCTGGGCGGGATAGGTGTTGAACCACAAGAATCCGATGCCCGCCCCCGCCATCGCGCCGCAGAAGATGGTGAGCTCCCCTGCACCCGCAACATAGGGAATCTGCAGGTAATTCGCGATTTTCACGTGGCCGGTGAGATACGCGAAGAGCATGTAGGTCCCCGCGGCGATGATGGACGGGCCGATGGCCAGTCCATCGAGACCATCGGTCAGGTTGACGGCGTTCGACGCTCCCACGATCACGATGATGACGAACGGTATGTAGGCGATCCCCAGGCCGGGGTTCAGCTTCTTGAAGAAGGGAATGCTCACCTTGTCCTGGATCCCCACGTCCATGTAGATAAGCGTTGCCGCTACTCCCGCAAGGAGGATCTGGCTCGTGAATTTCGTTGTTGCGCTCAGGCCCTTTGCGTCCTTTCGGATCACCTTCTTGTAATCGTCGTAAAACCCGACGGCGCCGTAACCGATGGTGACGAATACGGCGATCCATATGTAGGAATTCGTGAGGTTCGCCCAGAGAAGGGTCGGGATCACGACGGCGAGGACGATCAGAAGCCCTCCCATCGTCGGGGTCCCCTCCTTGGCGAGGTGCCTCTCCGGGCCGTCCTTCCGGATGGTCTGCCCGATCTGGTGGGAGCCGAGTTCGCGGATGAGCCATGGCCCGATGATGAAGCAGAGCATGAGCGCCGTGATCGAAGCATAGATCGTGCGAAACGTGATGTACCGGAATACGTTGAAGAACGAGTAGTCCACGTGCAGCGGATAGAGAAGGTGGTAGAGCATCAGACTAGGCCCACTCCTTTTCCACGACCTCGGCGATTTTGTCGAGCTGCATCCCTCTTGACCCTTTGACCAGGATGATATCTCCTTCCCGCAGCGAACCCGTCAGCGCGTCGCGCAGTGCCTCCCGGTCCTCCACGTGCATGACCCGTCCGGGATCCATCCCTCCCTCCTGCGCACCGAGGGCGATCGACGATGCCTCCTTCCCGCAGGTGAACAGGAGGTCCGGCTCCATTCCGGCAACCATGTGCCCGATCCGGAAGTGGGAGAAACCGGACGCCTCTCCCAGCTCCAGCATGTCCGCCAGAATCACTATGCTTCGCCGCCCGCGCCGGAGAGCAGAAAGGCTTCTCAGGGCCGCCTCCACGGAAGCGGGGTTCGCGTTGTAGGTGTCGTCCAGGAGCAGCCCTCCTCCCCGCAGGGGGATGGGGCGGAACCTTCCGGGGAGGGGGGCCAGGGAACGGAACCCCTCCTCCATGTCCTCCGGTCGCAGTCCGAGAGCGTACGCCGCCGCGGCGGCGGCCAGCGCGTTCATGAGGTTATGCTCGCCCGGAAAAGGCAAAAAGGAGGTGAACTCCCCGGAAGGGGTCCGGACCGCAATCCGCAATCCCTCCTCGCCCATGGCCAGCACCCGTCCCGAGATCTCGCTGAGCGCCACGCCGTAGAAGATCTTGATGGCCCGGCAGCGCCCCGATTCCCGCATCACCCGCAGGTCCCTCGCGTTCACCACCGCCGTCCCCGATTCGGGGAGGGCCCGGTACAGGTCTCCCTTTTCCTGCGCCACGTTCTCCAGGGTCCCCAGCCCCTGGAGGTGGGCGGGCGCGATGTTGGTGATGATCGCCACGTCGGGCGCCGCGATCGACGCCAGCCTCGCAATCTCCCCCGGCAGGTTCGTACCCATCTCCAGCACCGCGACTTCGTGTTCCGGGGAGAGCGCGAGCAGGGACAGGGGCATTCCGATCAGGTTGTTCCGGTTCCCCGGATTCCCAAGAACGTTCCTGCTCCGGGAAAGGAGCGCGATGAGCATCTCCTTCGTGCACGTTTTTCCGGAGCTGCCCGTGATCCCCACGAGGGGAACGTGGCGGAGCCTCTCCCGATGCGCTTTGGCAAGGTCTCCCAGCGCCTCTACGGGGTTGCGCACCACGAATACCGGCTTCCCGGTGAAGATCTCGGGGGGGATCTTCCGTGCCCCCTCCTCCGACACGATCGCCGCCTGCGCCCCCCTGCGGATCGCCTCCCCCACGAAGTCGGCGCCATCGACCCGTTCCCCGGCAAGGGCAACGAAGAGGCTTCCGGGTTCCACTTCCCTGCTGTCGGTGGTCACGGTGCCGATCGGGTCACGGGTGGGAATTTCCCCCCCCTCCCGCAGCGGATGGAGGACCCCGATCGCGTCCCCGAGCGTCAACCTACCCGGCACCGGCCAGGATCGACCTGACCGTTTCCCTGTCGTCGAACGGCAGGCGTCGGTCCCCGATGAGCTGGGCATTCTCGTGTCCTTTCCCGGCTACCGCAATCGTGTCCCCCGACCGGGCAATTTCGAGCGCCCGCGCGATAGCCGTTTTCCTGTCCGGGATAACCAGGTAATATCCCTCCTCCCATGAGACGGGCCCCGTCGCCTCCAGGCAGCCTTCCGAGGCGATTCCCGGGATGATGTCCGAAAGGATCGCCCCGGGGTTCTCGTTCCGGGGATTGTCGGAGGTGAGGATCACCACGTCGGACCGAAGGGCCGCGATTTTGCCCATCTCCGGCCGTTTCGTCCTGTCCCGGTTCCCTCCGCACCCAAAGACGGTGATCAGCCTCGCGTCGGCCAGCTCCCCGAGAGCGGTGAGCATGCGGTCGAGCCCTTCGGGGGTGTGTGCGTAATCGACGAAAATGTGGATGCCCCGGTCGTTGGGGATCTCTTCCATCCTTCCGGGGATCGCCGGTAACTTCTCCACCCCTTCGCGGATCACTCCGGGATCGATGCCGAGCAGGATCGCACCGCAGACGGCCGTCATGATATTAGACGCGTTATAGTCGCCGATGATCCTCGCCCGTAGGTTGATCCTGCCCACGGGGGTGGAAAGGGAAAGACGGGTCCCCTCCCACGACATCTCCGCCGAGAGGGGATGCACCGTCCTCTGCCGGGAAAACCCGAAGGTGAGCGCGTCCGGAAACTCTTTCGCGAGCCTCGCCCCGTACGGGTCGTCCCCATTCACGGCCATGCCTGTCCGCTTCCCTCCCGCCGGAAGAAACTCCTTGAAAAACAGTTCCTTGAAATGAAAGTACGATTCCATGTCTCCGTGGAAGTCGAGGTGGTCGTGCGACAGGTTCGTGAACAGGCCCGCATCGAACCGAACTCCTTCGATCCTTCGCTGCGCCGTGCTGTGGGACGACACTTCCATCACGAGGTGGCTTGCGCCCGCGGACAATGCGGCCGCCATCACCTCCTGGAGTTCGTGGGGGAAGGGAGTGGTCAGTCCCGTCCGCAGAAACTCGCCCGCCAGACGGTAATTGACAGACCCGATCACGGCCGTCTTTTTCCCCGCGGTTTCGAGGATGGATTCGAGAAGGTAGGTGGCGGTCGTCTTCCCGTTGGTACCCGTCACCCCGATGACCGTGAGGTTTGCCGACGGGTCGCCGTAATAGCGAACCGCCACGGCGGGAAGGGCCGCGGTCGTCGACTCCACCCGAAGACAGGGAAGGGGGGGGGAGGAAACCTCACGCTCGACGAGGGCCGTCGCTGCGCCCGCCCGCGCCGCCGCATCGAGAAAGGCGTGGCCGTCCACATGCTCCCCGCGAATGGCGACGAACAGGTCGCCGGGGCGGACCTTTCGGGAATCGATGGAGATCCCGCCGATCTCGAGTGATCCGAGAGCAGCCCCCACCGGTGTGATGCCTGCGAGAACATTCGCCAATCTCATCTTTCGCCTTACTCTGCCCCGAAGGTCACGGTGCAGGCCGCGCCGGGGACAAGAATCCCGCCGGGACGGGGAGACTGGGCTCGGGCCAGGCCGGTACCGACCAGCTTGACCCGCACCGAATACCGGTCCATCAGGTCCACCACCCTTCCCATGCTCAAGCCCCTAAGGTCCGGCATGACAAGGGAACTCTCTCCGGGCCCCATGGCCACGCGGGTCATCCGGACGCCCGGGGCTTCGGTCTTCTCCCGGGCCGCCGTCGCCGGTTCTTGCCCGATAGGCTCCGTGGGGGTGAGGCCCAGGTAGTAGGCCGTCTTCACCGCGATCTGGTTGAAGGCGGGGGCAGCGACCACCCCGCCGTACACCTCCCCTTTCGGCTCGTCGATGACGACGAGAATGAGGAATTCGGGGTCGTGGAGGGGAAGGAACCCGACGAAGGAAGCGATCCGCTTGTCCGGGGAGTACCGGCCGGTTCCCACCTCCACCTTTTGCGCCGTCCCCGTCTTTCCGCCGACGAGAAATCCTTTGATGCGGGCCTGTGTGCCCGTACCGTCCTCCTGGACCACTTGCCCGAGCATCTCCCGCATCTGTGCCGACGTCTTGGGGGAAATCGTTCTCCTTAGCACCTTCGGCTCGCCGCGATAGACCACCCGCCCCTCCGGATCGGTGATCTCCTTCACGAGATACGGCTTCATCATCTTCCCGCCGTTCACCACGGAAGCCATCGCGTAGGCAAGCTGGAGAGGTGTAACGGCGATTCCCTGGCCGAACGAGACGGTAGCGCGCCGTATCTGGCTGAACTCGTCGCGGGAAGGCACCAGACCGCGTGACTCTCCCAATAGCTCAACCCCCGTCTTTGCCCCGAACCCGAAGGCCCGGATCATGTCGTAATACCGGCCGGGGTCCATTTTCTCGGCGACCTTGATCATCCCGATGTTGCTCGAGAACTTAATCACCTCGGGAACGGTAAGGTAGCCGTGCTTGTGGGTGTCGTGTATCGTACGCCCGGCGTACCGGTACATCCCGTTCTCGCAAAAGATCCTGTCGCGGGCCCCGATCGCGCCCAACTCCAGCGCCGAGGCCAGCGTCAACACCTTGAAGGTCGAGCCCGGCTCGATGACGTCGGTGATGGTCCGGTTTTTCCTCGCTTCCGGCGGGGCTGCGGAAAGGCTGTTCGGGTTGAACGTGGGGAGACTCGCCATCGCGAGGATCTCCCCGGTCCGGGGTTGCATGACCAGGGCCACCCCGCCGCGTGCCCGGTACTTTTTCACCGCCTCCAGGAGCTCAGTCTGCGCCACGTACTGGATGTTCCGGTCGATGGTGAGGAATACGGAATGCCCCTGCGAATTGACTTCGATCGGCGTGTCCGCCGGGATGATGAGGCGGCCCCGCGCATCGCGCTCGCAAACCAGGAAGGCGTTCTCCCCGCGAAGATACTTGTCCAGCGATAGCTCGACCCCCTCGATCCCGGCGCTGTCCACATCGGTGAACCCGATGACCGATGAGGCGAGTTCCCGGTTGGGATAGAAGCGTTTCGGCTCCTCGACCGTGCCGATGCCGTGCGTCCCCCCGTTGCTTTCTCCCCGGGATAGCGCTTCCCGCACCTCCCGGACGATCTCCTCAGCCATCGAGGAAGGCATCTGCCGCTTGACCCAGAGGAAATTCCTGTCCGAAGAGAACTCCTTGCGCAGTTGGGCGGCGGGTCGGGAAGTCCGGCGGGAGAGGATCTTCGCGGCAAGCTCCGGCGAGGAAAGCTTGGACGGCTGGACAAAGATCGACTTCGTGGAGAGGCTTACGGCGAATTCGGTTCCGGTCCGGTCGAAGATCCCCCCCCGCTTGGGGAGAAGCGGGATCTTGACGCCGTATTGCCTGGCCCCCCTCTCGCGGATCCCCTCGACACCCAGCACCTGGATGTGAAACGCCCGGAAGACAATGAGACAGTAGACCCCTAACAGTACGCCGAGGATGATCCGGGCGCGGGGGTTCATTTCACCCGGATGATCCTTTCCGTCTTCGGATCCACCATGCCGAGCTGGCCCCGGGCGATCGCCTCGATGCGCGCGGGACTCTTGAGCGTCAGAATCTCCGTCTTCAGGAGCGCCTGCTCTTTCTGGAGAACCTGCTTCTCCTCGAGCGCGACCGAAACGCCGTAGCCGATCCGGTAGTACTTCCCCGACAGCCAAACGCTGAACAGAGCCACCGCGAGAAACAGGATGGCAAGCCCCATGAGTCCCCGTCTCCGGGTACCCGAGGGGAACACGGGCGCTTCCCGCCGGATTTCGGTGATCATGGCGATGCTGTTTCCGATCACGATCCTCCTCATCACTTACCCTCCTATATGGGTTTCCGGGCCGCACGCAGTTTGGCGCTGGCGGCTCTCGGGTTCGTTGCGATTTCCGTTTCTTCCGGCACTACCGGCTTGCGCGTGAGCACGTGAAGCGATTTTCCCGCCCCCGATGACTGCGCCCGGAACGACACCTTCACCATCCGGTCCTCCAGCGAGTGAAAACTGATCACCGTCACTCTCCCGCCCGGGGCGAGATGAGAAGCAAAACGGTCGAGAAAGTCGGCGAGCGACTCGAGTTCCCGGTTTACGGCGATCCGAAGCGCCTGGAACACCCGGGTGGCCGGATGGATCGTCCTCGGCCACGCCTTCCGGGGGATGGCCGATTTGACCAGTTCCGCAAGCTGGGAGGACCGCTCGATCCGTTCCTTCTGCCGCTGCGCAACAAGGAGGCGCGCGATCCGCCGCGAATATCTCTCCTCCCCGAACCGGAAGAAGATGTCGGCCAGCTCCCTTTCGGTCGAACGCCGAAGGATCTCGCGCGCGCTGGGGCCGCCCGTCCCGGGATCCCGCCGCATGTCCAGGGGGCCGTCGCTGCGGAACGAGAACCCGCGGGATGGATCGTCCAGCTGCGGGGAGGACATCCCCAGGTCGAGCAGCATCCCGTCGAACATCCGTCCGCCCGCCGCCTCGCGCAACCGGGCGAGGTCGGAGTAGTCGGACCGGACCATCCGGACCCAGGGAAACCCGCGGAGGCGGTCCGAAGCCATCGAAAGCATCGAAGGGTCGTCGTCGGCGCAGACGAGAAGGCCCGTGGGCCCGACTCTCTCCGCGATCTTTTCCGCGTGCCCGCCCGCGCCCGCGGTCCCGTCGAGGAATACCTCTCCGGGAACGGGGGCCAGCAATCTCAACGTCTGTTGTAAAAGAACGGGGACGTGACCGTTCGCCACACCCTATATCCCGAGGGAATCGATCTCCCGGGCCAGTTCGGGATCCTCGAATCCTTCCTTCTCGAACCTGCTCACTTCCACATCCCATCGTTCCCGGTCCCAGATTTCGAACCGGTTCGGCATCCCGAGGATGACGACGTCCTTGTCGAGACCCGCGTAGGACCGGAGCGAGGGGGGGATCAGAATGCGCCCCTGCTTGTCGGGCGTAACCTCGACGGCCCCCCCGACAAAAAACCGGACGAATGCGTTCTTCTTCTTGTTGACGCTTGAGACCTTGCTGGCGAGCTTTTCCTCGATCCTCTCCCATTCCCCGGCGGGGTAGGCGTAAAGACACCCCGAGTAATTGGTGATGACGACGGTTTCCAGGCCTGTGTCGGAGAGCTGCTCCCGGAACCGGGAAGGGATGTTCACCCTGCCCTTGGGATCGATGGTATATTCGAACCGTCCGCGGAAAATCATATTGGCCGCTAAACCCACCTTTCCCCACAATTACCCACTAGCGGCCATTTTATAGGACGATCACGTCGTGTCAAGCATTTTTAACGGAAAATTCGAGGAACTATTTAAGAACAAAAACCCGTTCTACCGCAGGGGAGTAGGGTATTTTGGAAGGGGAAAAAGGATGAGGAGACCGTAAGCCGGGTTCTGTGCGCGGGTTCCCCCGCGTACGGCCATTTCTCTAGGACGGACGTTTCCGCCCGCCTCCAGCGACCTTGACCCGAGGGCTTCGGGCGGGCCGCCCTTCCCCCGCGGTCTTTCTCGCGGAGTTGCCCTCCTATTCGGTCTTGCTCCGGGTGGGGTTTGCCATGCCGCGACGGTCGCCCGACGCGCGGTGAGCTCTTACCTCACCTTTTCACCCTTGCCGCCCGGCCATAACCGGCCGGATGGCGGTGTCTTTTCTGTGGCACTGTCCTCGGGGTCGCCCCCACCGGGGATTACCCGGCACCCTGCCCTGCGGAGCCCGGACTTTCCTCCCGTCCCCCTTCGCCAAGGCTACGGAGGACCGGCGGCCGACTGGTCTCCTCAAGCCTTCTGTAAATGAGCGTCGATCGCGCGGTTGGCCAAACGGTCGGCGACCTGGTTTTCCCCGCGCTCTACGTGCAGTATACGCGCCCCGGGGAATCCACGCAAACGCCGGCAGGCCTCCTGGTACAGCGGCCTGAGGTGATCCGATTTCACGCGGTATTCGCCGTTCAGCTGCCGGACGAGAAGCTCCGAGTCGGACAAGATCGTAAGCGAAGAGGGGGAAAGGTTCTCGGCCTCCGAAAGGGCCAGGAGGAGGGCGCGGTACTCGGCCACGTTGTTGGTTGTCTCCCCGATGTACTCGAAACGTTCGATCGGGCTCGGTTCCCCGTCCACTTCAAGCACCACCCCGATCCCGGACGGGCCGGGATTCCCCCGGCTGGCACCGTCGGTCCGGGCCGTGACCGCCTTTCCCTTCATCCGCCGGCCTGCTCCGCGGCGTCCCCCTCGAAATAGATGATCCGGTTGCAATTGGGACAGGAGTGGATCTTGTCTTCGCGCTGGAGGAGGTTGAAGAGCTGGGGGGAGATGTTCATGTGGCATCCCGTGCAGGACTGGTTTCTCGCGGACACGATGGCGATCCCGTTGCGCCGTTCGAATATCATCTCGAACCGCCGCGCGAGCCCCTTGTCCAGGCTTGCCGCCACGGCCGACTTTTTCGCCTGGAGTTGGGAGATCTCCTTGTCGCATTTCGCCATCCTCGCCTCGATGTCCACCATGCGCTCGCGGTACCGGGCGCCCACCTCCTCGACATCCGCCGAAAGGTCCGCGAGGCGCTTCTCCAACTCCTCGTACCGCGCAAGGATCGAGAGAAGTTCCTCTTCGCGCGCGGCGTTGGCCCGCTTCGTACCCTCGATCTCCTTCAGCATTGCGTAGTATTCCTTGTTGGTCTTGATCGACATCAGCTTCGACTTGGCTCTTTCGACCTTGTCCCCCTCCTCCTCGATCTCCCGTTCCTTCTCCCTCTTCTCCTTCTGGAGTTGCTCGAACTCCTGCTTGGCGGCAAGAAATGTCGTTTCCCTCTCTTCGAAGAGACTTTTCAAATCGGCCACTTCGAGGGGGATTTTCTGCTTCTCCGTTTCCGCCATCCTCGACCGGCTCATGATGTCCTGCAGGTCAAGAAGGATTTTCACATTCTTCATCACCGACTCACCCCTCCTGTCTTCTTCGGCCGGAAAAGCCGCAATGGCTCGCTCTCCATGATCACGCGGGTCGCGACCTTCCCGCCGAACCGCTTTGCGATCGCCCGTCGGAACTCCGGTAGAATCCATTTCTCCCCCGATCCATGCCCGATGTCCGCCACCGTCATCTCGCCGGCAGCCGCCTCGAGTGCCTGATGGTATTTGATGTCCGCAGTGAGAAACAGGTCGGCTCCCGCGGCCCTCGCCGCCTCCGCGAACTCGGCACCGCTCCCCGCCACCACCGCGATCCTGCGGATACTTCGTCTCCGCGGCCCCGCCACCTTGATCCACGAAGGCCGCACGGCCCGGTGCACTTCCTCAAGGACCGCTGCCAGGGGGGCCTCCCGTTCCCTCTCCCCGACTGCCCCGATCCCTCCCCCAAGGGCTCCTCCCTTGAGTGGGTAGACGTCGATCGCCGGTTCCTCGTAAGGGTGGGCGTTCCGAACGCCGCTTAGGACCACCGGCAGGAGACTCCCCGCCACGACCGACTCCAGGCGCACCTCCTCCACCCTCTCCTCGCTTCCGGGCCTGCCCAGGAACGGCTTCGCCTCCTCCGCGGGGAAAAACGTTCCCGTCCCGAAAGACTGAAACGAGCACCGGGTGTACGCGCCGATTCGGCCGCCGCCCGCCTCCGACAGCGCGGCGAGGACGGTATCCGCATGGTCGGGCGGGACGAACACGACGACCTTGCACGCGTCGGACGGCTCGCCGGGGAGCAGGGGGCGGATCTTCCGTAATCCGATCCGTCGCGCGAGGGCATGGGAGACTCCCCTTGCGGCAACATCGGCATTCGTGTGGGCCGAGATGACCGCCACCCCCATCCGGACAAGCTCGTGGACGGTTGCGGAGGCGGCCTGGTCGGACCGGATCGACTTGAGGGCGGAATAGATCACCGGGTGATGCGTAACGAGGAGATCGGCTTTCTCCCGCCGGCACGCCGCGACGACTGCGGGAGTGGCGTCCAGCGCGATTACCGTCCTCGTCGCGGGCCCGTCCGGATCCCCCAGGAGGATTCCCACGTTGTCCCAGTCTGCCCGATGGGCGAACGGGAATTCGTCGTCGAGCGCCTTCCAGACGTCACGGACCGTCACGGTGGAGGGAGAAGCTGTGCCCGCGGAACGGTTCACGCTTTTCCCCCACGCATCACGGTGTCATCTGGTGGGCCCACCTGGCCTCGAACCAGGGACCGACCGGTTATGAGCCGGTGGCTCTGACCAACTGAGCTATGGGCCCGTAATCCCTTACGAAATCCAGAATCTGCATGCTCCCCGCGAAACGGGGGAATTGTCAATCCGGTTCCCGGCATCTCCGGGGACAACCTCCCTCTCCCTACTCGATGAACGTCCGGAGCCTCTTGCTGCGACTGGGGTGGCGCAGCTTCCGGAGCGCCTTGGCCTCGATCTGCCGGATGCGCTCCCGCGTCACCTCGAAATCCTGCCCCACCTCCTCCAGCGTGTGATCCGACCTCTCGCCGACTCCGAAACGCATCCTCAGGACGCGTTCCTCCCTCGGCGTCAGGGTGCCGAGGATCTTCTTCACCTGCTCGGCCAGGTCGATGTTGATCGCGCTATCCACCGGGGAGGCCGTATTCTTGTCCTCGATGAAATCCCCGAGATGGCTGTCCTCCTCCTCCCCGATGGGGGTCTCCAGAGAGATGGGCTCCTTCGCGATCTTGAGCACCTTGCGGACCTTCTCCAGGGGGATGTCCATCCGCTCGGCGATCTCTTCGGGAGTAGGCTCCCGCCCGAGCTCCTGGACGAGGTAGCGGGAGGTCCGTATGAGCTTGTTGATCGTCTCGATCATGTGCACGGGAATGCGGATCGTCCTCGCCTGGTCGGCAATCGCTCTCGTGATCGCCTGCCGGATCCACCAGGTGGCGTAGGTCGAAAACTTGTACCCCCTCCGGTACTCGAACTTGTCGACCGCCTTCATCAGGCCGATGTTTCCTTCCTGGATGAGATCGAGGAACTGCAGTCCCCGGTTGGTATACTTCTTGGCGATCGACACCACCAGACGGAGGTTCGCCTCCACCAATTCCCGCTTTGCTTCCCGGACCTTGCGCTCTCCCTGCTCCATCAACCGCAGCGTCTCGGTGAGGTTGGCGGCCTTCAAGCCCGCCTCCCGCTCCACCCTGCGAATCTGCTTCCGCGCCTCCGTGATGATTTCCTCCATGCCGAGGAGGCGGTCCTTGCTCACATGATATCGCATGGCGGCCTTCGCCAGCTTGTCCTTCCTCCCTCTTACCTTCCGGATAAGAACCAGCAGTTCCTTCTCGGGCAGCCGGGTTCTCTCCACGCAATCCAGGATCCGGCCTTCCGCCTGGTCGATCGTGTCGGCGAACCGGCGGATCTTGTCGCCGATGGCCTCGATCTGCCGCTCCTTCAGGTGGATCTCCTGGATCAACTCCTCCACCCGCCCGTAGAGGACGCCGACCTTTTTCTTCATCTGCGCCCGTTCCTTCTCGCGGATCTTTCCCTTCCTCAGCCGCTGCTCGAGCTCCCGGGCGGACTGCATGCCCTTCTTGACCCTGCCTACCACGCGCAGCACTTTCTCCTGGGTCTGTACTTCCTCCTCGTCGCTGGAGTCCTCGTCGAGGTCCTTGATCACGTCGCGGATCTGCAGTTCGCCGGACTTCAGCTTCTCCCCGATCTGGAACAGCTCGTCAAGTGCTATGGAGCAGCTCTTCACCGCGGCCATGATCGCGCGCTCCCCGTCCTCGATCCGTTTGGCCAGATTCACCTCCCCTTCCCGGTTCAGGAGCGGGATCGAACCCATCTCCTTGAGGTAGAGCCGTACCGGATCGTTCGCCTTGATGCCGCTCGCGTAGTCGACTTCCTCCTCTTCCTCCTCCTGGGCTTCTTCTTCCTGGGCCTCCTCCTCTCCGATCAGCTTGTTCTCGCCGGAAAGGGGGACCTTCTGGAACGCGTCGACGACTTCGATCGCATTTTCCCCAAAGATTTCCATCACATCATCGATCTGATCCCCCGTGAGGATATCGGGGGGAAGGGCGTTGTTCAGCTCGTCGTAGGTCACGAACCCCTGGGCGCGCCCCTTCTCGAGCAGTTCGTCGATGCCTTCCAGTTTTCCCTTTCTGACCATCTCTTCCTCACCTCATCTGCGGGATCTTCTCTGCCTCTCCAGTGTTTCCAGTTCCTTGCGGACGTCGAGCATCTTCGTGAACAGCTCCTGTGCCGTTTCGCCCCGCGTGGCGTTGATCTCGTCGCGGAGACGGGCGAGTTCGTGTCGCGCTTTTCTGATCCTCAATCCCAGCACGACCTCGGGATAGATTCGCCTCGCTTCTCCCGGAGACCCATCTGCCCGAAGGATCTCCTCGGAAAGGTGCCCCCTGACCTTCTCTCCGTCCATTTCGTTCAGAATCGACAGGAGATCGGACCTGTCGTCCGACGGCGAAAGCCGGCACAACCTCGCCACCACCTCCCGGATCGCCTCGCCTTCCAGCAAGTCCTCCACTCCGTCCTGCCGGATGTCCTCGATGAGGGAGGGGTCACGGGAGAGCAACCCCAGCAGCATATCCTCCTCCGGCCGGGACGAGGACGCCCGCGGAGGGATCCCGGGCGCGACGGGCACGGCAGCGTTTTCCCTTCCCCGGAGCCGTTCCCGAACCGTCTCCTCGGGCAGTCCGGCTGCCTTCGCCACCCGCTGGACGTACATATGCTCCTCGGCGGCGTCGGTGATCCACGGCAGATACTTCCCCATCAATTGCAGATACGACAGCTTTCCCGGGATCCGGGAAAGGTCGTATTTGCGCGCCGCCGCTCTCTCGATGTACTCCATCAGAGGGATCGCCCGGTCAATCCGGTCGGACAGTTCCTCGGGGGAAGTTTCTTTCGCCCAGTCGTCCGGATCCATCCCCTTGGGGGGGAAAAGGACGAAGGGGCTTATCCCCGCGGCATAGAGAGGCCCTCCCGCCCGCACCGCCGAACGTTTCCCGGCCACATCCCCGTCAAATAATAGGATGACATCCCCCGTCATACGCTTCATGGCGCGGGCATGACCCTCGGTGAGCGATGTGCCGCACGTCGCGACGACGTTTTTCCTCCCTGCCTGCCACATCCCGATCAGGTCCGTGTACCCCTCGACCACCAGAATCTTCCCTTCCCTGCGGATCGCCGGAAGCGCCTGGTGGAGGCCATACAGGACGGAACTCTTCCGATACATCTGGGATTCCGGGGAGTTGAGGTACTTGGGAACCGACTCGTCGATCGCGCGGGCGCCGAAACCGCAGACGCGCCCCCTGGCGTCCGCGATGGGAAAGATCACCCTCCCGCGGAATCGCTCCCGGTACCCGCCACCCTCGCGAGGGACGAGAAGGCCCGCCGCCTCCGCCCGTGACAGCTCGATGCCTGCGCGCGCGAGGGCATCGAGCAGGTCCTTCCCCCGTCCGCCGTACCCGAGATAAAACTCCTGTTCGGCCTCCGGCGATATCCCTCTCCGCCGGAGAAACTCCCGGGCACCCTTCCCGGCGGGGGACGACCTCAGGAGTTCTCGATACGTTTCGGATGCAGCCTGGAGAATGCGGTACAGATCCTCCTGCGGTCGCTCCGGCGCAGGACCTTTCTCGTATCGGACCGGAATGCCGTAGCGGTCGCCGAGATCCTCGACCGCATCGGCAAACGACAGGCTGCGGGTTTTCATCAGAAAATGGAAAACCGACCCCCCTTCCCCGCACCCGAAGCAATGGAAGATCTGCTTCGCCGGATGGACGAAGAAGGAAGGAGTCTTTTCCCGGTGGAACGGGCAAAGGCCCCGGAAGCTTGCCCCGCTTCGCGACAGGCGAACGGTATCGGAAACTACCTCGACGATGTCCGCCCTGTCCCGTATCTCGCGCAGCGTGCTTTCCGAGATACGACCACCCAAGTCTGGCCTGGCCTCACTCTCCCTGGCCCGCTCCGGCTACCCGGCAAGCAGGCGCCGGACGATCTCGTTGACGGTCTTGCCGTCGGCGCGTCCCGCCACCTTCGGCATCAGTTCCTTCATGACACGGCCCATGTCCGCGGGGGATTTCGCCCCGGCCGCCGCGATCGACTCGCGCACCAGGGATTCCACCTCGGCATCCGGGAGCGGCTTGGGCAGGTACGCCTCGAGAACGGCGATCTCCGCCGTCTCCTTCCCGGCGAGGTCGGATCTGCCCCCGCGTTCGAAGAGTTCGATCGATTCCCTCCGCTGCTTCACCATCGTGGCGAGCACCTTGAGCACCGCGTCCTCCCCGATCTCGCCCCTCGCCTCGATCTCTTTGTTCTTGATCGCGGCCAAGGTCATCCGCAAAGCAGAAAGGGCCAAGGAGTTTCTCTCCTTGGCCGCCTTCTTCATGTCCCCCTGTATCTGTTCCTTAAGACTCATCCGTCACTGGCTCATTTTTTTCATTTTCTTCAACGCGCGCTTTCTGGCCGCAAGGGCCTTCTTCTTCCGCTTGACGCTCGGCTTCTCGTAATGCTCCCGCTTGCGGATTTCGGAAAGGATTCCGGCCTTTTCGCACTGTTTTTTGAACCGTTTCAGGACGCTTTCGAAGGGCTCCTCTTCCTTCACACGGACGCCCGGCATATCGTGATCACCCCTTCCCCCGCGAACGTAATCCGAAAATGTTTAATTTTACTCTATTTCAAGGGCAAGTCAAGGAATTCCCCAGGCAAAGGACATCGGGACAGCTTACCCCAGTTTGTGTCCGAGTCTCTTCCCCCCGATCAGGTGCGCGTGCAGATGCGGGACGACCTGCCCTCCTTCTTCCCCGTTATTGATCACCACCCGGTACCCGGATTCCGCCACCCCCATCTCGTTGGCGATCTTGGAGGCGAGCCGGAGCATCTTGCCCAGGATCGGCACGTCCTTGACCCCCGCTTCGTTCAGGTTGACCATGTGCTCCTTGGGGACAACCAGCACGTGAACCGGGGCCACGGGATGGATGTCCGGAAAGGCAATCAGGTCATGGTCTTCGTGGATCGGTTTCGACGGAACCTCCTTCCGGATGATCTTGCAGAAAATACATTCGTCCGCCATCGTTATCCCCCTCCGCGCCGGTAGGCGCTCCGATAGAAACAGGTACGTTCCCCCGTGTGGCAGGCAGGTCCCCTCGGGCGGACCCGGTATAAAACGGTGTCGATGTCGCAATCGTAGAGAACCTCGTCCACCTCCTGGAAGTTCCCGGAGGTTTCCCCCTTGACCCACAGGGATTTTCGCGAGCGGCTCCAGTACGAGGCCCTGGCCGTGGCGAACGTGCTCCGAAGGGCATCCGCATTGGCCCAGGCCACCATCAACACGGCGTTGTCGGAAATGTCCTGGGTAACCACGGGCACGAGCCCTCTCTCGTCGAATTTCACCATGGAGACGAACTCGTCCGCCGTCATTTCTCTCCTCCCCCGGTAGCCCGTTCCGGTCCCGTGCTCTCCCCTTCCCGTCCCCCATCGTCCGCCGGGAAGGTGGTCCGGCCGGCTCGACCGAAGGAGGGGCGCACCGGAACGCCGCGCCGGTGCAAATACTCCTTCGCCTCCGCCACGGTGAACTCCCGGTAATGGAAGATGGACGCCGCGAGCACCGCGTCCGCCCCCCCCGCCGTGAGTCCCTCGTAGAGGTGCTCGAGTGTTCCGACCCCCCCCGATGCGATCACCGGGATTCCCACCCGGTCCGCGATGGCACGGGTCAGACGGATGTCGTAGCCGTCGCGCGTTCCGTCGCGGTCCATGCTGGTGAGCAGGATCTCCCCCGCCCCGTACTCCTCCATACGGGCCGACCATTTCACGGCGTCGATCTCCGTCGGGGTGCGCCCTCCGTGGGTATATACCTCCCATTCCTCCGGCCGTCCCGGGATCGCCCGGGCATCGATCGCCACCACCGTGCACTGGCTTCCGAACCGCTCCGCGGCCCGTTTCACGAATTCGGGATCGGCCACCGCGGCCGTGTTGATCGAAACCTTGTCCGCCCCCGCAGAAAGCAGGTTCCGGATGTCATCGAGCATTCGGACGCCCCCGCCGACCGTCAGCGGCATGAACACCTGTTCGGCGGTGCGGCGCACCACGTCCATGAGGATGTCGCGCCTCTCGTGGGAGGCGGTGATGTCGAGAAAGGTAAGCTCGTCGGCCTCCTCCTCGTCGTACCTCCGGGCGATCTCCACCGGGTCGCCCGCATCCCGCAGGGAGACGAACCGGACGCCCTTGACCACGCGTCCGTTCTTGACATCCAGGCACGGTATGATCCTCTTGGCGAGCATTTCGCGATCTTACTGCCTTTCCTGCTTCAGCGCTTCGACAAGCGGAAGAGACCCGTCGTAGATCGCGCGTCCGATCACCACTCCGCACACACCGTCGCCTTCCATTCCCCCTAGCGTCGTCAGGTCCATGACCGTGCTGATTCCGCCGGAAGCAATGACGGGGGACGAGAGGCCCCTGGCGAATTCACGGATGCTCCGGAAGTTGGGCCCCGCCATCATGCCGTCCCTGGAGATGTCCGTGTAGATGAAACAGGAGATCCCGCTCTTCTCCATCTGGCGTGCGAGGTCGATGGCCGTGACTCCCGTGACCTCCACCCATCCCCGAATGGCGACGAATCCTTCCTTGGCATCGATCCCGGCGGCCACCTTCCCGGGGTACGCTTTCGTGATCCGCAGCACTTCCTCCGGATTCCGGACGATCGAGGTGCCCAGTATGATCCGGGAAACACCCGAACCGAGATACCGGGCGGCGATATTGAAGTTGCGCACTCCCCCTCCTACCTGGACCGGGATGTCCACCGCGGTCACGATACGATGGATGATCCCTTCGTTCCCCGGCCTGCCGGCGAATGCGCCGTCGAGATCGACTACGTGCAACCTCGTAGCCCCCATGCGTGCGAACCCCCGCGCCACCTCCACCGGGGAATCGGAAAACACCGTGGAGTCCTCCTGTCGTCCCTGGCGGAGCCGGACCGCCTTCCCCGCCTGGATGTCGATCGCGGGGATTACCTGGAATGCCATCGCATCCCTCTCGTTCAGCCGCCCGGGGCCCGGGACGGGGCCCCTGCCGTGCGGCAGAGGCCGCCGAAGTTGGACAGGACGGCGAGTCCGGCCCCCTGGCTCTTCTCGGGGTGGAACTGGACCGCCGCCATGTTTCCCTTCCCCACGGCGGCAGCGAACGCGACGCCGTACGATGTTCGGCCGGCGACGGAGGAGGGGTCCTCCGGCTCCACGTAATAGGAATGCACGAAGTAGAAGTACGAGCCGGAAGGGACCCCGCGAAAAACAGGATGATCCATGGTGAAGTCGACCCGATTCCACCCCATGTGCGGAACCTTGAGCGCAACCGCCCCTACGCCCGGCATCGTCTCCCGCAGGCCGGAAGGAAACCGCACCACCTTCCCGGGGAAAAACCCGATCCCCTTGTGGCAGCCGAATTCCTCGCTCTCGGTGAAGAGCACCTGCAGCCCGAGGCAGATCCCCAGGAACGGCCGTTCCTCCATGAGAACATCGGACAGGAACGGGAGGAGCCCCTGCCTGCCCAGGTTCTCCATACAGTCCCGGAACGCACCCACCCCCGGAAGGACAATACCGGCGCAGCGGGACAGCTCCGCCGGGTTCCCGCTCACGACGGTCGGGAACCCGAGCGACTGAAGCGCCTTGCTCACGCTGCGCAGGTTCCCCATGCCGTAGTCGACGACGCCGATGGCGTCCCCATCCGTCATCCCAGCACACCTTTCGACGAGTGGACCCCCTTCACGCGCGGGTCGATCCGCACGGCTTCTGCCATGGCCCTCCCGAGTCCCTTGAAGATCGCCTCCACGGTGTGGTGGGCGTTGGACCCGTACGGGACGTTGACGTGGATGCATGCCCCGGAGGACTGGGAAAACGCACGGAGGAACTCCTCGACGAGTTCCATATCGAACGCCCCGACTTTTTCATGCTCCAGGGGGCAGTGGAACACCAGGTGGGGACGCGCGGAAACGTCGACCGTGACTTGCGCCAGCGCCTCGATCATCGGAATGCTCGCATGGGCGTACCGAGCGATTCCCCCCATGGTTCCGAGGCTCTTCCGGAAAGCCTCTCCGAGGCATATCCCCACGTCCTCCACGACGTGATGGAAATCGACATCGGTATCGCCCTTCGCGGTGACGGTCAGATCGAAGAACCCGTGCCGGGAGAACAGGGTGAGCATATGGTCGAAGAATGGCACGGACGTGGCAATCCGCCCCTCCCCCTCCCCTTCCAGCCGGAGTGTCAACCTGATGTCGGTTTCTTTCGTCGTGCGAACGACCTGCGCTTCCCTCGCCATGGCCCTATGATGCCCCCTTTCCGGTCCGTATCCGGACGGCCTGGGCATGGGCGAACAACCCTTCCTTTTCGGCAAGCCGTATGACGTGAGGCGCATCGCCCGCAAGTGCCCGGAATTGATATGATACCACGTTCGTTCGCTTGAGGAAGGTGGCGACTCCCAGGGGGGAAGAAAACCGCGCTGCCCCGCCTGTAGGCAGCGTATGGTTGATCCCGGCCAGGTAGTCCCCCACCGCGACCGGGCTGTGGTCCCCCACAAACGCCGTCCCGGCGTTCCGAATCCTCTCGAAGGCTCCCCACGGGTCCTCGAGCATCAGGGCAAGGTGCTCGGGCGCCAGCCGGTTGACCACGTCGATCCCCTCGTCGAGTCCCTTGACGAGGAAACCCACGGCTCGGGAGAGCGACCCTGCCAGGATCTTCTTTCGTGGCAGCTTTCCCCTTTGCCTCGCCAGTTCGATGTCCACTTTCTCCGCCAGCCGAGAAGAGTCTGTCACCACTGCGACGAAGGCATCTTCGTCGTGCTCGGCCTGGGAGAGAATGTCCGCCGCGACGAAACGGGCGTTCGCCGTGTCGTCGGCCATCACCACCAGCTCGCTCGGGCCGGCCAACATGTCGAGCCCCACCCTGCCGTACACCTGCCGCTTCGCCTCCGTGACGTAGACATTCCCCGGACCGACGATCACATCCACCCGGGGGACCATTTCGGTCCCGTAGGCGAACGCTGCGATGGCCTGCGCGCCGCCGATGCGGAAGACCCTCCGGATCCCCACGATCCTCGCGGCGGCAAGAACCACGTCGGGCACTTCCCCTCCCGGAGCGGAGCAGGCGGCGTACACTTCCCGCACGCCGGCCACCTTCGCGGGAATCGTGTTCATGAGCAGGGTGGACGGGTAGGCCGCCTTCCCGCCGGGGACGTAGACGCCCGCGCGGGCAACCGGCAGCACCCGTTGCCCGAGAAGGGCGCCCGGGATCCCCGCGGTGTAACCGGACTTGTCCTGGTGGCGGTGGAACGACTCGATCCGGGAAGCCGCCAGAGACAGCGATGCACGGATTGCCTTCGGGGTACGCCTCCACGCTGCATCGATATCCCTCCGGGAAACCGCGGCCCCCCGCCTCCGAAGGTCGAACCGGTCGAACCGCCGGGTGAATTCGACCAGTGCCTCGTCGCCCTCCTCCCTTACCCGGGCCAGTACTTCGGCCACCACGGAATGCACCTTCGCCGAACCCGTGTCCCCGCGCCGCTCCCCTTCGGCCAGAATCTTCCGGAACGCTGCGGTCCCCGATTTCACCCAGCGCACGCGACCTCCCTACTCCTCCACCCGGACGATGTCGGCGCCCAGGGAGGATAGTTTTCGTTCCAGCATCTCGTACCCCCGGTCGAGGTGGTAGATGCGGAGGATCTCGGTTGTCCCGTTCCCGGCCAGCCCCGCCAGAACGAGGGAGGCGGACGCCCGCAGGTCGGTAGCCATGCAGGGGGCGCCGGCAAGCCGGGGAACGCCCTTGACGGCGGCGGTGTTCCCGGAAATGTCGATCTGGGCTCCCATCCGGCGAAGCTCCGCCACGTGCATGAACCGGTTTTCGAAAACCGTTTCCCGGATGATGCTAAACCCCTCGCACAGGCACATGTAGGCCATGAATTGCGCCTGCCCATCGGTCGGAAATCCCGGATGGGGGGAGGTTTTGATGTTGACCGCCCGGATCGTCCCGTTCCTGCGCACCCTCACCGCACCCGGCAGGAGGGATACGTCGGCGCCGCTCTCGGAAAGCTTCTCGAGGATGGCGTCCATCGTTTCCGCGTCGGCCCCCTCGGCGGTCACGTCGCCGCCGGTGATCGCACCCGCCAGCAACAGCGTCGCCGCTTCGATCCTGTCGGGCATCACTTCGTGTCGGACCCCGGACAGGGAGGAGACACCACGAACGACGATTTCGTCCGTCCCTTCCCCCTCAATATCCGCACCCATGCCGCGGAGCGCCCGGGCGAGGTCGCATACCTCGGGCTCCTGGGCGGCGTTTTTCAGGACCGTGGTCCCCCGTGCCATTGTGGCGGCCATCATCAGGTTCTCGGTCCCGGTAACCGTTTTCACGTCGAAGTAGATCGTGGCCCCGGTAAGCCTGTCGGCCCGGGCCTCGATATACCCCTCCGAAAGCTTTGTCTCCGCTCCGAGAAGCGAAAGTCCCTTGAGGTGCTGATCGATCGGGCGGGCGCCGATGGCGCACCCGCCGGGGAGGGAAATCCTCGCCATGCCGTAACGGGCCACCAGGGGACCGAGCACGAGGACGGAAGCGCGCATCTTCTTGACCATGTCGTAGGAAGCTTCCGCCTTCCGGGCCTCCCGCGTGTCGATGCGGAGAACGGAAGAGCCCGGCTCCCCGGATTCCGCGCGCGTAACCGTCGCCCCCATCAACTCCAGCAGCGTTCCGAAGGTATCAATGTCCCGCAGGCGGGGAACATTGGCGATTTCCACGGGCCCTTCCGCGAGCAGCGATGCCGCCATGATCGGAAGAACGGCGTTCTTTGCCCCCGACACCCGGACGGCGCCTGCAAGCGTGTTTCCTCCCTTGATGTGGAACGTGTCCAGAAACGCCTCCTATCCGTCCCGCTTCCTCCCCATCGGGAGGATCCAGTGGGCCACGCGATCCCGCCCCGCCAGGTCCTTCTTGACGCCGACAAAGTGCAGGGGGCCGCAGGGGAGCCCTTGCACAGCAACTCCTTGGGACTCCCCGATCTCCAGCCAGAGCATACCCCCCGGCTTCAGGTATTCCCAGGCATGCGCCACGAGAGGGCGAATCACCGCCATCCCGTCCGGACCGGCCAAAAGGGCCCCCGCCGGCTCGAATCCCCGGACATCCCAGGGAAGCGAATCCCATTCCATTTCGGAAACGTACGGGGGGTTCGAAACCACTACATCAAAACGGTACCCTCTTTTCAAGGCGGAATATGTATCCGCGCGGAGAAACCGGACCCGGCCGGCGACCCCGTGGCGGCAGGCGTTTCCCCGGGCGACGGCCAGACTCCCCCCGGACACGTCCGATGCGATCACCTCCACCCCGGAGAGCTCCGCCGCGAGCGTCACGGCGATGGCCCCGCACCCTGTACCGACATCGAGCATTCTTCCCGTCTCCCGTTTCTCCCTCCGCCATCCCTCGACGATACGTTCGACCAGCCCTTCCGTTTCGGGTCTCGGTATGAGCGTGGCGCGCGTGAGGTGGAATTCGCGCCCGTAAAAATCCCACGCTCCCAGGATGTACTGGACGGGTTCCCCGGAAAACCGGCGCCGGAGGAGGGAACGCAGCGCGGGAGCCGAATTCCCGACCTCCCTTTCCGCCTCCCGGGAAATGCGGGAGCGGGGGATTCCGGTCAGGTGGGAAACAAGGATCTCCGCTTCGGGCGAGGAGCGAAAACCCCTCTCCTCCATCTCCCTGCGGCAAAGCGCGAGGAGTTCGAAGAGTTGCATGCGGGGTCGCCGGCTTTCAGCCGGCGTGCTTGAGCGCTTCGGTCTGGGCGTGAGCGATCAGGGCATCCACGAACACGTCGATTCCCCCGTTCAACACCTGGGATAGCTGGTGGTTGGTCAATCCGATGCGGTGGTCGGTCACTCGGCTCTGCGGGAAGTTGTACGTGCGGATCCGCTCGCTCCGGTCCCCCGTTCCCACCATTGCCTTGCGTATGCCCGCCCGTTCGGCGCGCTGTCGCTCCAGTTCGAGGTCGTACAGTCTCGACCGGAGGATCTTCAGCGCCCTGGACTTGTTCTTCAGCTGGGATTTCTCGTCCTGGCACGAGACAACCAGCCCCGTCGGAATGTGCGTGATTCGGACCGCAGAGTCCGTCGTGTTCACGCTTTGTCCACCGGGGCCCGAGGAGCGGAAGACGTCAATGCGGAGGTCGTCGGGGGCGATCTGTACGTCTACCTCCTCGGCCTCCGGGATCACCGCCACCGTCACCGTGGAGGTGTGGATCCGCCCGCCCCCCTCCGTTGCGGGCACCCGCTGGACCCGGTGCACGCCGCTTTCGAACTTCAGCCGGCTGTATGCGCCCTTCCCCTCGATCATCGCGATGACCTCTTTGGTCCCCCCGAGGCCCGTATCGCTGTGGGAGAGCATTTCCACCTTCCACCCCTTCGTCGCGGCGTACATCGAATAGGAGCGGAACAGCTCGGAAGCGAACAGGGCGGCTTCCTCCCCACCGGCCCCTGCGCGGATTTCGACGAGGATGTTCTTCTCGTCGTTCGGGTCCTTCGGCAGAAGGAGAACTCGCATCTCCCCCTCGAGCCGCTCCATTTCCTTCTTGAGCCTCTCGACTTCCTCCTTGGCGAGCGCGCGAATCTCCGGATCCTTCTCCGACTGGGCAAGGGCACTGTTTTCCTCCAACTCCCGGCGTATCTTCCGGTATTGGGCGTACCCTTCGGCCAGGCGCCTCACCTCGGCCAGTTCCCGGCCCAGTTTCTGGAGCTCCCGCGGGTTGCCCGTCACGACGGGGTCCCCCATCAGGCGCGTGATCTCTTCGACGCGACCCGGGATCCCCCCGAGCTTATCCCACATGGAAATCCTCCGATCCTGCCCCTTTTCTCCGCGCCGCCAACTCCCGCTTCACCCCTGCGGCGTCCCCGCAGCTCATCTTCCCTTCGGGGCAGCGCCCCCGCAGACAACCCGGACCGGCGTTCTCGAAAAGGAGGGGAGCCTTCTCGTACGCGATCGCAAGCATCCTCTTGCCCATTTCCCGGATCTCCCATTGGGCGCGCCGGCACAGTCGCAACGCGAAGAAGTGATGCAGCTCCCGGGCGTTCATGCTGACCAGGATCTTCGTCTCGGTAGCGTTGGGCAGAACAAACCGGGCGTCTTCTGCCGGGATGCCGTCCTTGAGCATCTCCTCGTAAAGCTCCGAGCACTTTCTCATGTGCTCTTGGAACTTATCATACAGGGTATCGCCCTCCGGCGCCCGGGCGAGTTTCTTTCTTCCCCGATTCGTGTCGCCCCGCCGGACGAGGGACTTCGGCGTCACATACCCGAAGGTTGCGGCGACATACCGCTGGCTCTGCTGGGAATAGGAGGCGATTCGGTGGCGAACCAGCTGGTGCGAAGTCGCCCGGGAGATCCCTTCGACACCGTACGTGAGGGTCACATGCTCCAGTACCGAGGCGTGTCCCATCGACAGAACGCGGCGGACGAGATTGCGCACGTCTTTCCGGGAGATGTCCTCTCGCAGATCATCGATCGAGGCGGGAGAGTAGCACAGGCGAGCAGCCAGCGCCACCAGCCTTTCGGGCTCCGGGGTGCACTGCAGGAGGATTACGTTCACGGAAGGAGGGACGCCTACGCGTCCCTTATCGGGCCTTGTCGTACTTTTTCTGGAACTTCTCGATCCGGCCCGCAGTGTCGACCAGCTTCTGCTTGCCAGTGTAGAACGGGTGGCAGTTGGAGCAGATCGCCACCTTGATCTCATGGATCGCGGACAAGGTTTCGAAGGTGTTCCCGCATGCGCATTTGACCGTCGACTTCATGTATTTCGGGTGGATGTCCGGCTTCATCGGGGTGTCACTCCCTCCCTGATCATGTATTCATCGAGTCGAGAAATTCCTGGTTGGTTTTCGTCTTGGATATCTTGTCGAGGAGAAATTCCATGCTCTCCGCGGGAGACAGCGGGGAGAGGAATTTCCGCAGTACCCAGATCCGCTGGAGAACTGCCTTCTCGAGCAGGAGCTCTTCCTTTCTCGTCCCGGACTTGTTGATGTCGATGGCGGGAAAGATCCGCTTTTCGGAGATCTTCCGGTCGAGGACGAGTTCCATGTTCCCCGTCCCCTTGAACTCCTCGAAGATGACCTCGTCCATCCGGCTGCCCGTCTCGATCAGCGCCGTAGCGATGATCGTCAGGGATCCCCCCTCCTCGATGTTCCGGGCGGCGCCGAAGAACCGTTTCGGTTTCTGTAATGCGTTCGCGTCCACGCCCCCGGAGAGGACCTTCCCCGAAGGGGGTACCACCGCATTGTAGGCCCGCGCCAGGCGGGTGATGCTGTCCAGGAGGATCACCACGTCCTTCTTGTGTTCCACGAGGCGCTTGGCCTTCTCCAGAACCATCTCGGCCACCTGTACGTGCCGCTGCGCCGGTTCGTCGAACGTGGAGGAGATGACCTCACCGTTCACGCTGCGCTGCATATCGGTGACCTCTTCGGGGCGCTCGTCGATGAGCAGGACGATGA
>JBAULH010000002.1:0-7547 GCA_049578085.1 Candidatus Deferrimicrobiaceae bacterium
ATAGGGGGCGCAGGAGAGATATTTCCCGTACGAATGTGCGGAGATTCTTCGGGAGGAGAACCGGATCTCAGACGCCGAATTCGCACTCCCTGCTGGGACGGTTGCAATGCGGTAAGTATCAACGACACGGTAAGCTTAAAGGATGATCCCACGTATGTCCCGGCCATTGATGAAATATGGGTAAGATTCCTTTCTCCGGTTACCGGTGATGATCCGTCCGCCTCGTGGGACTCCGGGACGAACTTGCCGTCCAGCACGGATCCAAGGTTTTCCGGGGACAACTGGTTGCTTTCTCCCCGGGTCGTGCGAGTGATGCTTTACGATCCGCAAAACGCGCGGGCGACTGGAACAATTACGGTAACGAGGTTCGCGGGATTCTGGATCGAGAGTGTGCCGGGTTCCCCTTCCTGGCCAAATACTGCGGTCTTGAGGGGGTATCTCATTCCGGACAGTGCCGTCGGGAGCATAAGCAGCTCGCCGATCCTGATCGAACCGTCCCTAAAAACCACAAGGCTGGTACAATAGCCAAATGATGGACCGGATCAGTTGCCTCATCATCGAGTCGGACCAGGAAGCGGTCCGCCAGATCGACAACCTGGCCCGCCTGATCGGCAGCATCGAGATCCGCTGGAAAACCAACTCCCTCCAGACCGGCATGGAAATTCTCCGGAAGCACCATCCGGAGATGGCCATTATCGGCCTGGGCGGGAATCCCGCGTCCGCGATCGAGTCGATTTCCTCCATGGCGCGGGATTTCCCCGGACTGTACCTGATGGGGCTCTCGGATACCGCGGACGCCACTCTCATCCTGCAGGTGATGCGGGCGGGGGCGAACGATTTCCTCCACAAGCCGGTGAAGGAGATCGATCTGCGCGCGGCCGCCGATAAGGTATTCAAGCTCAAGGCGGCCAAGAAGGAGACGCACGGCGGAGGGGGCAGAATCATCTCGGTGTTCAGCAACAAGGGGGGAAACGGGGTTACTACGATCGCGGCAAACCTGTCGGACGCGGTGTCCCGATACCATGGCAAGAAGACCGTGGTGGTGGACCTCGTGCTCTCCCAGGGCGATCTTTCGATGTTTTTCAACGTGTCCCCTTCCTATTCCATCCTGGACCTGGCGAAAAACGCCACGAAGGCCGATTACGATTTCCTCCATACCCTTCTCGTCAAGCATTCCAGCGGAGTCTACATACTGGCCGAACCGCCGATGATCGAGGATGTCGAGGAGATCACCTCCGACAGCGTAAGGGAAGTGCTTTCCACCTTGCGATCGATGTTCGACGTCATCATCGTGGACACCCCGCATCAGTTCGACGAGCGAACGTTGACGGCGCTCGAGATGTCGGACCAGATCCTCCTGGTGACGCTGCTCAACATCCCGTCTCTCAAGAACACGTTGAAGTGCCTTGAGCTTTTCGGCCGCATCGGCCTGCGGGACGATCGCGTACGCCTCCTGATAAGCAGGTACCTGCCAAGCGACGAGATCCCGAAGGAAAAGATCGAGGGAATCCTGAAATTGCCGGTATCCTTTACCATTCCGAACGACTATCCCGCGGTGATCTCTTCGGTGAACCGGGGCAAATTGTTGCGCGAGATCGCACCGGACAAGGAGGTCACGCGAAGCTTCCGGCGCATGGCGGACCTTCTGCTCGGCCCCGTTACCGTCAAGAAACCGGTTACCGAGGAAAGAAAACGCGGTCTTTTCGGAAAGTTCTTCCCTGGCGAAAGGAGTAGCAAGTGACGATCAGCGACTGGCTGGCCGCCAAAAAGAGCGGGCAAACAACGACTACCCTGTTTGGCGACCCTTCTCTCCGGAGAAGCACCGCCGCCGCGGGGATGCGGGCCTATCAGGAACTGAAAAGCTCGATCCACCGCAAGCTCATAGACCGACTGGATCTTTCCACCGTTGCCGAGATTCCCCCCGAACAGCTGTCCGGCATCATCAAGACGGTCATCGAGTCCCTGATCACCGCCGAGGGGATTCCGCTGACACGCGCGGAACGGGAAAGGCTGGTGTTGGAGATCCAGCACGAAACGCTCGGGTTCGGGCCCCTCGAGCCCCTGCTGCAGGACCCGGAGATCTCCGACATCATGGTCAACGGGCCGAATCAGGTCTACATCGAGAAACACGGCAAAATCCGGAAGATCGATGTCGCGTTCAAGGACGACGACCACCTGATGACGATCATCGAGCGGATCGTCTCCAAAGTCGGCCGCCGCGTCGACGAATCGTCGCCGCTCGTGGACGCCCGGCTCCCGGACGGCTCCCGCGTAAACGTCATTATTCCGCCCCTTTCGCTGGATGGACCGGTGATCTCCATCCGGCGCTTCGGAATCAACCCCCTGAAAATGGAAAACCTCCTCGCCAACAAATCCCTGACCGAGGAGATGATCGTTGCGTTCACGGCGATGGTGAAGGCGCGACTGAACATCCTGGTATCGGGAGGGACCGGTTCCGGCAAAACGACCCTGCTGAACAACCTGACGGGATATGTTCCCAACACCGAACGGATCGTCACCATCGAGGATTCGGCGGAGTTGATCCTCCAGCAGGATCACGTGGTGCGGCTCGAGACCCGGCCCCCGAACATCGAGGGAAAGGGAACGGTCACCCAGCGGGACCTCCTCCGCAATGCCCTCCGGATGCGCCCCGACCGCATCATCGTCGGGGAGGTGCGAGGCGGGGAGGCGCTGGACATGCTCCAGGCGATGAACACCGGCCACGACGGATCGATATCCACGGTGCACGCCAATTCGCCGCGGGACGCGCTCTCCCGGCTCGAGACGATGGTGCTGCTCGCGGGGTTCGAAATTCCCACGAAAGCGATCCGGGAGCAGCTTGCTTCCGCTATCGATGTCATCGTCCATGTCGCACGGTTGAGCGATGGGAAGCGCAAGGTCATGATGGTATCCGAGGTAACCGGGATGGAAGGCGACACCGTGGTGATGCAGGACGTCTTCCTTTATGAAAAACAGGGAGTCGACAACGATGGAAACGTCATCGGGAGATTTCGGCCCTCCGGCATACGGCCGAAATTCCTCGAAAGGGTCCACGTTGCGGGGATTCCCCTTCCGTACGAGATCTTCTCGCTCCGGAAGTAGGAATGGGAGAAGGAACGTGATCCTGATTCCGCTGCTTGTCTTCCTGCTGGTCCTGGTTGTCGTGATCGGCGGATATCTCATTCTGGGATACGAATACGAGCAGAAAGAAGTCGAGAGGCGCCTTTCCCGCCTGGAAACGCGGGAAACCCTGGCGGAAGCTCTTCCCACAATCCTGAAAACCCAGGTGATGAGCGATGTTCCCCTCCTCAACCAGGTCCTTTCGAATCTGAATTTTGCCGTCCGGGTCAACAAGCGCTTACACCAGGCCGGCCTCGCGCTGAAGGTGGGAACGTTTGTTCTTCTCTCCTGCACCCTGTTCGCCTTAGGGACCGCGGTTTGCCTCCTGCTGCACTGGCCCCTGGTATTCGCCCTGGGATTCGGCCTCGCCCTGGGTGTCATTCCCAACACGGTCGTGAACTTCCGGCGTAGTCTCCGGATAAAGAAGTTCACGGTTCATTTTCCGGACGCCCTGGAGATGTTCGCCCGGTCGCTCCGGGCGGGTCATTCCTTTTCCGGGGCCATCGAGCTTGTGGCCGAGGAGATGCCGGACCCCGTCGGCCCGGAGTTCCGGAAAATCTTCGACGAACAGAACCTGGGAATCCCCCTTCGCCAGGCGCTCCTCGGGATGACGGAGCGTATCGACAGCCTGGACGTCAAGTTTCTGGTAACCGCCATCATGATTCACCGGGAGACCGGGGGAAATCTCGCGGAGATCATCGACAAGATCTCCCACGTCATCAGGGAGAGATTCCGTATCCAGGGGCAGCTCAAGACCTTCACCGCGCAGGCGCGTCTGACTGGCATAATCCTTGCGCTGCTTCCCGTGGTCGCCGCCCTGCTGATCGGGTTTCTGAATCCCCAGTATATGAGGCCACTCTGGGAGGAACCCGTCGGCAGGATAATGGTTTTTTCCGCGGTCATTCTCCAGCTCCTCGGGGTAATGATCATCCGGAAGATCGTCCGGATCAAGATTTGAACCGGAGGGGGAAATCTTGATTTTCTTCATCATGCTCAACGTTTTCCTCGCAACGGCACTGGGAGTGCTGGCCGTTTTCCTGTGGCTGGAAGGCAGGAAGGAATCCCTTCCCCGCCGGGTCGAGCATTTCGTCTCGGCGGCGGGGGTGAAGCCCAGCCAGAGCGCTTACGAGAGCGTGAAGGAGTGGGCGGCGGGGTTCTGGAAACGGTTCATGACAAGAACCCCCGGGCGCGAGGAATTCCTCGCCTTGTTCACGGGGCAGGAGCTCTCCGGCGCGCGTTTGCTTTTAAACCAAGCGGGTTACCGGAAATTGATGTCGTATCGCCTCTACCTGTGGGTGAAGGTGACGTTGCCGGTCTTTTTTTTGGTCCTTGCGCTCCTGTTCGGGGCATCGGTCGGATTGCCCGGGAAGACGGAATTCCTGCTGGGGATCCTGGGCATGATCTCGGGGATCCTCCTTCCCGGCGTGTGGCTCCGGGGAAGAGTCCGGAAACGGCGCGAGGAGATCGAGGACGCTCTACCCGACGGGCTGGATCTGTTGTCCGTGTGCGTCGATGCGGGACTCGGCATCAATTCCGCCTTCGTGAGGTTGACGGAGGAGTTCCAGCTGACGTGCGCGGCCCTGAGCGAGGAATTCGACATTGTCAACAGGGAAATGCTTGCCGGAAAACCGAGACAGGAGGCGCTGCGGGCGCTGGCGGACCGCACCGGTGTGGAGGATGTCAAGTCCTTCGTGGCGATGTTGATCCAGACCGAGAAACTGGGGACGAGCCTTTCCCAGTCGCTGCGCGTGCATGCGGACTCCCTGCGGACGAAACGTCGCCAGAGGGCGGAAGAAGCTGCCGCCAAGACCACCATCAAGCTGGTCTTCCCGCTTGTGCTTTTGCTCTTCCCGGCCCTGTTCCTCGTTGTCCTTGGCCCGGGGCTTATCCAGGTGATTCGCGTCCTTCTCCCCGCGGTGAAAGGATAAGGACCGGAAAGGAGGTCGAATTTGGGCGAGAATTTCACGGCGGCGTTGCCCTGGATAGTGGCCTTCTTTGTCGTTCTTGGCCTCTATCTCTACGTGAGGTCGAAAAGAGTCAGCAGGAAGTAGTGACGGAAAAAAAACCGAAGATGAAGGCCCGGAATGTCAGCAGGGACACCATACTGGGTGACGCAATCCGGGAGGCGGACACGTTCCTTTCCCGAATGAGAGGATTGCTCCGCACCGATCGTCTCGCCCCAGGAGAAGGGATGTGGATCTGCCCGTGCAACAGCATTCATTCCTTCGGGATACGGTTCGAGTTCGACGCGCTGTTTCTCGACTCCGGAAAGAAGGTGGTGGGACTGTATCGTCGTTTCCGCAGAAATCGCGTTTCCAGGGTATTCCTTGCCGCCCGAGGGGTCCTCGAATTACCGGAAGGTACGATCGAGATGACGGGGACCGAGGTCGGGGATGAAATCGAATTCCAGACGTGAACCGTGTTTCCTGTCCATAACCGCAGGGTGCCTTTCCCTCATCATCGCTTCCCTGTTCGCCGCTCCCTTGCCCTTCGGGCCCTCCTCCGCCTCCGCCGCTCCGTCGATTGCCGAAATGGCCCGCCTCCAGGCCTCCCCCCCGGGAGAACGCGGCAAGATACTCTCTCCTTTTGACGGATACGCAACTCTCGGGTTGCGGGAGGAAGCAGGGGGCTATCTGGAGCAGAAGGTCCACCTCGGGCAGATTACGCGCGAGGAAGCGACTCCGCTGTTCGAGAAGATCGTTGTGGAGCAGAGCCGGTGGGACGAACCGTCCGGTCTTGTCTCGATCTGCGAAATGGCACTCCGGAGCGGAATTCGGACCCCGTTGATCCTGTACGCATACGGGACGGGGCTGCGTCTGGCCGGCCGCCTTTCCGATGCCCAGGCGATCCTCTCGCAAATTCCCGCGGGAAATCCCCTCCATACGTTCGCTCTTTTTTCCATCGGGCAGATCGCGGCAGAGGAAGGAGATACCAAAACGGCCCTGGATCACTTCGCCCGTGTCCGCCTTCTGGTCAAGGACCGCCCGCAGCCGGGCGCCCTCGACCAAAGGGTTGCCCTTTCCCAGGCGGAGCTGTTCCTTGTCATCGGGCGACCGGCCGAAGCCGTTCCATTGATGGAAGCCGCTCTCCGCCAGAGCAAGGACCCTTTCCTGCGGATTGGAATGGCTGCGGCCAGGGGAGAGGCGCTTTCGGAAGAATCGGCGCTGCATGCGGAGATGAAGGCCGGATTGCCCCCCAGGGAAGGGGTCCTGCTCTCCCTTCTGCTGGGAGGGCTTTCCCGGGAACGAGGCGATTACGATTCCGCCGTCGCCCACCTGACTCGGGCCGAGGAGGATCTCAAATCGGCCCTTTTGTCGGGAGCACCTCCTGCATCAGCACGCCTGGAGCAATACAAATCCCAGGAACTCGTCGAGCGACTGATCGCCGTTCATTCGGCCCTTCGGCAACAGCTTGCTGTTGCGGGCCAGGGGAGGAACTCGAAGGAAATCCGGGAAGGGATGGTGGAACTGTTGCTCGGAATCCTGTTCATGGACCACGCGATATCACGGTCCATCGGAGCGATGCCACCCGCGCCGAACCTCCCCCCGGTCCCTTCTCCGTCCTTTCGTCAGATAGAGGAGGTACTCCTGAAGATCGAACAGGTGACCCTGGGGGGAGATACCGTCGACGGCCTGGTGAATGAAATCGGGAAAAAAATCGACATCCTCCAGAACATCGGTCATCCCATGCAGCGGTATCGCCATCTGACGGAACTTGTAAAGAGCCAGGAGGAGACCGTTCGGATCAAGGGAAACATCCGGAAGCGAAGGGAGGCGGCGATTGCAGGGGTGACGACCGGAGACGAAGACGGCAGCTCCCAGTTCTTGGGGGACATCGGACGATTCCTGGAAGAACTGAAATCGATCCTGGATATCGCATCCGAGGCACGGGGGTTCATGCGCCATAATTTCGATCTCCTGAAGGAAGGCGAGGAAAGGGGAAAAACGGTTTCCGGGGAACTTCCGGGGACGGTCGCGGATGTGCTCGCTTTCGATAACGAACGCTTCGGCTCTCTGCTTCCCTCGGTGCAGGCGCTGGAGGAAAGGGCCCGAATCGCCTCCTGGGAGAGGAAACGGCAGGAAATCCTGCTTCTGCGTCCCGTGGTTCTCCGTCAACTTGCGGATACTCTCGTGGCCCAGGCGTTTTCCCTGCGGGCTACGCAGGCTCCGGGGTGGTCATCGCGTGCGCGCGCCACACTGGGGAAAAGCATATCCTACCTTGCCGAACAAGGAATTTCGCCGGGGGACAAGGCGGATATCGCCGCCACCATCGGTTCCTACCTTCTCCCGGGGAAAGGCGGCAGGGAACCGTACCCCGGCAGTCCGCCGGGTCCGGCGGACAGGGAAATCATCGCGAAGATCCTTCCGTGGCTTAAAGACGGTGGCGCATCCGGAGGCGACCGCGAGGAGAGGCGCTATGTATACTCC
>JBAULH010000003.1:0-2371 GCA_049578085.1 Candidatus Deferrimicrobiaceae bacterium
TCCCTCGTGAATCCCGATTGGGCGAGGAGGTTAACGGCGGAGCGCAGGTCCCGTTCCCCCGTCTGCAGGTCGAGGTCGACCAGGCCGCGGACCGCTCTCCGGTATCTTCGCTTGGCCAGCAGAAGGAGGTCTGCCGGCGCGGAAAAGTACCCGGTCAGCCCCATGAGCTCCTCCGCGAAGCACGCCCACCCCTCGTAAAAGAGGGGAGTCTCGACCGGTCGTCTCACCGGGGAGACGTATTGCCATCGCCAGCTGTCCAAGAGATGGTGCCCCGGATACGTCTCATGGGCGGTGAGCATCCGGTAATCGGCGAGATCTTCCCGGCTGTCATCCCAGGAGCCGTCCGGGGGCACGATGTAGAACGTCCCCTTCTGCGTCGGGTTCCCGGGAGTGAAGCTGTACGCGGAGGCGGCCCGGATCGCCCTCAGGTACGGAGGGAGTGTCGCGACCCGCAGGGGGCTTCTCCCGGGGAGGTCTTCCGGCACGATCCCCGCGCCGATGCAGTGGCGCAGGAGATCTTTCGCCGCTTCCCGGTATATCGTCAGCACACCCCCCTTCGGAATGGCCGGGAGTGGAATCTTCCGAACCACCTCCCTCCAGCAGTTGCCGGGGAAGAATGTGCGGCATACCTCCTCCATGAACCGGTCCGTCTCGCTGATCTCCTGCCGGAGAACGTCCCGGACCTCGGCCGGGCCGACGCCGCACCCGATATGTTCCCTCACGATCCGCGCCATGATTTCGGGAGGCAGCAGGTAGTCGCTCTCCGTCCTGACGTGGAGCAGAAAATCCTCGAACCGCTCGATTGCGGAAGCGACCGGGGCCAGCTCGCCCGCCGCCATGGGAAGCGACCGCAGCCAGGCTTGTATGTCCCGGACCATTTCCAGGCCCAGGTCCCGGAAGAGCCGCGGAATATCGGTGAGCGCTTCCCGGGCCGTGGAAAGGAAGGCGGGAACGGTCTGCGCCCGGATGCTCCATGCGCGGGAGTCGGGATCTCCCAGGGAGGAGGCAAGCGCGGTACAAAGGATCGTCAGGTAAAACGTCGGTTGAGTTTGGTGGAAGCGGACTTCGCAAAGCTGTTCCCGGAGTGTGCTCGCCATCCGCCCGAGGGTTTCCGCGTCGGCAAGAAGACCCGGGTCCTCGGTGGTTCGGGAGAGAAGACCGATCTCGGTCTCCGCCAAGGAAAGCCGGGTTTTGACCTCCTCGATCTTTCCCGGGGAAAAGTCGTCCCAGCCGGGCCAGCTGTCCGGTTGCGGGATGACCTGGGGGAAAAAGTAGAACTCATCGCTTCCGCAGCACACGGGAAATGCCTTCCCGAGGTAGCCGAACAGGACTTCGGCGATCGTGGGCAGAACGTCGTTCAACGGGCCTCTCCAGTCGTTCGTTGGACAACCCCTGGGGAAGATCGCAAGGACCCCATTATACCCCCCTATTTTCCCCGGGGCCCCGCGTGCGGGAAGGATTGATCGGAAGAAATATTCCGGAAATACGGCGCACCCTTACGGGATTTCCGCGCGAAAATCCCCGATCCGATGACCGGGAAGCGGACGCTTGAATACTAATGAATTCAACAAGTTATCAATAAAGGACAGGGAATGGATGCGAAATCATCCGGTAACGATCGTCATCCCGTGCGCAACCGGAGGGATATGCCCGGAAAACGCCCTGAGATTGATGATTGACAAAGTATTTGATTTTGGTATCTTACCTTCAAACTGGGGTTGTGGTGGGGGGACAGATCCGCTTAGGAATCGTGTCCCGATGGATTCTGATGATCGGACGGATCGGCGGTTCAGGAATAACGGACGGAACTATCGCGTCATGCACAAGGGGGGTTAGAAGGCAAATCTTTGAAACGAAGGGAGGTGAAACGAGGGGATATCAGGGGGCTATGCGAGACCCGGCCTGGGCCGGGAGGGATTCTACAAAAAGACTCCAATCTTACCTTTAGGAGGGAAACGTGAGCAAGCATCTGAAAATTCTCCTTGTAGTGGCACTGGCCCTGATGGTTGGGGCGCCTGCCATGGCCATGAAATTTGATTTCCATGGCGACTTGAACAACCGCTTCTTGCTTTACACCGATCAGAATGGCTTTTTCAACGGTGGAACACTGGATGATGATAATGTTTCAGACTCCTTCGGCGAATTCAAGTACCGCCTGTGGACCACGGCCTCGACCGACGACGGCGCAGTCAAGGGCGTCTTCGCCATCGAAGTGGGAGCCATCAAGTATGGCGATAGTACCAGGGGTGGCGCGTTCAGCGGCGACGGCGTGAACATCGAGACCCGCTGGTTCTACACCGACTTCCAGATCCCTTCCGTGGAAAGCAAGGCCCGCGTCCAGATCGGTCTGCTCCCCTTCACGGTGAACAAG
>JBAULH010000004.1:0-13488 GCA_049578085.1 Candidatus Deferrimicrobiaceae bacterium
GGATGAGGCCGCCGAGCGAGGTGGGCCAGTCGGGAAGGGAAAGCCCTGCGTCCGCATGACGAACGTAGGCCCCCAATGCCGCGAGGAGGAACACGAGGACCCCCATCCCGAAGAACAGGCCCGGGTATCCCCGCACGGAGAAGGAGGGAGGTGATTGGACTCCGTCGAAAACCATCATGTAATAGGCGAAGAGGAATACGACCATGCCCGTGGTGAAGTGGACGATGGTGAGCCGGACCGGGATCTGGAGGAGCACGACAGCCCCGCCCATGATGATCTCGGCCGCCAGTAAGGCCACCGCCAGCGCGGGTACGGCCCTGGCTCCACCGCGGTAATTCCGGAATCGTCGGTACGACAGGACGACAAGGGCGACTCCCGCCGTCGCCGCGATTACCCGGTGGAGAAACTCCATATAGATGTCGAGGCGGAATGGGGGAAGAACCTTCCCAAGGCAGAGGGGCCAGTCGGGACAGGCCAGCCCCGCCTTCAGCCCTGCGACAAGATTGCCCCAGATGAGCAGAACGAAGAAGAGCCCCACGGTAACTCTTCCGAGCATTAATTCTCCCCCCTTTTCCCCGGCGGGGCCACCCGCCGCGGCGTCAACGGAACAATTCGTCCGAAAGCGTACCCGCGATGATGAGAAAGAGGAAAAACAACGGTGTGAGGGCGAATCCCCATACGAGCCGGCTTTCGTACCGCAGGTGCATGAAGAACAGGGCGACGAGCGAAGCCTTCACCGAAGCGATGAGAAGGGCGACGACGACGTTCAGCATCCCGAGGTGCACGTAGGAGACCGCGACGGTGACCGCCGTGAGAACGACGAGGGCGCCCCAGACGACGATATACGTCCTGATGCCGGAATCGCCTTCCTTCATCGCCTTCCCCCTTACCCCACCAGGTACAACAGCGGGAACAGGTAGATCCATACCAGGTCCACGAAGTGCCAGTATAACCCCGAGATCTCCACCGGGGTGTGGTAGCTTTCGGAATATCTTCCTCTCCCTGCGAGGAAAAGGACCGTTCCCAGCACAATCATCCCGGCAATCACGTGGATGCCGTGCAGGCCGGTCAGCATGAAATACAGGGAGAAGAAGATGTCGGTGCCCGGAGAAAGCCCGTGGTGGAACTTCTCCGTGTATTCCACGTATTTGATCCCGAGGAAGGCCCCGGCCAGCAGGATGGTGAGGGAGAGGTACAGCTTGAGGAGCCCCACCCTCCCTTTGCGGATCGCCGCGATGCCGAGGGCGACGGTGAGGCTGCTGCCGATCAGCACAACGGTGTTGACCGCGCCCAGAACCCTGTTCAGCTTCAGGTGATCCTCGTAGAACATCTGGGGGTACTTGATCCGGAAGATGACGTAGGCGGTGAACAGCCCCCCGAAGAGAAGGACCTCGGTGGCGAGAAACGTCCAGATCCCCAGCGTTGCGGCCTCGCGGGCCGTGGCCGGGTCCATGTGGGCTCCGTGCTCTGCTGCCCCGGGCCCGTGGTGCGTGGATTGTCCGCTCATGTTTCTACGTCTGCCTCCCCGCGTACCCGTACGGCCAGTCGGTGACCGTCGGGATTTCCTCGAAATTCTCCGTCGGCGGCGGCGACCCCGTCTGCCACTCCAGCGAGAGGGCTTTCCAGGGGTTCGGTGGGGCGGGGGCGCCCCGGAACAGCCCGCGGACGAAATTCGCGAACATGATCAAAATCCCCGTCGCGAGGATCCACGACCCCACCGTGGACACGATGTTCAGGGCCTGGTATTGCGCGGGGTATTCCGCGTAGCGCCTCGGCATTCCCTCGAACCCCAGGATGAACTGGGTGAAAAAGGTGACGTTGAAGCCGATGAATATCAGCAGCCAGGCAGGACGCGCCATCTTTTCGCTGAGCATCCTGCCGGTCATCTTGGGAAACCAGTAGTGCAGGCCGGCCAGAAGCCCCATCACCGTCCCCCCCACCATGGTGTAATGAAAATGGGCGACGATGAAGTAGGTGTCGTGCACGTGGATGTCCGCCCCCAGGGCCCCCAGGAACATCCCCGTTAAGCCCCCGACGACGAAGAGAAAGATGAAGGTCAGGGCGTACAGCATGGGGGACTCGAAGGTGATGGATCCCCGGTACATCGTGGCGAGCCAGTTGAAGACCTTGATCGCCGTGGGAATGGCCACGGAGTAGGTCAGGAGGGAGAAGATGACCGCCGCCGTGGCGGACATCCCGGTGACGAACATGTGGTGGCCCCAGACGAAAAACCCGAAGCCGGCGATCGCCAGAGAGGAATAGGCGATCGCCTTGTACCCGAAGATCGGCTTCCGGGAGAAGGCCGGGATGATTTCCGAGATGACTCCCATCGCGGGGAGGATCATCACGTAGACGACCGGGTGGGAGTAGAACCAGAAGAAGTGCTGGAACAGGATCGGATCGCCTCCCTTCGTCGGATCGAAGAATCCCACTCCGAAGAGCCGCTCCATGGCCAGCAGCAGGAATGTGATCCCCACGACCGGGGTCGCCAGAACCTGGATGATGCTGGTGGCGTACATCGACCAGATGAAAAGCGGCATCCGGTGCCACGTCATCCCCGGCGCCCGGAGCTTGTGGATCGTCACCAGGAAGTTCAGGCCCGTGAGGATGGAGGACATTCCGATGAGAAAGATCCCGAAGGACAGGAGCGTGACGTTAGCGGCGGTCCGCGCGGAATACGGGGTGTAGAAGGTCCACCCCGTGTCCATCGGCCGGCCGAGGGAGAAAAGGATCACGACGATTCCCGCCACGAAGACCCAGTAGCTAAGCAGGTTCAACCGGGGAAACGCCACGTCCCTCGCACCGATTTGCAGCGGGATGAAGAAGTTGCCCAGACCCGAGGGGATTGCCGGGATGACGAACAGGAAGATCATCAGGGCCCCGTGCATGGTGAACAACACGTTGTAGGTCTGGTTGGTGAATATGTGCTGCCCGGGAAACATCAGCTTGATGCGGATCAGGAGAGCGAAAACTCCACCCGCCAGAAAAAAGAAGAGGGTGGTGTACAGGTACATCACCCCGATCCGCTTGTGGTCCAGGGTATAGGCCCAGGCCCAGAACCCTTTCGCCTCGAGATAGCCCCCCGGGGAGGCGCTACCGGTTTGCGGCTGCTCCCCGTTCCCCGTCGTTTCCCGCATCGGTTTTCCCGTCTCTCCTTCCGTTTGCCCCCCATGCGATGACCGAATGGGGGAGTTGGATGCGCAAAAAACCTACTGTTTCAGCGTTTTTAGGTAGGCGATGATAGCGGAGAGGTCCCCCTCCGAAATTTTTCCTTTGAATTCCGGCATCACGTTGGGATAGCCCTTGACGATTTTCGCTTTGGGCTGGTTGATCGATTCCCTGAGATACGCCTCGTCGGCGGTCGCCTTTCCCCCGCCCTCGAACTCGACCTGCCCGCCGAACAGACCCTGAAACGAGGGCCCGACCCGGGCCGACCCGTCGACGGAGTGGCACCCCTGGCACCCGAGGGTTTCGGTCAGCTCTTTCCCCTTCCGCGCCGAAGGGGCTTCCTTCCCCTCTCTTTCCTCCTTCTCGACGGCCTTCTCCACCCCTTTCTCCTCACCCTGCTCTTTTTCCCCGGAAAGGGATTTCAGGTAGGCGATGATCGCGCCCACGTCGTCGGGGGAAAGGCTCTCTTTGAATGTGGGCATGACGGCCGGGTACCCCTTCACCACCTTGGCCTTGGGGTCATAGATCGACTCCCGGAGATATTCCTCGTCCCCGGTCACGGAGGTCCCGTCCGCAAGGAGGACCTTCCGGCCGAAACTTTTCCCGAAGTTGGGGCCGATCTTCTCCTTTCCCTCGAGGGCGTGGCATCCCAGGCATCCGGACTTCTCCACGAGCGCCCTCCCCTGCTCCGCGAGGGAAAGGCTGGACGGCGCCGCTTGCGTTTCCCGCCATGCCGCATACGCGCCCGGTTCCATCACGATCAAATCCGCGCGCATCGTGGAGTGACCGACGCCGCAATATTCGGCGCACAGGATCGGGTACGTTCCCTCCTTGTCGGGGTGCAGGTACAGGGTCGTGTACTGTCCCGGCACCATGTCCTGCTTGAGCCGGTAGTCCGGGACATAGAAACTGTGGATCACGTCATCGGAGGTCAGGATGAGTTTCACGGGCCTGCCGGCGGGCACCCGGAGCTCGTTGATCGACAACCTGCCGTCGGGATACCGGAACTCGAAGAGCCACTGCCTGCCCACGGCGTGGATGTCGGTGGCTCCGGGGGATGGCGTCCGGATGTCCCGGAACACCATGTACCCATAGTAGAAGAAGGAGGCGACGACGATCGTGGGGATCAGGATCCAGACGGTTTCCAGGAAGAGATTGCCCCGGATGTCGGGCGTCTCGGCGGGTTCGGCCCCTTTTCGCTTTCGATACCGGATCGCGAAGTAGATCAGCAGTCCCTCGACGAGTAGAAAGAAAAACAGGCAAACCAGGGTGATGAAGAGAAAAAGAGCATCCACCTGTCCCGTCGTCCGGGATGCCGCCTCTCCCAGGGCGTACGCGTTCGCCATCGTTTCCCCCTGTCGCTACGGAATAACCTTGTTTTGGCCCCGCTTCCATAAAACGAGGAGCAGGCCTCCGAGCAGAACGATCGTCAGGACCCCGCCGGCCTTCATGATGTTCCGGGCGTAGAGTGCGTATTTTTTCCCCACGGGGTCATACTGGAAGCAGAATAACAGGACGTGGTTCAGGGCGGTCGACTCCCCGATGTTTCCCCCCGAGGCCTCGAGGAGGGCCATCTTGAGATCCAGGGGGTCCTGCTCGATCCCGTACAGGTAGCGGGAGATCCTCCCCTCGGGGGTCAACGCGACGACCACGTCCGGATGGGCGAACTCGTTTCCCACCTTCCGGTATCGGAATCCGACGGCGCCGGTGAGGGCGCCGATGGACCGCTCATCGCCCAGCAGGAACGGCCACCGGGCCTCAGGATCCTCCGTCCCCTTCATATCGGCGTAGATCTTCCCGGCGAGTTCGCTTGCGATCGCGGGCGTGTCTTTCGGATCGAAGCTGACCGTGACGATCCGGAAGTCGCGGCCGAGATCGATCCCTTTCATTTTTCCCACCGTCCCGAGGAGAGAGTGCAGCGTCAGGGGGCACAGCATTGGGCAGGTGTAGTAGTTCAAGGTCAGAAGCACCGGCCCTCCCGCGAAGTAGTCTCCCAGGCGAACCTCGTTCCCCTTCTCGTCCTGGAAGAGGGCATCGAGGGGGATTGCGGCGCCGAGCTTTTCGTCCACGCCGATCGACTCGAGTATGTCGTCCTGGGGGTCGTGGACAGGATGGGCGTTGAGAGAGCGGGGAGGAACCGTCACCCAGGTCAGGGCGAGGAACGCGATCGCGGCGACGCAGATCCGGCCCGTCGCTCTCATACTTCGATGGTCCGGTTCGGGTACGGGACCGAAGCGTTCCAGCCGAGCCGCTCGGAAAGAAGTCCGGCAAATCCAACGGACACCGACTCCTCGCCGTGGGCCACGAAGGCCTTGTCGGGAGGGGTCCGGAAAGCCCCGGCCCAGGCGAGAAGGTCGTTCCGGTCGGCGTGGGCGGACAGCCCCCCGATCGTGTAGACGTCGGCGGCGACGTTGATCTCTTCCCCGAAGATCCGGACCCGCTTGGCCCCCTCCACGATCCTCCGCCCCAGCGTCCTCGACGCCTGGAATCCGACGATGATCACGCTGGATTCCTTCCGCCACAGGTTGTACTTCAGGTGGTGCTTGATCCGCCCCGCTTCGCACATTCCGCTGCCCGCGAGGATGATCCCGCCGCCGCGCATCGAATTGAGCGCCATGGAATCCTCCACTCCCCTCGATGCGACGACCCGGAGCGCATCGGGATTTTTCTCCCGCCACTCGAAGACCGAAAGCGTTTCCTTGTCGAAGCACTCGGGGTGTCGGAGGGTGATCCGCGTGGCCTCGATGGCCAGGGGCGAATCGATATAGACGGTGAGGCCCGACACCCGGCCCTGCCGGGTGAGATCCGCGAGCAGGTAGATGATATCCTGCGTGCGCCCGACGGCAAATGCCGGGATGATCACGTTGCCGCCCTTGCGGCCCAATGTGTCGGTCACGGCGTGGAGGAATTCCTCTCTGGTTTCCTCCATCCCCTTGTGCAGCCGGTTCCCGTAGGTGGACTCCATCACCACCGCATCCGCCCGTTCCACCGGCGTGGGGTCGCGCACGATGGGCAGCCCCCGGTGGCCGAGATCTCCGGAAAATACCAGGACCTGCTTCCGGTTGCCGTCCTCGACGGAGATGCGAAGGATCGCCGACCCGAGGATGTGTCCCGCGTCCAGGAACGAAGCCCGTATGCCGGGCGCGGGGGTGACCGTCTCGCCATACCCGACCGGAGACAGGAGGGGAAGCACCGCGTGCGCATCCGCTTCCGTGTAGAGGGGCGGGGTCTCCTTCCGCCCTGCACGTTTTCGCCTCCTGCTCCTCCATTCCGCCTCCCGTTCCTGGATGTGGCCGGAGTCGGGAAGCATGATTTGGAGAAGATCGGCCGTCGCTGCGGTCGCATGGATCGGGCCGCGATAGCCGTCCCGGACGATTTTCGGAAGAAGTCCCGTGTGGTCGATGTGCGCGTGCGTACACAGGACGAAGTCGATCGAGGAGGGAGGAATCGGGAACTTCCTCGCGTTTTTCCGGTCGCTCTCCCCTCCTCCCTGGAACATGCCGCAGTCCACGAGGAACCTCGAACGGCCCGCCTCCACCAGAATACTGGAGCCGGTAACTTCCCTCGCCCCTCCGAGGAACTGGACCTTCACGCTCACGGGAGCACGCTCGTAAGAATCCCGGAGACTACGCTCACCAGCACCGATCCCGCGACGGCCCCGAAGAAGCCGTTGACGTGAAACCCGGGGACGATCCCGGAGACGAGCCACAGGAGCAACCCGTTGATCACCAGGAGGAAAATCCCGAGGGTGAGCACGGTGACCGGAAGCGTGAGGAGAATGAGGATCGGGCGGATCACGGCGTTCACCAGCCCCAGGAAGAACGCCGCGGCCAGCGCGGACAGCGCTCCCTCGGCCAGCATCACCTGCGGAAGGAGATAGGCGATCAGCAGGATCGCGATCGCGTTGGCTCCCATGCGTACGGCGAACGGCACCCCGTTTCCCTCCCGGCCGGTTTCGGATCTTCATTGCCCAGGAAATTGCGCCGGTTGCCTGCCGGCGTGAGAAGAGTATATCGTCTCCCGCTTCCTTCTTGGAGATCTTCGAGCATCCTCACAGGGAGGGGACCATCCCCGGGGACATTCCTGATTCATCTCCGGGATGCGGGAGAGGAGTGTCCCCGCCCATTCTTCTTCGGCATACGGAAAAAGGTGATCTCCGCCGGCGTCTCGGCCCCGTCCCGGAGAAGAACCAGCGAGGCGGTATCCCCTTCCTTCTTCTTCCCCATGCGGTAGAAGATATCGGCCATGTCCTCCACAGGCTCCCCGTCGAACGAAACGAAAACGTCACCGGGGCGGACGCCGGCCTTTTCGGCAGGGGATCCCTCCTCGACGCTCTTGACGGAAACCCTCCCCTCGTTCTCGGAGAGGAGGACCCCCATCAGGACACGCTTTCCTTCCAGCCCCTCGTAAGGCACGTACCAGGCGAAGTCGTAGGGGAGCAGGGGAATCTCCGGCAGGTCCACATCCATCTGCTGGTCTTTTTTCTCCTCGGGGATCTCGATCTCCACGGGCTGGACGATAACGTAGGGCAGGGGCATCCTGCGGATCACCTTCTTGGGGAGACCGAAGCCGTACCGGACGTGCCAGCCTCCCGTGATCGTCACCATCTTCTTTCCCTCTCCACGGGGGCTTTTCAGGTAGTCGACGATGCGTTCGGCCATCGTCTCTTCCCAGAGCATCTGGACCCGGAAGAAGGACTCGAACATTCCCTCGGTGGGGAGGTGACTTCCGTACACCGCCTTCATCGCCGCCCGCTGGTACGGGTCCGCCTCGCCGATCTCGGGAAGCGTTGCCTTTCGATCGGCCGAAACGTTGTCCAGGCCTCCCCGGCTCATTTCCTCCTGGACCTCCTTCGACGGGTTCAACGCAACGACGTCGATTCCGTTCTCTTTCGCAAATTCCAGGATGTCCCGGTAATAGCCGAAATCGGAACCCCAGTTCTCGTGCCATTTCGCGGCTTTCAGGAACTCGATCTCGGACAGCCCCCCCTTCGTCCACCGGTCGAGGATCTCCTGTTGCGGTTCGCGGAACATCTCCATCCCGATGGCGACCCTGCCGGGAAACCGGCGGAACATTTCCCGGAGGATGATGAGCTCGACCCGGTGGGCGTGGATATTGTCGTGCGTCTCCCCCACGCAGACAAGGGTCGCGCCGGAGATCATGTTCATCAACCCGTCCAGAGAGACCTGGAGTCCCGTGGGGAGGTGGTAGATGTCTTCCGCCTCGGGCTTCCCCCGGGGGGGATAGGGAACCTCCTCCCCCGATGGATATGCCCAGCGATTTCCCGCACACCCTGCCAGGAGGAATGCTGCCACCAGGGAGAAAACGGCGAGGGTGCGCACGTGCATCAGTCCGTCGTCACCGGCCTAATCCCCGCATCCCCCCAGCGGGGATGCCGGAGGGCAATTCCCCGAGGGAAGGCATTTTTTGGGTGGGACCGTGCATCAGCCTGTCGAATGGTACCTTTTCAAGCCCCTTCGGCTCCTCAAACAGGGAGGCGGCGATCACCCTCTTCTCTACCAGGGTCACCTCCTCGACACGGCCCGACCGCTTGTCCACGACCTTCATGGGATATCCGCCCTCGGCGATCTTCCGGGACTCCGCCGCTTCCTCGTAATCGGAGGAATCCGGCCCCATCGTCTTCATCTCCCGGGATAGATCGGCAAACTCCTTCCACACGGAAGGATCGATTTCCTTCATCATGTCGATCTTTTTCGTTACCCAGATATCTTTCTGCGGATCCCCCCCCACGGAAACGCGGTACCCGGCGCACCCGTAGCCGGCGATCGTCGCCCCGGGAAGGGAGCTCACCGTAACTTTTCCCTGCCGTCGGGAGGAGATCCCCGGGATGGAAATCCCCTGCCGCTGAATCTCCTCTCTCATCTGTCGCGACGCCTTCATCCCTTCGCGCATCATCTTCTTGAGTTCCTCAAAGGTCATCACGCTGTACTTTCCCTCTTTTTTTTCAATCCAAATGATCTTCCGCGTGGCGAAGTTCATCACGTGCGCGCTCTCTTCGACCTCCGTGCGGATCCGGTTTCGCTCGAAATAGTTAGTTTCCTTTCTCGCCTTTCCGCCGGACCTCGCGTTCTGGCTGTGGACCACCCACCCCGCCTCCGCAGGCCCAAGAAGCAGGAAACAACCGATAAATAACGCCGCATACGCTAACGCAACCCGTCTCATCTCGCGAACCCCTCTCTTTCCGGCCTGCTCTCCGTTAAGCGGCCCCCTGGATGTGGTACCCGGGATGATATCGATATCTCCTTTTTACCTTTCTCCTTGCCGAGGGGCAACCGGTTCTCAGGCAAACGGAGAAGGGAAAGCCGATGACCGTTGTTCCTGGATCGTGGCGCGCAGCTTGTCCATCAGTTCACCGAAGGAAGATCTTTGCAGGATGCTGTTGAACTGGGAGCGATAATTGCCCACCAGACTGATCCCCTCGATGACGACGTCGTAGATCCGGTACTCCCCGCTCCCGGCAAGCATCCGGTAATCGACCGGGATCTCCAGACCCTTGCCGGTGACCACGAAGGTCTTCACCTCGGCATATGGTCCGTCGACAGTCTCCTTGCCGTACCGGATCTCCTCTCCCTGGTAGGACTCGATCTTCCCGAGATAGGAGTTCTCGAGCAGTTCCCGGAAAAGCGCGACGAAACGGTCCCGTTCTTCGGGAGTTCTTTCCCTCCAGTTCGGACCCAGGGAACGCTTCGCCATCTCCCTGAAGTCGAAGACCGGCGCGATCTCCTTCCTCAGAAGGACGCGGCGTTCCTCTTCCCTGCCCTTCCCGGCAAGCGCCGGGTCCTTGAGGATCCCGATCGCCCGATCGATCGTCCCCCGGATCCGTTCGGTGGCGTTTCCGGCCTGTGACAGCGAAGAAAACAGACACAGGGCGAGGACGAGGGCCGCCGGGAAGCGGAACCTAACCCTGCCCGCCGCCTTGCCGATCACCCTACTTGGCGCTTCCATGAATGAATTCCCCGATCAGCTGCTCCACATCCACGGCGGACTCGGTATCCCGGATCTTCCCGTTGGGAGGGATCACGCGGTCCGACGCGCCGGGGGACAAGGACACGTACTTGTCCCCGATGAGCCCCCGGGTCCGTATGGAGGCGATGGTGTCCTCCGGCAGCCTGACCCCCGTCCGGATCTTCATCAGGACGTCGGCTTTGTAGCCGGTGAGCGTGATCGACTCCACCTTCCCGATGTCGACCCCGGCGATCTCCACGCTCACCCCTTGTTTCAGCCCCGAAACCGAGGCAAACTCCGCATGCACGGGCACGTAATCGCCTCCCACGATCTCCAGCTTTCCAAGCCTTATGGAAAGCCAGGCAAGGGATGCGATCCCGAGAAGGACAAACAGGCCCACGGTCGTCTCGATGTTCAGTCGCTGCATACCCATCCCCTTACATGAGGTGAACCGGCCCCGTGATATCCCCCCGGATCAGTTGTTGGACGAAGGGATTGACGGAATGCACCACCTCCGCCGTGGGAGCCGACTCGACCACTTTCCCGTCGTGGAGCACCACGACGTAGTGGCTCCACAGGAAGATCTCGGGGATATCGTGGCTGATCATCACCATCGTAAAACCGTGCTGATGATACGTGTGGCAGATAAGATTCAGGATCGAGTTCCGGATGATGGGATCCAGGCCCGTTGTCGGCTCGTCGAACAGGATGATCTCCGGGTCCGTCACCATCGCCCGGGCGAAGGCGACCCTCCGAACCATCCCCCCGCTCAGCTCGTCGGGGAATTTTCCCTGGGCACCCTCCAGCCCCACCTGAGCCAGGCGCGAGAGGACGCGTTCCCGGATCTTTTCCTCCCCGAGCCCGGTTTTCTCCCGCAGGGGAAACGCCACGTTCTCGTAGACGGTGAGCGAGTCGAAGAGTGCGCCTCCCTGGAAGAGCATCCCGAACCGGCGACGAATCTCGTAAAGCTCCCCACGGGAGAGGCGGGCGATGTCCACCCCGTCTACCAAGACCTGCCCGCGGTCCGGCCGGATGAGCCCGATCATGTGCTTGAGCATCACGCTTTTGCCCGCCCCGCTCAGGCCGATGATCGCAGTGATTCTCTGGCGGGGAATGTCGAGGTTCACCCCGTCCAGCACTTTCTTCCCGTCGAGCATCTTCTCGATGTTCACCAGGCGGATGATCGGTTCCCCTTCCGGCGCCGGAAGCGTTTCTTGCCCGCACGGTTCGCAGATCGGGGTTTGGTCGCTCACAGGAGCACCGAGGTCAGGAAGTAGTCGCCGACCAGGATCAGCACCGAGGAGAGTACGACGGCGGACGTGGTCGACTGGCTGACCCCTTCCGCCCCCCTTTCGGTGAAGTATCCCTTGAACGTGCAGACCCACGCGATGACCACTCCGAAGACAAGCGATTTAATGAGCCCGTTCACAATGTCATTCCACTCTACGCTCGCCTCCATCTGCCCGAAGAAGACGCCGGCGTTCACTCCGAGGAGCTTTACCCCCACCACGTACCCTCCCAAAATCCCCACGACGTCGAATATCGCCGTGAGCAGCGGCACCGATACGACCGTTCCGAGGAGCCGGGGGGAGATGAGGAACTTGACGGGATCGATCCCCATCGACTCCAGCGAGTCGATCTGGTCCCCGATCCGCATGATCCCGATCTCCGCGGTCAATGCGGAGCCGGCCCGCCCCGTCACCATGAGCGCCGACAGGACCGGCCCCAGCTCCCGGATGAGCGAAAGGGCCACCGCAGACCCGAGCAGGCCCTCCGATCCGAATTTCCGAAGCGTGTAATACCCCTGGAGACCCAGAACCATGCCGGTGAACGCCGCCGTCAGGACGATGACGAACAGGGACTTCACCCCGATGAAGTGGATCTGCTTCACGATGCGCCGGACCCGGAATGGGGGTACGAGAAGAGACGCAGCCGTCGCGCAGAGGAAGATCATCATCCTCCCCATGCGGTTGATCCCCTGAAGGGCACGTTTCCCGATCGTCTCGACCAACAATGCCATCGCTTCCCCCCCGGCGGATGCGGGTCGGATCCCGTCACGTTTAGCCGGATCCGTGAACTGCCGAACCTTTAGATAGACATTTTTACCGAAACGTTGCTTACTTTTGCTTGCCGGAAGGGTCGCACCGGCACGGCGCCCTTTCCCTCAAGGCCCTTTCCGGCGTGAAAATTTCGGAGATCACCGGCAACCTTATGGACAACGATTCGCGTTCCGCGCATGAACAGGAGAGGCAAATGGCCGGGAGATCGCTTTGTTCCTATCTCTTCGTCGCCCTCCTGCTCATCTCCCCGGCAGCGGCGTTCGCCGCGGATGCGGAAGAAACGGCACCGGCCGGGGAAACCATCAGTCGGGAGACCGGGGCGGCGCCGGAGACCGGCATCGCGGGAGGCGGTGCGGCCGCTTCCGCATCGACGGAGACCGGTTCCGGAGAGGATCCTTTTCGGGAGAAAGCCCTGCCCCTTTTCCTTCCCGACCCCCTCGAGCCGGTGAACCGTGCCCTGTTCGTGTTCAACGACAAGGCCTATTTCTGGGTAATGAAACCCGTAGCGCAAGGATACCGGGCGGTCGTACCGGAGGTGATGCGCATCTCGGTGAGGAATTTCTTCTCGAATCTCGCGATGCCCATCCGGTTCGTGAACAACCTCCTCCAGGGGAAGATCCGGAACTCCGGGGTGGAGCTGCTCCGGTTCGCCCTCAACACCACCGCGGGAATCGGGGGGCTTTTCGACCCCGCAAAGGATGACTTCCGGCTCCTCCCCCGGGACGAGGACCTAGGCCAGACCTTCGGGAAATACGGGTTCGGGCACGGCCTGTACATCGTCTTGCCGGTTCTCGGTCCCTCGAGCCTTCGCGACACGGTGGGTCTGGCGGGGGACTCGTTTCTCGACCCGGTCAACTATGTCGAGGACACCGAGGTCATAATCGGCGCCAAGGTGCTGAAGGCGGAGAACGAAGTGTCCCTGAGGATCGGGGAATACGAGGACCTGAAAAAATCGGCCCTCGACCCGTACGTCGCCGTTCGGGATGCCTACTCCCAGTATCGCGAGAAAAAGGTGAAGGAATAGTCTTCCGAATTCGCCTGGCGCCTTTCGGGCGCTTGTGCTTTTCCCCCGTTTTCAATACGCTTTAGGGCATGGAACAGGGACGTGGCGGACTTGTGTGCCGGGATGCGGAGAGAACGGGCCGGAGGGTTGCGATGAGGAAATCGCCAACGGTTTTCGCCGTCGGGATGACGATAGCGGTGGGAGTTTTCCTCCTGGGGGGGTGCGCGACCTACCCGCAAAAGGGATTCCGGTCCCAGGAGACGTACGGGAGCAATTATGAGGAGGTATGGG
>JBAULH010000005.1:0-5828 GCA_049578085.1 Candidatus Deferrimicrobiaceae bacterium
CCCGACGCAGCCCGGGCATCGCTTGTCGCAGCAGAAAAGGCATCCTTTTGGGCGACCGGCGCCTGCGGCTCGGTCTGCACCGCCAGCCCTTTGTCGGACTCCCTGCGCCCGGCTCGGCGTACCGTTAGTACGCCTGCGCCGTGCTCGGTCGTCCTTCGCGGCCTGACGGCGCATCCGCTTCGCCTCGGCTGCCGACCCTTCCGGGGACAGGCCCCTCGCTCCCGCTTCGTTGCGCTTCTTACGCGGGGGACACTCCTGATTTTCTCGGCGAATAACCCAGGAGTGTCCCCCCCCATCCTCAGTCGCGCGCCTTGCTGGCGCGGCGCATCGACGCTCTCGGTGCTTCAAGCTATTTACGAGGCGGTACACTAGAAGTTCCCCCGGAACAGGTTGAAGGGCGAGGTGCCGGGGATCGGGCGGTCGGCAAACAACGCCGACAACACCCCCTCGATATCCCCGTCGGGCACATCCCGCAGGTCGGCGAAGAAGTCGCGGATGCCCGCGGCGCGGATCTCGTGGAGAGACCCCGATGCGGAAAACGGCGGGGCGGGCCGGACGGAGGATCCCCGCTCATCGACATCGATATGGAAACGCTCCTCCCGGGGACTTGCTACTTCGCCCCGGACGCCCGACGACGGGACCAGTCGCGAGATCATCACGGGAACGGCGCCGTACGCCATGGCGATCCCCAGGTCATGCAGGTACTTTCCCACCGCCCGGAGCGTGGCGAGATTCGCCTCCACCGGAAGGATCATCCGGGAGGCCCCCAGCCCCGACAGGGTGGAGAGGGCACCGGTGTTGAAGGCATACAGATAGTGGTCGCTGACAAGCGTCACCTGCTTCCTCGGGACAAACCCGGCGAAAAGCCGGAAATGCCCTACGTCCGAGACCACCCAGCGTCGGTGTCCTTTGAGAATCGCCTCCCTTACGGTCCTGCGGAGAAAAGAGGCGTCGGATTCCCGCATCGGGGGGGGAAGACGGAAGTACGCGCTCTCCCGGAACCCCCGGTTTCCCGGGGCCGGGTCCCGCGCGAGGGCCCGGGTAAACTCCACCACCGGAACGATTTCCGGGATCCGCGGCAGAGTCCCGAGCTGTTCGGCCCGGCAACCCACAAAAAAGACGGTCGGGTGCGCCTCCCGGCGGCTCCCCGCGACGCGAAGGGTGGGAAGAATGGAGAGACGGAGGTTCTTCCCCGACAGGTAGAAATCCCTGTCGAACTTCCTCGCGGCCTTAAGGAACAGGGCCGTCACGTCCTGCCACGGGACGGTTGCGCCTTTCCCCTCGACCCGGATTTCCCCCAACGGGAGGTCGGACCGGTACGCGGCGCGCAGGCGGGCCTCGGCGTCCGGGGGAACCTTGCCCTCCCCGCGCGCGCCTGCGCCGGAAACCCGGAAGGAGAATTCCGCGTGCGCCTTGCCGTACGACGCCTCGACGGCCAGTACGCCATCTCCCACGGCGACCCGAAAACGGACGCCTCCGGGAGGCAATGCCTCCCGTTCCCGCCGTGCTAAACGGGTGACCTCCGCCCGCCCCCCGCCGCCGACGCGGAAGAGAAGGTCGCCCGGCGAGACGTCGAACGGTACCCGGACGTAGATCCCCTCCCTGTCCGCACGCATCGACCGCGCCGAAAACCCCCTGCCGGAGCCGTCGCTCCGAAACTGCACGCGAAGCCGGTCCCCCTGCAAGACGGTCGCTTCCACTGCGACGTGTGCCCACCCCTCCCGGACCTCCCGGATCGCACCCAACAGCTCTCCCACGTTCCCCGTCATTCCTCCGGCAACGACCTCCCCGGGGCCTGCGCCGCCCGTAATGCCGGGCGTCTCCCTGCGGCCGATCACTTTCTCCAGAAGTCCCCTTCCCTCCTCGACAGCCTCCGTCTTCCTGCCTTCGCGGATCCGGTCGAGGGCCCGCCGGTAAGCGGATACGACACCGCTCACGTACTCCGCGCTCCGCATCCGCCCCTCGATCTTGAACGCGGCGAACCCCAGCGGAACCAGCTCCGGCAGCAGGTCGATCAGGGAAAGGTCGCGCGTGGAAAAGACCGCCTCCTCCCCGCCGGGATGCCCGTAGAGACGGCGGCACGGCTGGACACACGCCCCGCGGTTTGCGCTCTTTCCCCCGAGGAAGGAGGAGAAGAAGCACTTTCCCGAGTAGGAGTAGCACATCGCCCCGTGAACGAAGATCTCGACGCCGACGCGTGCGGTCGACACGATCCTGGCCACCTCGGAAAATTCCAGGTGACGCTCGAGGATTACCCGGTCGGCGCCCAACGCCGCGAAGGCCTCGGCCGCGGCGGTGGAGCCGCAGCCCGCCTGCGTGCTGACGTGGAACTTCATCGTGGGAAAGAAGTCCCGCAAGATACGCATGAACCCCAGATCCTGGACGATGAGAGCGTCAGGAGAAAGGGGGGCCACCTGATGGAGCATCGATATCGCCTCGGGCAGGTCCGCCTCGGTCAGGATGGTGTTCATGGCGACGTAGACCCGGACCCCGCAATCCCGTGCGTGGGGCAGGATCCGGCAGAGATCTTCCAGTGTGAAATTCTCGGCGCGCGCCCGCGCGTTGAACCTCTGGAGCCCGAGGTAGACCGCGTCCGCCCCGGCGGAAACGGCGGCGAAATACGCCTCCACCGAACCCGCCGGAGCCAAAAGCTCCGGAAACGGCATTCGGGCAGGCGCGGAAGGGGCACGCGGAGGATGTTCCCCGCGCCGCGTACCCCCCCTCTTTTCGGCGGAATAGGTCTTCAATAACCTTCCTGGCTCCCGGAGGTCTCCCTCGCGGGGAAGAACGCTCCCTGCGGGCAGTCCGGCCGCAAACCCTTGTACGGCAGGAGGGATCGCCCCCTTTTCGTTTGACATTCATCTTACATCCGATAGACTTACCGGGAAATAGCGTTCGGGAAAAAAGCGGGGAAAACCCCGTTCCGGAGGGGAAAAATGGGCTGGATTCCGGCGATCCTTGCGATCGGATTCGTCGGCTGGTTCGTTCTGACGTACAACGTCCTCGTCAGGCTCCGCAACCAGTTCCGGAACGCCTGGCACCAGATCGACGTGCAGCTGAAGCGCCGGTACGACCTCATCCCCAACCTCGTGGAGGTCGTCAAGGACTACATGGCCTACGAACAGGAGACGCTCACCCGGGTCATCGAGGCCCGCGGCGCAGCCATCTCCGCAAAGGGCCCGACGGCGCAGGGGAAGGCCGAGAACGTCCTGACGGAATCGCTGAAAAGTCTCTTCGCCGTCGTCGAAAAGTACCCGGAGCTCAAGGCGAATCAGAACGTGGCCGCGCTCCAGGAGGAGCTGACCGGAACAGAGAACAAGATCTCCTTTGCGCGCCAGTTCTACAACGACTCGGTGATGACGTACAACAACAAGATCCAGTCCATACCGTCCAACATCATCGCCTCGGTGTTCGACTTCTCCCAGGCGGAATATTTCGAGGCCGGGGAGGAAAGCCGGGCCGTGCCAAGGGCGGACCTCCGATAGAAACATGAGGGGGGACACTCCCACCGATGGGGGGGGGACACTCCTGTTTTACTCGACGGAAAAACCAGAAGAGTCCCCCCTTTCACGTCGAGAGAAAACGTGCCCGGGCTGCGGAACCGCCAACCACCCGGGCGCCGCGTACTGCAACCTGTGCCAGGAACCCTTCGCTGTACCCGGCATCTCCCGGCTGACAGGTGAGACGGCAGGCGACGGCGCGAGGCAGGCCGCTCCCGTCCCGCGCGCGGCCCCCATGCTCTCCTTCTACGAGGCCGCCTCCCGGAACGTCCGCCTGTCCCTGCTCCTCTTCCTCGCGCTCTTCGCCTCGTTCCTCGCCGTCGGGGGAGGGATCGGCGGAGCGTACGGGAGCGTCGGATACGGCATTGCGCTCGCGCTCATCCTCTACGCGATTCTCGCCTCCACCGCGTATTTCCGCGGATCCTCCATCGTCCTCTCGATTCACGGTGCCCGGGAGGCCGACCCGCTTGCCCACCGGAAACTGCGAAACGTCGTGGAGGAGATGAGCATCGCATCGGGGCTTCCGATGCCGCGCGTCTTCGTGATGGAAAGCGCGGGGATGAACGCTTTCGCCGCGGGAAGGCGGCCGGCGGAGTCCCTCGTCGCGGTTACGACCGGCCTTCTCGAACGGCTGAACCGGGAGGAACTGCAGGGGGTGATCGGCCATGAAATGGCCCACATCAAGAGCCGCGACACGCTCTACAACATCTGCGCCGCGGTCCTGGTGGGCGCCATCGCCCTCCTGTCCGACATGTTCCTCCGGGGGGTTCCCTTCCGCGGGAGGGGACGCTCCGGAGGCACGGGGAGAGGGCGGGGAAACGTCGCATTCTTCGCGCTCGGGGTCCTCCTCGCGCTCCTGGCCCCCATCGCCGCGAAGATTCTCCAGATGAGCATCTCCCGCCAGCGGGAGTACCACGCGGACGCCGTAAGCGCGCAGTTCACGCGGAACCCCCTGGGGCTGGCCTCCGCGCTCGAAAAGATCTCGCAGTCCGGCGCCCACGTCCCGGGGGAGAACCGGGGGACCCAGCATCTGTTCATCGTCAACCCGCTCCTTCATTTTGCCGACGACGCTTCGGCTCTCCTTTCCACGCATCCCTCGACCGCTCTTCGCATCCAACGGTTGAAAGCAATGGCCGGTATCGGGGCAGCTGCCGTATGAACCAGCCCCTTCCAGGGAGGTACCCATGTCGCGCATCGTGACGATTTTCGGGAAGGACACCTGACCGTACACGTCCAACGCTCGTATGGATTACGAGAAAAACGGCGCCCGGGTGGTGTATAAAAACGTCCAGAAAGACAAGTCCGCAATGGCCGAGATGATAACCCTTTGCAAGGGGCGACGCGACGTCCCCGTCATCCTCGACGCCGAAAAGGTGACGGTCGGCTACGGAGGATCCTGAGCGGTGTGACGACCGCGGCCGTCGGCCGTGGATACTGACGAGGATGCCCGGTCGGGCCCGGGGCAAGCATGAGCCGAATCGGCTGTATTATGGTATAGTTATAAAGATACTCCCACACCATCTTCTTTGCGGAGGAAGCATCCATGAAAGTTGCAGAGGAAGCGCTCAAGTTCCTGAATCTGGGGATCGAGTCCGAGCTCGCCGCGTATGTGTTTTACCGCCGGTCGTCGAAAACAATCGGCGACGAGAACGTGCGCAAGGTGCTCGACGATCTCGCCATGGACGAAAAGCAGCACTTCCTCCAGCTGGAAGAGGCCTACGACAAGAACGTCCGTTCCGAGTGCTGGGCCCCCTACAAGGACATCATGACCCGGGACGGGTTGCCCGACATCGACGAGCAGATGCAGGAGACGCACAAGGAGCTGCTCGGAAAGATTCCCAACCTGAAAAGCAGGAAGGACGTTCTCGAAATCGCGCTGGCGCTGGAAAAAGAGGCGGCCGACCTGTACCGGAACGCCTCCTCGAAGGCGAAAGACCCCGAGATCAAGAAGATATTCGACCACCTCGTTGCATTCGAGAATGTGCACGTGAAAAAGATCGAAAAGGCACTCGCCGCCCTGTGACAGGGAGCGGCTATTCCTTTCCTTCTTTCGGGAAGACCGTTTCCACCAGTCTTCGGTAGGTCCGGGGAAACGCAAGACCAGCCAGATCCTCCGGCCGCACCCAGCGCCATTCCCTATCCGGGCCCGGCCGTCCGCCCTTCCGGCGGCACCGGTAGGCGTGCACCGTGGTCCGGAAATGGGTGAACCCCTGGGGGAGCGACGCGAGCCGGTCCCCGACTTCCACGCGCATTCCCCACCCTTCCCGCAGTTCCCTCCGGAGGGCCTCTGTCCTCGTTTCCTCCGGCTTCCTTCGTCCGCCGGGGAGT
>JBAULH010000006.1:0-17282 GCA_049578085.1 Candidatus Deferrimicrobiaceae bacterium
GCGCCCAACCGAGGCGTACCCGCTGCGGTACGGTGAGGGAGGGCAACGAAGCCGGCGGGGATGCAGCGGTCCTCGAATGCCGGAATCTGAGGGAATGGAGCCCTGGAGGCCGGCTAGTCCCAGACCAGCACGGCGCGCCCCTGTACCCCCGAGAGGACCAGCTTGAACCGTGGCGCGGCGATCGTCGCCTCCACCTTCTCCCCCGCCTCCTTGGGAAACGCCACTTCGTAGGCCCGGTACCAGGTGCCCGAGTAGGGGAAGAAGCGCGACACCTCCTCGGGACGCAAGGATGTCTTTCTCACGTAGACCGGCGGAAAATCCCTCTCGTCCGCCCGCACGAGGTGGAGGGTCCACAGGGTCTTTTCCTCGTCGAGATCGTTCGCCCGGTCGTCGGGGGTAAAGAGGGCGACGAAGAACCGTTCGTACGTTTCGGACTCCCCCCTCCACCGGTCGATCATCCGACCCTTGCGTTCCGAATCGAGGTAATAGATGTTGGCATACTCCTCCGAGAATGCCCGGACCCACTCGGGGGAAAGCCACGTGGAGGAAAAAATAAACCGTGTTTCCAGCCCGTCGTGGACTTCCCGGGTGCGCGTGAACGACTCGGTGGTGCGCGCGTAGCGCTTCGAGCCGATCACCTTTTCGTAGAGCTGCATCACACGGGTCCCGCAGCCGGCGGAAAGGAAAGCAAATGCCGCGACCGCCCCCGCGAGGAGGCAGACCTTTCGGCGCATGCGGCCCTCAGGCATTTTCGACTTCCTCTTTCCGGAACATCGGCTCGAGGCGGTAGCCCTTTTCCGAAAGGAACTCCGCCCCGCCCTCGTTGCGGTCGACGAGGCAGAGCACCCGGGCAACCACCAGGCCTACCTCCTCGGCCCGTTCGATCGCGTGGAGGGTGGATGCCCCGGTGGTGACTACGTCCTCCACGATGGCCACCCGCATGCCGGACCTCAGGTTCTTGATCCCCTCGATCCACTGCGCGGTGCCGTGTTTCTTGGGTTCCTTCCGGATGATGAAGGCGGGGATCGGAGTGCCCCGGAGGGCGCTGGTCAGGGATACGGCGGTCACGATCGGGTCCGCCCCCAGCGTGATCCCCCCCACCGCTTCGGGCATTCCGTCCTCCGCGAGCATCTCGCAGAGAATCCTCCCGGTCAGGACGGCTCCCTCGGCGTCGAGCGTCGCCTGCTTGCAGTCGATGTAGAAATCCGATTCCCGCCCCGAGGAGAGGATCACCTTCCTCTTCTCGTAGCTTTTCTCCCTCAGGATGGCAAGAAAACGCTCCCGGTCGCCGCCCATCGTTACGCCCCCGGTCGTGATGCGATCCGAACCATGCGATCAGATCCTGACGGATCCGCGAAACAGCGGGAGTTGCTCCTCGATTTCCTGGACTTCGAGAGGCACCATGTAGTCGCCCGTAAAGCAGGCGTCGCAGTACCCCTTTCCCTCATTGGGGACACAAGCATGAAGGCCCTCGACGCTCATGTACGCCAAGCTGTCGGACGTGAGATATGTATTGATCTCCTCCAGGGTGTGGGTCGCCCCGATGAGGTCGCGTCGCAGGGGCGTGTCGATTCCGTAGAAGCACGGGTGGGTCGTGGGGGGAGAACTGACCCTGACGTGGATCTCCTTCGCCCCGGCGTCCCGGATCATCCTGATGATCTTGCGCCCTGTCGTCCCGCGCACGATCGAGTCGTCGACCACGACGACGCGCTTCCCTCCCACCACGTCCCGGACCACATTCAGCTTGATCTTCACTCCGAAGTGCCGGATCGATTGCTGCGGTTCGATGAAGGTCCTTCCCACGTAGTGGTTTCGGATCAGGCCCATCTCGAAGGGAATTCCCGAAGCCTCCGAGAAGCCGAGCGCCGCGGGGACACCCGAGTCGGGGACGGGGATGACGATGTCCGCGTCCACCGGGCCCTCCATCGCAAGCTGGCGGCCGAGGCGCTTGCGGACCTGATAGACCGAGGAACCGCCGAAGATCGAATCGGGGCGGGAAAAATAAACATGCTCGAAGATGCAGAACCGGGGCGAAACGGGAGAAAAGGGGCGGGACGTATGAGCGCCGCGCTCGTCGATCACGATCATCTCGCCCGGCTCCACTTCCCGGAGAACGTCACCCTCGATGAGGTCCAGCGCGCACGTCTCGGAGCAGAGGACGTACCCCCCCTTGATCTTGCCGAACACGAGGGGCCGGATCCCGTGCGGGTCCCGCACCCCGATCAGCTTGTCCCGGGTCAGGAAGACGAGCGAATACGCCCCCCGCACGCGGGACAGGGCGTCCACGATCCTGTCCTCGAGACGGTCGAGACGCGAGCGGGCGATCAGATGGACGATGACCTCCGTGTCCATCGTCGACTGGAAGATCGATCCCTGCACCTCGAGTTCGCTCTTCAGCCGGTCCGCGTTGACCAGGTTCCCGTTATGGGAGATGGCGATGGATCCCCTTTCGAAATCGACGACAAACGGCTGTGCGTTCTTCCGTTCGGACGTCCCGGTCGTGGAATAGCGCACGTGCCCGATGGCGATATTGCCGGGCAACCTCGCAAGGATGTCCTCGGAAAAGATATCGGCGACCAGCCCCATCTCCTTGTGGAAGATAATGCCCTCGCCGTCGTAAGATGCGATCCCCGCGCTCTCCTGCCCCCTGTGCTGGAGCGCGTACAATCCGAGGTAGACGAGGTTCGCGGCCTCGGCGTGGCCGTACACCCCGAATATTCCGCACTCTTCGTGTATTTCCGGCAGCATCCCCGTCACGCTTCCCCGATGCCCGTGCTCTTGCCCGGAACTTCTTCCCGCGCCCGGGCATTCTCACCGGACCTGACCCGGGCCGCTCCGGCGACCCGGTAGAACTCTTCTCCGGCAACACCCGCCTTTATTGTATTACGGAACTTCCCGTTGTCTGTGCGGCCGGTGTTTTTCTCACGAATCTACTGACTGCCGGCAGGCGAGGCAATAACGCCTGTGTCCGTTCGGCCCGCGTCAGAACACGCGGTCGAAAATGGCGTCTATGTGCTTCAGGTACCGCTTCCCGTCGAACAGCTCCCGGAACTCCTCCCGGCTCATACGCGACCGGACCTCGCGGTCCTTCCATAACAGGCCTGCGAGGTCCTTCTCCTTTCGCCACGCCTCCATGGCCGACTTCTGAACGATCTCGTATGCCCGTTCACGCGACAGGCCCCGGGCGGCGAGCGCCAGCATGACCCGCTGGGAGAACAGAAGCCCGTGCGTCCCGCCGATGTTTTTCTTCATCCGCTCCGGGTTCACGACCAGCGTCTTCATGATGTCATGGAAACGTATCAGGGCAAAATCGAGCACGATCGTGGCGTCCGGCGCGATCACCCGCTCGGCCGAGGAATGGCTGATATCGCGCTCGTGCCAGAGAGATACGTTCTCGAGGGCGGTGAGCGCGTATCCCCGGAGGAGGCGCGCGAGCCCACACAGGTTCTCGGACAATACCGGGTTACGCTTGTGGGGCATCGCCGAGGACCCTTTCTGTCCTTCCGAGAAGTGTTCCTCCGCCTCCCGGACTTCGGTCCTTTGCAGGTGCCGGATCTCGGTGGCGAACTTCTCGAGGGATGCGCCCACGACGGCGATCGTGGCGAACACCTCGGCGTGACGGTCCCGCTGCACCACTTGGGTCGAAACGGGGGCAGGCCGCAACGACAGCTTGCGGCAGACGTACGCTTCCACCGATGGATCGATACTGGCGAAGGTGCCCACGGCCCCCGAGAGTTTCCCCACCGAGATCACCTCCCGGGCTCGCTTGAGGCGGGCGATGTTCCGGCGCATCTCGTCGGCCCACAGCGCCATCTTCAGACCGAACGTCACCGGCTCGGCATGAATGCCGTGGGTGCGTCCGATCATCACCGTGTCCTTGTGCTCGAACGCGCGCTTCTTAAGGACCTCGAAGACCTTCTTCGCATCCCGGATGAGGAGCGTGAGGGCCTGCCGCATCTGCACGGCGAAGGACGTGTCGAGGACGTCTGAGCTGGTCATCCCGACGTGGAGGAACCGGGAATCTTCCCCGACGTGCTCGGCGACCGAGGTGAGGAAGGCGATGACATCGTGCTTCACCCGTTTCTCGATCTCGTTGATGCGCGGGATGTCGAACTTCGCGTTCTTTTTGACGCGCGCAAGGGCGTCGGCGGGAATCATTCCGTCCCGGACCATCGACTCCATGGCGAGGACCTCGATGTTCAGCCAGATCCGGAAGCGGTTTTCGGCCTCCCAGATCCTCCCCATTTCGGGCCTTGTGTACCTTTCGATCACGTCGACCCTCCCCTACCCGGTATGCCCGAACCCTCCCTCGCCCCGAGGAGTCGGGTCGAGGATTTCCACCTCCTGCCATGTCGCCCGGGCAACGGGGGTGAATACGAGCTGCGCTATCCGGTCCCCCCGCTGGACGGAAAACGGTTCGTCACCGAGATTGGCCAGGACCACGCAAACCTCGCCCCGGTAGTCGGAGTCGATGGTCCCGGGCGAATTCAGGCACGTGATGCCGCTGCGGATCGCCAGTCCGCTCCGGGGCCGGACCTGGCCTTCCAGCCCGGGGGGAATCGCCACCGAAATCCCCGTCGGGATGAGCGCCCTGCCCAGGGGGGGGATGCTGACCTCCCCCTCGATGTCGGCCCGCAGATCCATCCCCGAGGCGCCAACCGTCTGATAGCGGGGCAACAGTTCCCTGCTTCCCTTGCGAACAAACCGGACGGGGATCGAGAGACCGGTCGCCATCCGTCAAAAGGAAAGCGCGGACGCAACCGCCAGGTCGCCTACGGCGGCAAGCGAAAACCGTTCCCTGAGAAGCATCCGGGACGCAAGATCCCGGACCCCGTCCAGCGTCACCTCTTCCACCCTCCGTATCTCGTCCATGGGATCCTCGATACGTCCGAGGAACATCTCGCTCATCGCAAGCCGGGTCATGCGGAATCCGGGGCTCTCCATGCTCAGCAGCATGCTCCCCTTGATCAGTTCCTTGGCCAGAACGACTTCCTCCTCTGACACCCGGCCCTCGGCGAGGTCCGAGAGGACCTCTCCGGTCACTTTCAGCACGTCCCCGGCCTTGTCGGGCGTCGTGCCCGCGCAGATCTTCAGGATCCCCGTGTCCGCGTAGGAGGAGAGGGAGGAGAAGACGGAATAGGCAAGGCCGCGCTTCTCGCGGATTTCCTGGAAAAGCCGGCTGCTCATGCTGCCGCCGAGGATAGCGTTCAGGACGTGGGCCGCGTATTTCCACTCGCTCGCCCGGGACACCCCGGGAGCACCCAGACACAGGTGGATCTGTTCGATCGTCCTCCCCCGCAGGAAGACCCCGCGCTTCGGAGCCGGAGGAGGCTCTGGAACGTGGCGTTCCCCCAGGCGAAGGGACCCCATCACCCTCTGGAATTCGTCCACGACACGCTCGTGCGGGAGGTTCCCGACCACGGAGACGATCACCCCGCGCCGCCAGAACCGGTCCCGGAAATACTCCGTGACGCGCTCCCGCGTAAGCGCGGCGATGTTCCCGGACGTTCCCTGGATCGGAAGCCCCAGCGGATGTCCTCCCCAGTACGATGCGTGGAAGAAGTCGTGCAGCAGGTCCTCCGGACTGTCCTCGACCATGAGAATTTCCTGGAGGATGACGTCCTTCTCGCGGTCAAGCTCGTGACCGTCAAACAGGGAGTTCAGGTAGATGTCGGAAAGAAGGTCGGTGACCAGGGGAAAATCCTTGGTCAACACCTTTGCGAAGAAGAAAATGTACTCCCGGTCGGTGTAGGCATTTATGGTCCCGCCGACGGACTCGATCTCCCGGGAAATGTCGATCGCCCTCCGGCGCGCAGTCCCCTTGAACAGCATGTGCTCGATGAAGTGGGCGATCCCGTTTTCCGGAGGGGATTCGCCCCGGCTGCCCCCGGATATCCACACCCCCACGGTGGCGGAGCGAAGGTACGGGACGTTCTCGCTCAGGATGGTGATGCCGTTGCCAAGTACCGTCTTCGCGACCGTCATGACATCGCGCCCGTTGGCAGCACCTACCGCCTCCCCTGCCTCCGGCCCCCGGGATCCCGGTCGCGCCCCCCGCGCCCCCCTCCGTTGGCACGCTTCTCCGGGCGTCTTGCGCCGTCTTCCCCTTCGGCCCGGCCGCCGGCATCGGGCTCGGTGTTGGGGTTCTCCCCTTCCTTCTCGAACTCCTTGTGCGTCAGGCGGATCTTCCCGTCCCGGTCGATCTCAAGGACCCGAACCGTCACATCGTCGCCCTCCTTGTAGATGTCGGAAACGGCCCGGACCCGGTTCCTGCTGATCTGGGAGATGTGGAGAAGCCCGTCGGTTCCGGGAAAGAGCTCCACGAACGCGCCGAACTCCATGATCCGCCGGACCTTCCCCTCGTAGACCTTCCCGACCTCCGCCACCTGCACGATACCCTCGATGATGGAGATGGCCCCTTTCGCGGACTCCGCGTCCACCGCGGCGATCTTCACGGTCCCGTCGTCCTCGATGTCGATCTTGACGCCGGTCTGTTCCTGGATGCCGCGGATCACCTTCCCTCCCGGCCCGATGATCTCACGGATCTTATCGGGTTTCACGTGCATCACATAGATGCGGGGCGCGTACGGCGAGAGTTCGGGACGCGACTTGTCGAGGACGGCATTCATTTTTCCGAGGATGTGAAGGCGTCCTTCCCGGGCCTGCCGAAGGGCCGCCAGCAGGATCTCCCGGCTGACACCCCCGATCTTGATGTCCATCTGGATCGCCGTGACCCCTTTCGCTGTCCCGGCCACCTTGAAGTCCATGTCCCCGAGGTGGTCCTCGTCCCCGATAATGTCGGAAAGCACGGCGATTTGGTCCCCCTCCTTGATGAGGCCCATGGCGATCCCGGAGACGCCACCCTTTGTGGGAACCCCCGCGTCCATCAACGCCAGGGAGGCCCCACACACGGTGGCCATCGACGAGGAACCGTTCGACTCGAGAACCTCGGACACGAGACGTATGGTGTAGGGAAATTCGAGTTCGTTGGGGAGAACCTTCGACACCGCCCGCTCCGCGAGCGCGCCGTGCCCCACCTCGCGGCGGCCCGGGCCGCGGAGCATCTTCACCTCCCCGACGCTGAAGGGGGGGAAGTTGTAGTGAAGCATAAAGGCCTTGGTGGAATCGCCCAGGAGGGAATCGATCCGCTGCTCGTCCTGGGAGGTGCCCAGCGTGGAGGTGACGAGAACCTGAGTCTCCCCCCGGGTGAAGATGGCGGATCCGTGGGTGCGTGGGAGCACCCGGACCTGCGAATGGATGTTCCGGATCTCCTCGAAGCCGCGGCCGTCGATCCGATGCTTCTCGGAAAGGATCTTACTGCGGACGATCCTCTTCTCGGTTTCCCGGAAGGCGCTCGCGATGAGCGTCGCCTTCTCCAGACGCTCCTCCTCGGAGAACGCTTCACGGGTTGCCGCGGCGATCTCCTCGATTCTCTTCCGCCGCTCCTGCTTGGCCAGTATTTTGTAGGCTGATTGCAGGTCGGCTGCCGCCACATCCTCGATCTTGCGCAGATCCTCCTTGCCGAGCTCCTTCTTCTCGAAAGCCACCTTCGGACTGCCCCATTCGCGGGTCATCGTCTGCTGGATCTCCAGGATAGGCGCAAGGGAGCGGTGCGCAAAGAGAATGGCGTCGAGGACCTCCTCCTCGGGAACCTCGGAGGCCTCCCCCTCCACCATCAGGATCGCATCCCTGCTCCCGGCGACGAAGATGTTGATGTCGCTCCGCGCCAGGTCGGGGATCTCGGGGTTGATGACCAGCTCCCCGTCGATCCTGCCGACCCGGGCCCCTGCGATAGGGCCCTCGAAAGGGATCGCGGAAAGCGAGAGGGCCGTGGAGGCCCCGATCATCGCGAGCACCGCCGTGTCGTTCACCTTGTCGGCGGAGAGGACCGTCGCGATGACCTGGATCTCGTTGTAGAACCCTTTCGGGAAGAGGGGCCGGATCGGCCTGTCGATCATCCGGGAGGTGAGGATCTCGAATTCGGACAGCCTCCCTTCCCTCTTGAAGAAGCCGCCCGGGATCTTCCCGACGGCAGACGTCTTTTCCACGTAATCCACAACGAGAGGAAGGAAGTCGATGCCCGGGCGCGGGGTTTCGGTTACACACGCGGTCACCAGGACCACCGACTCCCCGTACGTAACTACCGCAGCGCCGCCCGCCTGTTTTGCCAACTTCCCGGTTTCAATGGATAATTTTCTTCCAGACAGTTCCGTTTCGTACACGGTTCCCACTTGTCGTTATTCCCTTCTTGATGGCCCCGTGAGGGCGAATTCTGGTGGATGGATTCCCTGACTACTTGCGCAGGCCGAGTGCTTCCACGACGGCTTTGTACCGGAGCGACTCCTTCGACTTCAGGTAGTCGAGCAGGCGCCTCCTCTGACCAACCAGCTTTAACAATCCCCGACGGGAATTGAAATCCTTTGAGTGGGTCTTCAGATGGTCCGTGATCATGTTGATCCGCTCCGTGAGGAGCGCGATCTGCACTTCGGGTGATCCGGTGTCCAGTTCATGGAGCCGGAACTTGCCGATGACGTCCTTCTTCTTCTCCATTACAACGCCCATTTCTCCCCTTCCTTTTCCCATGATACCGCGTGTTAACTATGCAGATGATTTTTCTAGTTTATATCATATCCCGAGGGGAGAAGTAAATTCATATGCCTCGCAAAATCCTCCATGTGCCGGAGGCAAGTCGCTCCACCAGCGCAACGGGACCTTCCTCCGCGGATGTGAGAAGAACGACTCCCGTCTCCCGCCCCTCTCCTTCCCCCTCAAGCCACGGGGCAGGCGACCGCCCTTGCCGCACGGCCGCTGCTGCCTCCGGCGGGATCTCCCGCCGGGAAAATCCTTCCAGGGCACGCACGATCGGAACCAGGGCGCTGTCCGCTTCGCCCCGTTTGCCGGACGCCACAAGATCTGCGAGCAGGATTGAATCCTTGATCCGGAACGGCCCACTCCTAAGGCGGCGCAGCTCCGAAACGGTCACCGGAACACCCAGAGCGCTCCCCAGATCCCGGGAAAGCGCCCGGACGTAGAATCCTTTCGTGCAGTGCAGGAAGACCCGGAACCCCTCCTTTGACCACGAGATGACCCTTGCCTCGTACACGCGAACTTTCCGACCGGCGAGTTCGACGCTTTTCCCCTGACGCGCAAGCGCGTAGGCCCGTTTCCCGCCCACTTTGATCGCCGAATAAGCCGGGGGAACCTGCTCCCATTCCCCCACAAGGCCGGCGATCGCGTTCCGAACGGCGTCCTCCGTAGCATTTGCCCCCGGCGCGGCGCTGATCTGCCGGCCAGCCGAGTCTCCCGTGTCCGTTTCGATCCCGAACTGGAAAAAGACGTCGTATTCCTTCTCCTGAATGGCGAGATACCCGGCGATCTTGGTAGCCCTTCCCACGCAGACGGGAAGCACGCCGGTAGCGATCGGATCGAGGGTCCCGGCATGGCCGCATTTCCTTTTCCGGAACACCCGCCCCACCCGCTCCACGGCCTGGAAGGATGTGATTCCGGACGGCTTGTCCAGAACGATCACGCCGTCAGCCGGCGTCACGGGAGATCAGCCTCCAGCATGCCGAAGACCCGTTTTTTTACCTCGTCCAGGGATCCCGTGACGGTGCATCCCGCGGCATTGCGGTGCCCTCCCCCCCCTAGCGCGGAAGCGATGGCGGACACGTCCGCCCCCCCCTTGGACCGGAGGCTCACGCGGAACTCCCCTTCATCCTCCTCGCGGAACGACACGGCAACCTCGACGCCGGCGATGGAGCGAGGATAGTTGATGAACCCCTCGAGATGGTCCTTCGTGGCGGAATAATCGCGGAGATCCTTCTTCCTCGTCGTGACCGCGGCCACCCGGCCGCCCGCGGCAAGTTCCAGGGATCCGAGGACCCTCCCGAGCAGCCCGAGTTTTTCGGCGGTCTGTGTCTCGTAGACTTTTTCCGCCACCTCCCACGGGTCGATCCCGATCCGGACCATGTCTCCGGCAATGTAGAAGGCTTCCGGGGAGGAGTTCGAGTAATGGAAGGACCCGGTGTCGGTCAATATCGCCACGTAGAGGTTCATCGCGATGTCGTGGTCGATCACCAGTCCCAGTGCGGAAAGAATGCGGTGCACCAGGATCCCGGTCGCTGCCGCGTCCGGATCGATCAGGCAATAATCGCCCTGCGCGTCGTTGGTGGCATGATGGTCGATATTCACCATGACGGGGCACTTCCGCAGCTCGGTCTGGACCCGCCCGGTGCGATCGGGAGAACCGCAGTCGACGACGACGGCCACCTCGTGGGTCGAACCATCCGCCTCGAAAACGATCGTGTCGGCGCCGGGCAGGAAAACCAGGTTTTCGGGGACGGGGTCCGAGTTCAGCACCGTTGCCGTCTTGCCCATCTTCCGGAGAGCGAAGGCGAGCGCCAGCTCCGATCCGATGGCGTCTCCCTCCGGGTTTTCGTGGCAGGCGATAAGGAACCGGTTTTTCTCACGGAAGAGGCGGCAGATCGGCTCCAGGTCATTCCTCACGGGAGGTCTCCTCCGCCGCCTTCCGGAGAAGGATGTCGATCCGGGCGCCCTTCTCGAAGGAAGCGTCGTAATGGAAGGTCACGTCGGGGGAGTACCGCATCTGCAGGACTCTGCTCAGTTCTTTCCGGATGTATCCCCGGGAGCGCCGGAGCCCGCCCCGGGCCGCGATCCGCTCCTCTTCCCCCCCATGAACGGAGTAGTGAATGCGAGCGATCTTCAGGTCGCCGGTCATGGTGACGTCGGTGACCGTAACTCCTCCCAGCCCGGGATCCTTTGCCCTGTGCTGGAGGATCAGGGAGATCTCCTCCCGGATCCTCGCCGCCACGCGCGCCGGACGGTCTCCGCGCCCCTTCATTCTTCCCCGTCTTCCATCCGGAGAAGTTCGATGCGGCGCCCGGAAAGCTCGATTTCGCCGTCCCGCCCCACCATGTCCGAGATCCGATCCAGGATCGACTGGGCCAGGCGGGCGTCCGTCGAGACGAGGGCCACTCCGATGCGTCCCCGCTGCCACAGGTCCTGTCGTCCGACTTCGGCCACGGAGACCGGGAACCCCGACCGGATCCGGCCCGTCAGGCTGCTCAACCGCCTGCGTTTGTCCTTGAGGGAACCCGCTCCGGGAAACAGGAGGTCGGCCACCAGCACCGCGACCAGCATTCCCTCGCTGCCCCGCCCCACCGCAATCGTCTACAGAAGGGTCTCGGCAACCTTTTCCATCACAAACGCCTCGATCTGGTCGCCTACCTTGATGTCGTTGAAGTTTTCCAGCCCGAGCCCGCACTCGTACCCTTCGACCACCTCGCGGACGTCGTCCTTGAACCGTTTCAGCGAGGCGAGCTTTCCTTCATGGACGACCACGTTGTCGCGCAACAGCCGGACCGTTGCATTTCGGATGATCTTGCCGGAGAGAACATAGCACCCCGCCACGGTGCCCAACCGGGAGATATGAAACGTGTTCCGTACTTCCGCACGGCCGACCGGCATCTCCCGGAAGGAGGGATCGAGCATCCCCTCCATCGCCTTCCGGATATCCTCCACCACGTCGTAGATGACCGAGTAGAGCCGGACGTCGACCTGTTCCCGTTCGGCGAGATCCTGACCCTTGAGCTCCGGCCGCACGTTGAACCCGATGATGACGGCCGTGGAGGCCGATGCGAGCATCACGTCCGATTCGGAAATCCCGCCCACCCCGGCATGGATGACGTTCACCTTGACCTTCTCTCCGGAGAGCTTGTTCAGCGAATACAGAAGCGCTTCCAGCGAGCCCTGTACATCCGTTTTCAGGACGATGTTGAGTTCCTTCAGCTCGCCTTCCTCGATCCGGCGATGAAGCTCCTCGAGGCTGAACCGGGGCCGGACGATGACTTTCTCCCGTTCCTTTTCCAGGCGGTACATCGCGATCTGGCGGACGGTCCGCTCGTCGCCCAGCACGGCGAACTTCTGGCCGGCCGCCGGAATGCCGTTGATTCCCTGGATCTCCACCGGGATTCCCGTGGTGACCTCCGTAAGCCGCTTCCCCTTCTGGTTGATCAGGGCACGTACGCGTCCGTATTGGGTCCCGGTCACTACCGGATCCCCGACCTTCAGGGTGCCGTCCTGCACGAGAACCGTGGCGACGGCCCCGCGCCCCTTCTCGATCCGGGACTCGATCACTGTGCCTCGTGCGAGTTTGTGCGGATTTGCCTTGAGTTCAAGGATGTCCGCCTGGAGGAGGATGAGCTCGAGAAGGGAGTCGATGCCGGTCTTCTGTTTTGCCGAGACATTCGCATACAGCGTCTGCCCGCCCCATTCCTCGGGGACCAGTCCGTGCTCGGAGAGCTGCTGCCGGATCCGGTCCGGCTGCGCGCCGGGCTTGTCGATCTTGTTCACCGCGACGACGATCGGGACGTTCGCCGCCTTGGCGTGGTCGATCGCTTCCACGGTTTGCGGCATGACACCGTCGTCCGCCGCCACCACCAGCACGACGATATCGGTTACCTGGGCACCGCGTGCCCGCATGGCGGTAAACGCTTCATGGCCCGGCGTGTCCAGCATGACGAGGGACCGGTTGTCGTGCTCTACCTGGTATGCACCAAGGTGCTGGGTAATCCCGCCCGCCTCCTGGTCGATCACGTTGCTCGACCGGATCGCGTCCAGGAGCAGGGTCTTTCCGTGATCGACGTGCCCCATGATCGTAACTACGGGTGGCCGGGGGACGAGATCCTCCTCTTTGTCTATCTCCTGATCGATGAGGCTCTCCATCTCGGGGGCGACGTTTTCCACTTCGAATCCGTACTCCTGGGCGAGCAGGCCTGCCGCATCGGCATCGAGTAGCTGGTTTACCGTGGTGGGCATTCCCATCTCGATCAGCCGCTTGATTACTTCGCCTGCCTTTATCCCCATCCGGTGGGCCAGATCCCCGACGGTGATGACCTCCTCGATCTTGAACACGCGCTTGCTTGCTTTCGGCGGGACGCTGGAAGGGGCCCTCTTCTCCCGTATGGGTTTTCCCCTCCGTTTCTGGACGCGGGTCGGCTTGAACTGCCGGACCACGGCGCTTTCCGCCGGTGGGGTCTCCTCAGCGACGGGGGTGTTCTCCGGCTCCTCGACGATTTCCTCGATGATGTGCTTCTTCAGCACCCCCTTCTGGACCTTTTTCTCGTGAGGTTTGACCTTCTTCCATTTCTTTTCCTTCTCTTTCCTCTCCTCCTCGGCCTTCGAGGGAGGCGGGGCTTCCACGACGCGGATTTCGGGTTCCACCGCCTTTTCCTCCGCCTCCGGCAAGACCTCCGGTTCCGCCGGGACCACGGGAACTTCTTCCTCCGCTGCGGGTGCTTCTTCGTGGAGAGAGGGCGGCGGTTCGTCCGGCTCTTCCGGTTTGAGTGCGCTTCGCCGCAACACCACCCTTCGCGACTTGCGCTCGAGTGACCCGTCCGCGTGCGTCACCTCGAGCGGCGATTCCACAGGGAGGGGAAGCGGTACGCCCTTCCGGAAGTGGCTCCTTACCTTCCCGATCAGGTCCCCCTCGACGTTGCTCGAAGCGGACTTCCCCTTCACGCCGGCACGTTCCAGGAACAGCAGGATCTCCTTGCTGGTCTTCATCCCGAGTTCCTTGGCAAGCTCCCTTATGCGAACCTTCTCCATCCACTCCCCCTGCAAGTCATCCTACTTTCCCATGATGCGCCAGGTCTCCCTCGGAAACAACTCCCGCAGTGAACACGAGCCGTCCGGACCATTTCGAATGACGGGCATCCTCCTTTCATGCCCCGTTCTTCCCTTCTTCCAGAGAGTCCGCCAGCAACGTCGCGGAGGTGCCCATTCGGAAGCGCCGAGCCCCCTTCGGCGTGCGGATTCTCCGAGCGAAACTTCCGATGCAGCCCGTGCCCCGGCAAAGGTAGATCCCGCGGCCAGGCCTCCGTGCCGCGGGGTCCGGCTCCCAGCCTTTTCCGGGGCGCCCTGCAATCCGGAAGAATCCGTCCTTGCGCCCCTTCGCCCCGCACTGCACACACGTCCGCTCCGGGCGGTGACGATCAGACTGTGGAACCATCCTCCGGCTTCTTCTCGGGGGTCCCCTCGCCCTGCGGCACGTCTCCGTCGACGTCTTCGGTAACGGGAGTGTCCGCATCCTTCCCCGTGTTTCCGGGGTCTTCCGGCCCCACCTCCGCCGCGTCCGGTCCCGTCACGGGCGATGCCTCCCCTTCGGGAGCTTCCCCTTCCGCAGCCTCGGGGGGAGCCTCGCCGGCGCCCTCCTCCTCGGTCTTCTTCGGTGCGAAGAGCCCCTCGGCCTTCTTGAGCGCGTCCTCGACCTGGCCTTCCGGCCGGACCTCGATCTTCCACCCCACGAGCTTGGACGCCAACTTCACATTTTGTCCCCGCTTTCCGATCGCCAGAAGGAGCTGCTCCTCGGGTACGATGACCTCCATCATCTTCTCGGACTCGTTCACCAGTACGCGAATGATCTCCGCGGGCTGCAACGCGTTGCACACGAATTTCGCAGGATCCTCGTCCCAGGCGATGATGTCGATCCGTTCGCCCCGTAGCTCCTGCACGACGCTCTGGACCCGGGACCCTTTCATCCCGACACACGCGCCCACGGGGTCTACGTCCCTTTCCTTCGACTTCACCGCGATCTTGGTGCGGAACCCCGGCTCCCTCGCCACGCTCAAGATGGAGACGACGCCTTCATAGACTTCGGGAACTTCCTGCTCGAAGAACTTCAGGATCACCCGTGGATCGGCTCGGGACAGCAGGATTTCCGGCCCCCGTGTCGTCTTGGTTACATCCTTGATGTAGGCCCGGATCCTGTCTCCCTGGCGATACCGTTCCCTCGGAATCTGCTCCGAGGGGGGCATCACGGCCTCCGTCCTCCCGAGATCGACGATGATGGTGTCGCGCTCGTACCGCTGAACGATGCCGTTGAGAATCTCTCCCTTGCGGGTGATGAACTCATTGTAAATGACTTCCCGCTCGGCATCCTTCACCTTCTGCATGATGATCTGGCGCGCAGTCTGGGCGGCGATCCGCCCCAGATCCTTTGTGCTCATCCGGAACCCGATGCTGTCGCCCGGAAGTGCTTCGGGATCCAGCTCCCTGGCTTCCGCGAGCGAAATCTCCAGTTCCTCCTCCTTCACATTGTCCACCACGGTCCGAAACTCGAGAACCTCGAAATCCCCCGTCTCCTCGTCGTATGTGGCCTCGAGGCGCTTGTTCATCCCGAACTTCTTCCTCGCCGCGCTCTCCAGGGCGTCCTTGATCGCACCGATGATGACGCTGCGGTCAATCCCCTTTTCCTTGCCCAGCTGGTTGATAATCTGACCGATATCCAGAATCATCGTCTCCTCGTTCCTTTTCCGAATAATTCATTTTGGGGTACTACCAGGTTCGCCTTGCGCATCAACCGGTACGGCAGCCGGAAAGTCCTACCGTCCCTGTCCAATTCGATCCCCTCCTCGTCGCTGCCGAGCAGGGTCCCCCGGAAGTTCCGGCTCCCATCGACGGGAGCGGAAAGGGAGATTTTCACCCGCTTCCCCTTGCAGGCCGCGAAGTGCTTCGGCTGGCGGAGCCTCCGATCCATCCCCGGAGAGGATACCTCCAGGAAGTACGGGCCGTCGAGGGGGTCCTCCACATCGAGGATCGCGCTGAACTTCCGGCTGAACGACTCGCAGTCGCGCAGCTGCACTCCCCCTTCCCTGTCGATAAAGATGCGGATAACCGAATGGGGGCCTTCTGCGGCGATCTCCACGTCGACGAGTTCGACCAGTTCGTCCTCTGCCACGTTTTCGGCAAGAACCGCGATTTTTTCCGAGTCGATCTTCATCTGCGTCCATCGAAAAAAAAAGTGGGCAACGCCCACTTTCCTGCAAACCCATCCACAAGCAAATTGTACATCCCCCGGGAGGGAAACCTCAAGGGGTTTTTTCCACCTTGAGCCCGCCCCGGTAATCGGCAAGCTTCGCGATCTTCTCTTCCCGGAAAAACGCCTCCATCCCTTCGAGGATGTCGACGCATGCCCGGGGATTCCGGAAGTTTGCCGTGCCGACCTGAACTGCCGACGCTCCCACCAGGAGAAATTCCAGCGCATTCGCAGAGCTCTGGATGCCGCCGATCCCGATCACGGGGATCCTGACGGCCTTCGCCGCTTCCCATGTCATGCGCAGAGCAACCGGCTTGATCGCGGGTCCGGAAAGCCCTCCCGTCACGTTTGACAGTTCCGGGCGTCTCGTCCGGTGATTAACCGCCATGCCGAGGATCGTGTTGATCAGGGAGACCGCGTCCGCCCCGGCCCCCTCGGCGGCTTTCGCAATGCGCGCGATGTCCGCCACATTCGGACTCAGCTTCACCCAAAGAGGTTTCCCGGTGCATCGGCGCACCCGCGCTGTGAGTCCCGCAATCCCCTCCGGAGTGGCTCCGAATGCCATCCCCCCCTCCCTGACGTTGGGGCAGGAGGCGTTCACCTCGATCGCCCCGAGGGAAGGGACCTCCGAAAGACGGCGGGCGACCGCCTCATATTCCTCCTCCGTTTTTCCGTAGATGTTCGCGACGAACGTCGCGCCAATATCCTCCAGGCGCGGGACCACGTCGCCGATGAACCGTTCCACCCCGATGTTTTGCAAACCGATCGCGTTGAGCATCCCCGCTGGAGTCTCCACGATTCGCCCGGGCGGGTTCCCCGCGGTGGGCGCGAGGGACAGCCCTTTCACGATGACCGCCCCCAGCCGGGAGATGTCGTAGAAGGGGGTGAACTCGAGGCCGTAACCAAACGTCCCCGACGCGCTCAGGACGGGGTTTTTCACCCGCAGACCTCCCAGGGATACGGAGAGGTCGGGGGTCACCATACGACCTCCTTCGCGTCGAAGACCGGGCCCTCACGGCAGACCCGGCGATATGCCGTCCGGTCGCCGTCCCACAGGGTCACAACGCACCCCCAGCAGACCCCGAATCCGCACGCCATGTGGTTTTCCAGCGCCACCTGCACCGTGGCTCCCCGTTGCATCGCCTCGATGGCGATTTCCTTGAGCATATCTCTCGGCCCGCAGGCAAGGATCGTAAGCCGCGAGGCCGCCTCCGGGGAGAGCGGATGCATCCGCTCCAGCACCACGTCGGTGACGCGGCCATGGTAACCTGCGGTCCCGTCCTCGGTGCAGAAGTGCGTACTCCCCGGAGTCTTCCCCCCCGGAGTCCACTGCTTGGGAGGAAGATGCTCTCTCGTCCGGGCGCCGAGAAACATCTCGAACCCGGTCCGGCGCCGCGACAGGACTGCCGCGGCGGGAAACACCGAGGAGAACCCGACGCCGCCACCC
>JBAULH010000007.1:0-3233 GCA_049578085.1 Candidatus Deferrimicrobiaceae bacterium
CGAGCGTGCGCAGCGTCAGCGCCTGGCGGTCGAGCATCACGCCGAGGAGCACGATTGCGGTCATGATGAAGGCGCGCTGGGTCGCGACCTCTGCGCCCGACAGGACGAGATAGAACGCCGCGGCAAGCAGCGCCGCGGCTGCCGCCCATTTCTTGATCGGACGGCGCTCGGCCAGCGGCGGCACAAGCGCAAAGAGAGCGCGCACGAAGATGAAAACGACGCCCGCAACCACCGCCATGTGATAACCGGAGATGTGCCAGGCCCGCTCGCCCTCTGAGTTATGCCGTAATGAGTGGGGTTTTCGCTCGGTACGCTTCCCAGCCTGGGGACGGGGAAGCAGGTGGGAAGCAAGACTTGACGCCCGCGCGCCGCCGCGCAACATTATTACCCAACGACCCCGGCCGCGGCGGGGGCCCCGCCCGCGGAGCACGAATGATCGGCCTATCCGACGAACAGATGGATCACATTCGAGTCGCGGCCGACTCGGTCCCGTACCGGCTGCGGCAGGATTTCATCGCGGCGATATTTGAGCGGCTGAAGGCGGACGGTCCGGTCGACGTCGTGACGATGCAGCAGCTGAACCTCGCGCTGAGCCATTCAATCCGCTGGTTGGGATTGCGCGGCTAAACGGAAAAAGGCCGCCCGGAGGCGGCCTCGCTGCGCTCGTGCGCGAGTATGCCGAGCACGCCCCACAGCCCTGCCTGATGCTCGAATTGTTCGGCGAGGCTGCCGCCAAGCTGGCGGGCATACGCATCCGCGCCCTGTCAGCGCGAATTCCGCTTTGGTAATCCCAGCGCGCGCACAGGGCGCGACGCTGACGCCTGCGAGCGAGCTTCCAACTGCGCGATACGGCGATCGAGCTGGAAAATTTGCTTCCGAAGTTTTCGATCCTCGGCGGCCATCTTGTCGATGGTTCGGGCAAAGCCTCGCAAAATCACGGCTTCAAGGCTTTGCGGCCCGAGTTCGGCGCAAGCTTTTTCCAAATCGAATTCGTTCATGTCCCACCTCAAGCCGGCGGACTGTCGTCGGAATAGATCGCGCCATCGACCACGGCGACCGCGGTGTCGCGCAGACGCTTCGCGCCGAAAAATCTGAGCGCGCGAAGCGCGATCTTGTTTTCCTGCCATAACGATTGCATGACGCTGGTCGCGTCGATCGGACTGTCCGGCGTCGTAGAAAACTGCAAGCTGGATTGGGTCGAGGCGTCAAGCTCAATCGTCGTAGACGCGGCGGCAAGTTGATTGGCATCAACCAAAACGAATGTTCCGGCCGGCACGCCGTCACTGACAACAGTTTCAATGCCAACGATCTGACCGCTCTTCGGGCTCATTTGCGGAAACGCGATCGTGCCATCGGCCGTCACGCGCGTCGACCAGCCCTTGGCGACGGCTGGGTGCGCAAGGATGAACAGCTCGCTCGCGGCATCGGTGTTGACGGCTTGCAGTGCGCTGTCGACATCAGCAATCACATTTGTTGAAAATCCACCAGAAGAGGAGATCGGCGAGATACTGTCGGTGATCAACTCCAAGAATTTCGTGTCGACCGTGGCCGTCAAGGCGCGGCGCAGTTCGCGGCCGAACAGACTGTTTGCCTGCGGACCAGAGAGGCGCGCGAGTTCCAACGTCAGAACGAGGACACAGATCGCCTTGTTCTCGGCGACTTGCGCGTCGACGAAACTCAGTTCGGAGATCGGAGTCGGCGCGCCCTCGGCCACGACGCTGCCGAATGCGCCGGCACTGACGATCGCGCAGCGCGATCTCAGCGGCACACTGCGCATGCTCGGAAGCAGCCGGTCAAATGCGCCAAAATTTCGGAGCGAGTCGGCAAAGGCGCGGACGAGGCCGTCATAAAGCGAAATCGGCTCACCCCAACTCCCGACCGCGACGGCGCCGGCCGCGGCGGCAGCCTTGAGAACCGCGCGAACGTCCATGGGGGCGCGTTCGGAATCGGCCGTCGTGAGCGCCTGGAGATAATCGCCGCGTGCGAGGGCGATCCGGCGCGCCAGATCGACGAAATCGTTCGCCCGGCTCGCGCGGCGGGCGTCCGCCTCGATCTTCCCGGCTCGTTCAAGAAGGCTCATTCTAAAAACTCCATTTCGATGTCGGGAAGACGCTACACCTAATCCTCACCGGCCGGCGTGACGCGTGACGCCGCGAGAAAGCGCTGGATAGCGTCGGCGATCGCGGCGCGGTCTTCGCCGTCGCCGGGGGCCAGGAAGCCGGAATCGACCAGGTCGAGCACGAAATCGGCGGGAACCGCGATCTGCACGACCAGGACGCCGTCGCGGGCCCGCTGGCGATACCGGCGCGATCGAGCGGCGGCGGATGCGCGATCATTCGTACACGAACGATCAGAGCGCGGAGGATGATCCGGCGCTAGCGGCGTGTCGTGTATGATGTCGAGTTGGACGTGGTCAATCGACATCCGTCAGTTCACCAAGATGGCGCGCGTCTTGCCGGCGCGCGTTATCGAAAGATACCGGCGGCCATTGAACATGACGGTTCGAATCCTGCGGACTTCGGCGTCGCTCAGCGGACCAAACAATTTTTCGGCCTCGGCGCGAAGATCGGGGCCCAGAGGATGCCCGCGATCGACGCGGTCCGCGATAGCCACTCGCTGCCAGAAATCGTAGGCGGCCTGCGCCTCCTCGTCAGGCGTTTTACGGTTCGACACGACGCTTCGCTTTCAGTTTTCGCTTTCGCTCAGTCCGCGCTTCCTCCGCTTCGAGAGCGGCCATCAGCTGGTCCCAATTCTGACGCGCCTCGTCGAAATCCTCGCGGCCAGGACATCCGTCGTAGGGCTGATCGGGCGGAAGAACGATCGGATATGGAAACGGCCGATCGGTGATCAGGTCCATCAGTTTGTTGTGCGGCTCCTTCCACCGATGCGGATGTGGTGCGTCTACGAAATCTCGGAACGCGTCGAGCATCTCTTGCGTGATGACCAGGTCGCGCTTGCGATTGAGTGGAGTTCGTCTCGTCGGCATCGTTCACTCCTTGACCCACTTCGTGCCGTCGACCATCGACGACTGCGTCGGGCGTCCCATCGATTTCTTCGGTTCGAGCGAGATTCCGAGTTCCTTGATGCATCGAACGTGAAGCGAGCGCGCGCCCTGTTCGCTCTTGATCAAGGGGTGCTCCTTGAGGCCGATCTTGGTGTCGATCGTCTGTCCCTCGCGCACGATCTGCGCGCGACAACTCTCGGCTCGGTCGAGAGCACGAGCGGCCTGGATC
>JBAULH010000008.1:0-48091 GCA_049578085.1 Candidatus Deferrimicrobiaceae bacterium
TCCGGACCCTTGAGATATGCCAGGAGCTTCTGTTGGATCCCGTCGGAAAGCTCTGCCGCGGTCAACCCCTCCGCCTGTATATCCTGTATCAGGGGCAATGATATCTTCCCGTCAGGCCTCACCGTCACATCCCGTGTCAATTCCGGATTTCCCCAGACATCGACATGAAGAACATCCTCGGGCCCGATCCGATATTTCGGCCCGCCGGAAAAGTCGGTGGCCACTGATTTTTTCTTTCCCTGGGCAGATGGTGGAGGAGTCGGAAGAGAGGAAGGAGTCTCCCGGGAAGCAGTTTGAAATACCGCTTCCTTCTTTAAGGTCATCTGATGCGACACGGGGGGAACCGGATTGGGTGCGCTCTGCTCATGCACCGTAGGTTTTATGGATGCGATAACGGTCGCCGGTTCCTTTTCAGGGGCCGCAGCCGCGGGGGATTTTATAGGTTCCGCTACCGGTGCAGGCGTATTTTTTGGTATTGCGGGCAGCGGGATGTGGGCAGTTGTGGTGACCAGCGCAGGCGTCTTTTCAGGCGGAGTAGGCGGCGGGGATTTGGCATATGCGATAACCGGTGGCACGATATCGCTGGGTGAGGATTTTTCGTTCTGGACATCTGTCTGCACCAGCAGCGGGGGATTGCCCAAAGGCGGGACCGCCGGCTGGACGTCATGCATGGCGCCAGTGGCCCTCGACATGGAAAGGTTCCCCGAGGGAAAATCGGACGAAGAGAAGGCAGGGTTGTCCGAGCTCTGTCCGGGGGACACCAGGACCGGATGCGCCTCGACTCTCTGCCCCCCCGGCTCCTTCTGCAGTTCGATCATCTGAGTCAGCACTTCCCGGGGTCCTTCCCCCATCTCCATCCGGTTGAATTCCTTCACCTGGGATTTTGTCCCCGCGCACCCGCCGGCAAGTAAAAGGAGGAGGCCGAAAACCGAGACCGCACAGGCTACCGCCCATAGGGATCTCAACAACTCTCCCGGGCGGCTTCTGCTTTCTGTTTTTTTCAGCAAAAGAAAACCGCTTTCCCCTAATCCTGGTTCAGACCGCACTCCTTGATTTTGTAAAGCAGCGCCTTGTAGCTTATGTCTAGGATCTGGGCAGCTTTGCGCCTGTTCCACCGCGTCTGGTCGAGTACTGTTCCGATAAGTTCCTTTTCGGCTTTCCGCTGTGCAATCTTCGCCACTTCTTTGAGAGTCCCCTTGTCGGTGAGGACCAACTCCTCCTCGCCGTTACCTTTACGGGGAACCTGCGCCATCGGCACGCTAGGCGAGTTTGCCCCGAACCCGATCCTTTCTTCCCTCGCGGAGACCTGGGCAAGGGAACCATCCTGCTTCTTCCGCATGAATTCCGAGATCAGCTGTCCCTCGTTCGCCAGGATGATCAGCCGCTTGATGTTGTTTTCCAGTTCGCGGACGTTCCCCGGCCAGGCGTACTCCAGGAACATCTCCATCAGTTTGGGGGAGATCTTCACGGAGTCCCGGTTGTACATCTCCTCATACCGTTTGAGGAAGTAATCGGCCAGAAGCGGGATGTCTTCCTTTCGTTCCCTAAGGGGCGGAACGACGATGTTGACCACGTTGATCCGGTAGAAGAGATCGCGGCGGAAGCGGCCATCCTCCACCAAGTCTTCCAGTTTCCTGTTAGTGGAGGTCAGAATCCGGCAGTTGACCTTGACCTCCCGTTCCCCGCCGATCCGGTAGAACTGCTTCTCCTGCAGCACGTGGAGGAGTTTCGACTGCAGGTCAGGATGCATCTCGCTGATCTCGTCCAGGAAGATGGTGCCGTTCTGCGCCATCTCGAACCGGCCGTACTTGCGCCGGTGCGCCCCGGTGAACGCTCCCTTCTCGAAGCCGAACAGCTCGCTTTCCAGAAGCTCTCTCGGCAAGGCGGCGCAATTGACCTTGATGAACGGCTCTCCCGCACGCTCCGACGACTTGTGCAGCGCCTTGGCCACGAGTTCCTTGCCGGTCCCGCTTTCCCCGCTGATCAGAATGGTGATGTCCGTGTTGGCGACCTGGTCCAGGATCGCCTGGACCTTGTTCATCCGATCGCTCAAGGAAAAGAGGAGCTTGTACTCCTCTTCGGCACGGGATTGGGTTTTAAGCGCGTCCAGCTCCCACCGGGTCTTGGTGGCCTCCAGGACCATCTGGATCTTCAGGAGAAGTTCCTCGCCCCGGAACGGCTTCTTGATGTAGTCGTTCGCGCCGTCCTTCATCGCCCTCACGACATCGTCCACCTCGCTCTGCCCGGAAACCATGATGATGGGAACATGGGGCGCCGCGGCACGGACGGGCTTGATCATGTCTACCCCGCTGCCGTCGGGAAGGAAGATGTCGAGGATGACGCAGGAAGGATGGTGCTGCTCGAACTTCTCGAGCCCTTCCGCCTTGTTGAAGGCGGGGATTACCTTCATCCCCCCCTCTGTCAGGATTTTTTCGGTGAATCGGGTAAAGACGGGATCATCATCCACCAGCAGGATCACATTCTGTGGCATACACCCTCCCTAGGACGTGTAGGACTAACGCAATCTATATGCCTGCTCGGCAGGTCGCTTTAAGGTCTTATCGGTTCTTTCCGGCTATTTATTTAATATATCGGGATTTAATGGAAAAAAGGGTATCACAAAATGGCGGGAATTACCCCTAAAAGCTTCGAATTTCAGCAAACATCAGGGATAATATAGGAATCATTTTATACTTGATAGGAAAATATTTACATAGGCAGGGAGAAGGAGACCACCGTTCCCTTCCCCGGTGTGCTTTCCAGCCAGATCTTCCCGTTCTGGATTTCGATGAGCCTGCGGCAGATGACAAGGCCAAGGCCCATCCGGGCGCCTGCGTCCTTGTCCGATCCACCGCTCGCATCCGAAAAAATTGTTTCTTGCACTTTTTTGGAAAGACCGATGCCGGTATCCCGCACCCAGATCGTGGCAACCTTGCCGTCATCGGCACGAGCGCCGACACTTATTTCGCCCTTAGGCGGAGTGAATTTTACCGCGTTGTAGAGGAGGTTTTCCAAAACCTGCATCACCCGTCCGGGATCTCCAAGCACCGTGAGGGAATGGGCCTCCCCCTCCATGTTCAGGACGATCTGCTTCTGTTCGGCATACGGCCGGTAGAAGGATACGCACTCCTTAAGCAATTCGGTCAGGTCGAACCCCTGGGAGTTCACGCGGAGGGTACCACTTTCCGCGGCCTCGTAGTCGAGCAGCGTGGCGGACATCGTGCGGAGGCGGGAAATGGACCGCCGGACCTGCTCGAGGAGATGCACGGCCTGGGGTTCCCGGCATTCCCTGCATCGCTTTTTAATGACCTCGTTGTATCCGTCGAGTACGGTGAGCGTCGAGTTGAAATCATGGGCGGTGGTGGAGATCAAAAATCCCTTGAAAGCACTTATGTTTTTTGCCTTCTCGCATTCTGCCCGGCTTTGTGCAAGGAGCTTGCGGTTCTCCCTCTCCTGCCTCTCCCCTTCGAGGACGAGGTTGACCTTTTCCACGGACCTGGCAACCGACTGGCACAGGATCTCCGGGGCGACGGGCTTGCGCAGGAAATCGTAGGCCCCCTGTTTCAGGGCCTCGAGGACCGACTTGAGCGTGGGGGATTTGTCAAGGAGCGTGAACGGAACGAACGGGTATTTCCGCAGAGTCTTCTCCAGGAACGCGAGGCCGCTGCGATTCCCGACGATCAGATCGGAAAGAACGACCGCCTGGCCCTTGAAGCCGGAAAGCGTTTCCGCAGCCGCTTCGAAATCGGATACGGGTGTAACGGAATATCTTGCGCGGGATAGCGCCCCGACAGCAAATTCGAGGAACGCCGGGTCGTCGTCAACGAGCAGAACGCGAAGGGTTTTCATGATGCGACGATTCTACCACAAGACCCACTGTGCACGAATCGAGAGGAAGATGCCGGTTCAAGTCCCTACTGTACGCCAATGAGAAAAGATTGGTGGCGGTGCAGGGACTTGAACCCCGGACACTGCGGATATGAGCCGCATGCTCTCACCAACTGAGCTACACCGCCACGCGTGCAGGAACCCATAATTATAAGACGCCGGCAACCGGTGTCAAACCGGTTTTTCCCGCGGGGGAACGCCCTCAGTTCACCCAGTAGAGGCGCCATTCCCCGAACGTTCCGAGGATCTTCGCCTTGTCGTGCGAGGCTATTCCTACGCGGAAGGGTCTCCCGCCGTACGGGACGTCGAGGAAGGCATCCATTGCCGGACTCTCGATCTGCGGAGTCCGCCAGGCAAGCGCCAGTTGGCCCTCTTCCTGGCCGAAGCAGAGCACCTCCGCGTTCGTGAAAATCCGCAGGTTCTCGAAGAATCCGCCGGCCGACACGATGTTGTTCACCACGATGATCTCGTCGGACTTGTCCCCGTCAAGGTCCGCGGCGAACAGTCGGCCCGGGAGGGAGAGACGGCGCACGTTGCGGTTCCCCGGGAGGCCGGACCCCTTGCCGAGGGCGGCGGAAAGGACCGTCTCGGCCCCCAGGACCGCGTCGATGCTCTGCCACACCTTTTCTCCCTTCCCGTCGAGCAACAGGAGCCTTCCTCCCTCGTCCAGGGCCACATACCTGGCCTCTCCCCGGAAATGCACGGGGACGAAGGAGTAGACCCACGTGCCCGGGGGCAGGGGTATCGGGGCGCCGCGCCCGCGCATATCTTCCGACCCGCCCCGTTCAAGGACCATCCGGAAGACCGGTCCCTTGAAAATCGTCACGGGATCGGACTCCTGGCCAAGGAGGACGATCCCCTCCGGCCCCATGTCCGCCGCGCGAAGGAAGTAGGGGATGTCGGCCGCGATACGCTTGTACTCCTTCCCGTCGAACTCCCAGACGTCGGAAACCGCCCTGCCGGAGAGGTAACGGACGGCAATGACCTCGGCGATCCCGTTCCGGTTCAGGTCGGCGACGTCTACGTGGAAGAGCCCTCCGCGGGATTCCGGGATCCTGGCTTTCTCGACCAGCTCCTCCCCCGTCAGTCCGTAGATCACGATGGCGTCCGGGTATGCCGCGGCGATCTCGGGTTTCCCGTTCCGGTCGACGTCTCCTTTCGCGAGAGAGACGATCTTCCCGGGAATGTTGCGGCTTCGGCTGATCTTGCCCGACAGGGACGGGATCGTTTTTTTCTCCCTCCCCTCGCCGATTTGCCCGTCCCCGAAAAAAAGGAGCGTGAGCCTAGCGGCGGCCTCGTCGGCCATCCTCCGGAACGCTGGGGGAAGGTCTCCCGTTCCCGTCGTTTGTTCCTTTTGCGCCGGTGTGCTTTCGCCTTCCGACGTCACGAAAACCGTCCTCCCCTTCCCCGGGTCCTCGGTCGGGGCGAGGGTGAGATCGAGCGTTGCTGAATGGCCGATGCGGGAGACGTTCCCCGTGAGGACATAGGTTGCCCCGAGGGAGCGCGCCTTTCGCTTTCTCTCCACGGGATCGCTTCCTTCTTTACCGGTTACGAGGTGCACGTCGAACCGGGACCGGAGAAGGTCCGCCAGGGCCTGTCCCAGGAGCACGGAAACCCTCGTGCCGTCTTCCACCCCGAGGGCATGGGGCGGGAACAGGGCGACGGTCTGTCTGCCCGCAGGGAGATCCGCGTGGAGGATCCCGCAGAAAAGAGCCGCGAGAAAGGCGATGAGAAGGGGGCGCGCCCTCATTTGATGAGCGATGCCACCTTCTTGAACTCCGGCGTGGTTGACACCTTGAGGAGCTGGAAGACCGCCGTCTCGGTGCTTATGACCGTGCAGCCGGCGTCCCTTAAGCCCTGCAGACCGCTCTGGTAGTTGTGCAGGGACCGGGAGGAGACGGCGTCGTCCAGGACAAAGAGCGAAAACCCGGCCCGGGAAAGGTCAACAGAAGTCTGGTAGACGCACACGTGGGTCTCCATGCCGACCATGATCAACTGCCTCCGGTTCAGTTCGGACACGGCGGAAAGGAATTCCTCGTCCCGAGCGCAGCTGAAGCTCACCTTCTCGAACAGCCGGTACTCCTTCCCGTCGAGAGCCTGCAGGACCTCCGGAACGGTCCTGCCCAGGCCTTTGGGGTACTGCTCGGTGAGAAGAATCGGAATCCCGAGCGTGGCGGCCGTCTCGATCGCAATATGCATGTTCTTCAAGGAGCGCGGGTACAGCTCTTTGTGGATGGCGGGGACCAGTCTTGCCTGCACGTCCACGACGAGAAGGACCGCCTCCTCCCGGTTCAGAAAATCCGTCATTTTGCCCCCTCCTCCTGCGCTCCGCAGACGATGATCCCCTCGTCCATAAGGGTAAGCTTCTCGAAGCCGGTTTCGGTTACCAGATACGTGTTCTCGAGGCCCACCGCCCCTTCCGAGGGGAAGACGAACTTCGGCTCGAGGGCGAACGTCATGCCGGGCATAAGGATCGTTTTCGACCCCTTCGCGATAAAGGGATACTCGTCGGTCTCGATCCCCACGCCGTGCCCGATGAATTTTACATTGTATCCCGGCGCCCCCATGAAATGCCCGGCAAACGGAGTTCGGGAAGCCGTTTCCATGCCGATTTCGTAGAGGTCGCCCGCCATCGCCCCCGGCCGCGTGCCGCTCTCGATCTTCCGCATCACCTCTACGGCCATCCCGTACGCGTTGGTAAGCTTCTCCGGAAGGTTCCCGATCACGTACGTCCGCGCCATGTCCACCAGGTAGCCGTCCTGCGCCCACATGAGGTCGACCAGGATCGGCTCGTTCTCCTTAAATGTCCGGTGCCCCTGCCCGACGGGGACGTACGGGCCTGACCCCTTTCCCGCGGTGGGGAAATCCGCGTAGGACGGGATCGCCGCGTCGGCCCCCGATATGACACACCCCAGCCCCACCTCCTGGTTCCATGCCCGCATACGGGTAATGGTCGTGTGCCCGGCGGAAATCGCCCTGCCCTGGAGGATGCCGCCAAGCGCGGTCTCGGTGACCCCCGGGCGGATCCGCTCCCGCGCGCCGGACAATAGCCCGGCCAGGTGTTTCCCGCAGGCCCGCATCGCGTCTATCTCCGACGGACCCTTTACCGCCCGGATCTCGCGGATCGCCCCGGACACGTCCACCGCCTTCGCGTCGGGGAAGAGCCGGGAGAAGCGCTGGAACGTAAGCACCGGCATGACGTCCAGCTCGAACCCGATCGTGCCGAACAAGACCTTTTCTTTTTCGAAGTACGCCGGGATCTCCTTCGGCGAGGCGATCCGTACGATCTGGTCGATCGCGGCCTCTTCCACCGCCCGCTCGTAGACCCGGCGGACGAAGTAGACCGGCTCGTCGCCCGCCGGCACGAACAGGACTCCCTGCTGGATCGATCCGGTGAAATAGAAAAGGTCGGCGTTCTGGACGAGGAACGCCCCGTCGACCCCGTCCCGCGAAAGCCTATCCTGGAGGGCTCGGATCCTCGCTCGGATCTCCTCTTTCGGCGTCAACCGATACATAGTAACAGTCCGGGGACGTTGTTGAACTGTTCATTCGCGATACGGGGACGTTGCTGAACTGTCATCAATGGTGGAATGCATAGTTCAGCAACGTCCCCTTTCTTTTCCAGTTCAGGAACGTCCCCCTTCTTTCCCTTCTTTCCCTTCTTTCCAGAGCTTTTCGAGCTCCTGGTACGATTTCGGGTATTCCGCCTGGTAGCGCAGGTAGATGGGGACCGGGTACCTCACCCCCCCGGCGTGGGTCTTCTCGAGTCCCTCGACAATCTTCTCCCCCATCCCGAACGGGAAGGTGAACGCCATCTCGTCGTCGGCGGTCATCCCGAAGATCCGGTCGCCGGAGCACGGCAGGATCACCTGCGGCTCCCCCGTCTTCTTTCCCTTGATCACGATGTCGGTGCAATCCCCGCGGCCCGAGAAGTCGCTTTTCAGGCTCCCCCCTTTTTCGTACAGGCATGCGTTCAGCAACCGGAGAACTTGGGCGGAATTACCGTACACAAGGACGGTGTCCGGCGTAAAATTCGCCCGCCCGAGGGGCGCCGCGACCAGCCAGGCGTACTCCCCGATATCGTACTTCGCCAGGGCCTCCTCGAATTTCGCCCCCGCCTCTCCGCAGGAGGCGTACATCCCGTCGGCCAGCTTCCCCGAAGTGTAGTACTCGTTCCGCTCTTCAAAGCCGAATGCCGCCTTGGCGATGGGACAGGAGATGTCCTCTCCCGAAACCGCCATCGACCACCCGTATCTTCTTGCAATTGAAATTGCCTGGCATATCGCAACCTTAATGCCAAGATGCTTCATTGGTACTTTAACTCTTTCCGGCAAGGGATCCCCCGGTTTGTACGACCGGATCCCCAAGGGAAAGGTGTGAACCCGAAGGTGTTTTTCGAGGTGTCCGGATAGGGCGGCTGCTTCCATGTCTATATATCCTCCCTAACGTTTAATCCCACTTTCTCTTGTCGACGATCTTTTTCTCTTTTTCGGAAAGGTCCGCGGCGTTTACGAAGACGACATCACCCCGTATCCGAGTGACCTCCCTCGCCGTCTCGACAATCCGTGCGCGCAGCACGTCGGTGGGCGAGGCGCCGCCCCCGAGCACCGCCTGGATGGTCATCTGGTCCTCGTGCCCGACCCGGGTGATGACGAGTTGGAGGGTCTCGACCTCCGGGACCTTACTCTCGATCTGCCCCACCTGCTCGGGATGCACGAACATCCCCTTGACCTTGGTCACCTGGTCGACCCGCCCTACGATGCGCAACAAGCGCGCGGAGGTCCTCCCGCAGGGGCATGGGTCGTCGGTGTATATGGACAGGTCGCCCGTGGCGAACCGGACCAGAGGATAGGTCTCGTTGGGCAGCGTGACGACCACCTCCCCGATCGTTCCCGGCCCGACCGGTTCCCCCGTCGCCGGGTCGACAAGCTCAAGCAGGATCTCGTCGGGGATATGCATCCCCTTCGCCTCGAAGCACTCGTACCCGAGGGAGCCCGCGTCGGCCGTCCCGTAGGCCTGCCGCACCTGGATGCCGAACTCTTCCTGAAACCTTTGCCGCAGCGACTCGGGGAGCATCTCCGCGGCGACAAGCGCTACTTGGAGGCAGAGCCCATCCCCGGGGGCGATCCCCATCTCCTTCCCCTTCTCGAGGATGGTCATGAGAAACGAAGGGGTCCCGACGTACCCCGTTACGGCGAGATCGCGCATGACCTGCGCCTGCAGCTCCGTGTTCCCCACGCCTGCGGGAATCACGGTGCAGCCGATCCGGATGAGCGCCTCGTCGAACATGAGGCCGGCCGGAGAAAAATGATACATGAAGGTGTTCTGCACGATGTCTCTGGGCCGGAAACCCGCGGCCACGAACGCCTTCTCCCATCGCCAGTGGGTCTCCTCCCTCCCCTCCGGGTCGTACGTGGGACCGGGGGAGACGTAGATCCGCCGCATGGCGCGCGGGGGGAGCGCCGCCAGTCCGCCGAAGGGGAGCTCGCACTTCTGGATCGATTTTAAGTCCGCCTTCCGGGTGAGGGGGATCTTCGCGAGATCGGCCACATCGCGCACTTCGGCGGGCCTTACGCCCGCCTCGTCCATCTTCCGCCTGGTCGCCGGGGCGTTTTCGTAGGCGTGCCTCACCGCGTCGCCCAGGATCCTGCGCCGAAACCCTTCCCGCTCCTCCGGGGTCATTCGTTACTGGGCCTCGTCGAAGAACCCTCGCTTCCTGTCGATCATGATTCCCCTCCGGGCACCTGTGAAAACGGGGACGTTCCTGAACGGTCCACAAGAAAAGGGACGTTCTTCAACATATCGCCTTGTCTCTGGCAAGAAATTGAAAATATTATCGTTTTCCCTTTCGATCCCGCGGCATGATGGCTAGTTCAGCAACGTCCCCTGACTGTCACAGTTCAGCAACGTCCCCGGGCTGTCCGTCCCCGGGCGGTCAGGAGAGCCAGCGTTTGCGGCGCCGGTAGTGCTTCGTATCCCTGTACGACTTACGCGTGCCCAGTTCGGTCATCCCGAGATAGAACTCCTTGACGTCCTCGTTGTTGGCCAACACCTGCGTCTCGCCGTCCAGGACCACCTTCCCGTTCTCCATGATGTAGCCGTAGCTCGAAATGGACAGGGCCACGCGGGCGTTCTGCTCCACGAGCAGGATCGTCGTCTTCTCTTTTTCGTTGATTTCCTTGATGATCCCGAAGATCTCCCTGACCAGCAGGGGGGAAAGTCCGAGCGACGGCTCGTCGAGCAGCATAAGCTTTGGCCGGGCCATCAGCGCCCGCCCGATGGCGAGCATCTGCTGCTCCCCCCCCGAGAGGTATCCCGCCAGCTGTTTCCGCCGATCCGTAAGCTGGGGGAAGTATCCGTAGACCCGGTCGTAGTCCCGCCTCACGTTCCTTCCGTCTTTCCGTGTGTGCGCACCGCACCGCAGGTTCTCCTCGACCGACAGGTCCTCGAAGACCCGGCGGCCCTCCATCACCTGGAAGATCCCCCGGCGGACGATCTCTTCCGCGTCCTTCCCGTTCACCTTCTCGCCCTCGAACAGGATCTCCCCGTCAGTCACCTCCCCCTCCTCGGATTTGAGGAGCCCGGAGATCGCCTTGAGCGTGGTGCTTTTCCCCGCCCCGTTGGCTCCCAGAAGCGCCACGATTTGCCCCTTCGGGACCGCGAGGGAGAGTCCTTTCAGGACGAGAATGACATCCGAGTAGATTACCTCGATGTTGTTCACCTGGAGCATACGTCCCCTGCCGGTTTCGTTTTTTTCTCGTGCGGGGAGGGGGAATCCACCCCCTCCCCGTCCCGTTTCCCCGTTCCGTTTACAGCCCGAGCCACTCCGCCTTGCGCGGAAGCTCGATCGTCGTCTTGTAAACGAGTTTCCCTTTTTGGTACTCGTAGATCTTGGCCGACATGTTCGGACGGTGGTCGGTCGGGGTGAACGTGATCTTGGAGGTCAGCCCTCCCGTGTCGAAGTCCTTAAACGTTTCCAGCGCAGCCTTCACGCCCGGGCCGTTCAGCTCGCCCTTCTTGTCGGCGATCTTCAACGCCTCGCACAGCACCATCATGGAGACCCAGCCCCGGATGTAGTGCGTATTCTGGTGCTCGTTCTTGGTGACCTCCTGGATGAGCTTCATTCCGGGGACCTTGTCGCCATATACCGCCGCGGCCTGGAGGCCGAGTACGCCATCGGTGGCATCGCCCGCGATCTTGATCAGGTCTTCGTCGTTCCCCCAGATGTTCACGAGGAACTTCGTCTTGAGACCGAGCTTTTTGGCATCCTTGATGATGACCGCAGCCGAGGGGGTGGTGCCGCCGATCCAAGCGAAGTCGGCGCCCTTGTTCTTCACGGAGAGCATCTGGGAGTTCGCCTCGATCGCCTTGAGTCCCACCTCCTCGTCGCCCAGTATGGCGGACCCAACGAACCCAAGCTCCTTGGCATACTCCTTCCCTCCCTTGATCGGGGCGATCCCGTAAGGGTGGTTCGGATAGATGAAGACGAGCTTGGGGGTCCGCTTCTCCTTCCAGTTGTCCTTGATGTACTTCAAGCCCGCCCGCAACTGGGTTGTGTAGTCCGCCGCGATGAAGAAGTTGTACGGAGCGTTCTTGGGGTCTGTCAGGTGGGCCGAGTACGAGGCGGACAGATAGGGAATCTTGTCCGCGGCGAGGAACCCGGTCAGTGCCTCGGTGTCACCCGTTCCCCAACCCTGGATCGCCACCACCTTCTCCTCGATGTATTTCTTGTACTGGTTGATCGCCTTGTTCTTGTCATACGCATAATCGAACATCTGCATGTCGATCTGCTTGCCGTTGATCCCGCCGTGAGCGTTGACGTAGTTCTTGTAATCCTGCACTCCTTTGGCATACGGGTTGCCGACCGACGACGTCGGGCCGGTGAGGTCGGCAAGATGGCCGATCTTGATATCTGCGGCCAGCGCTGCCCCGGCGATTAGAAACATTGTGCACACCGCTGCCGCCGCCACTCGAATTAGTGTCCTGCCCATTCTCTCCTCCTTAATTTTTTTTCGGTACCGCTTCGCCCATTTTCCCAAACACCATCCCTCTGATGCTTTCCCGATCGTCCCCGAAGTGTCCCCCGCTTCCCCCCTTCCTTATAATATGGCCAGGCATTTTAGGATTCCTTTTACGCCCGTTGATTCCCCCTCAATACGAGAACGGATAGAGTTTCCAGTACGCTTTGACCATCTTCCACCGGTGCGCGAGCCCGTCAGGCTCGAAGATGAGGAACATGATGATGATCAGGCCGAAGATCCCGTGCTCGAAAGAGATCGCCAGTTTGGCGATGTTCGGGTAGTCGGCGGACACTGCCCCAGTCACTACCGAGAGAAGCTTCGGCAGGAGGATCATGAAGACCGCGCCGAAGATGGAGCCGATGATGGACCCCAGTCCTCCGATGATGATCATCGCGAGGTAGACGATCGACACCCCGATGTTGAACTGCTCGGAGGATACGTACTTCAGGGAGTGGCCGAACAGGGCGCCCGCGACCCCCGCGTAAAACGACGAGATCCCGAAGGACAGGAGGCGGTACTTGAACAGGTTGATCCCCATGATTTCCGCGGAGATGTAGTGATCCCGCACGGCCATGAAGGCCCTTCCGGTCCGGGTGCGCATCAGATTGGCGGCGAACAGGATCATGACGATCGCCACGGCAAACACGATGTAGTAGTACGACCGATCCGTGGAGAACGTGTACCCCGCGATCGAGGGGCGGGGGATCGTGATCCCGTAGCTCCCCCCCGTCACCGATTCCCACCGGAGGAAGATCCACTCGAGGATGAACTGGGATGCCAGCGTCGCGATCGCCAGGTAGAGCCCCTTGAGCCGGAGCGACGGGATGCCGAAGACCATCCCGGCCATGGCCGTGACCAGGCCCGCCGCGGGAATCCCCACCCAGAAGGAGAGACCCATCTTCGCGGTCACGTAGGCCGAAGTGTATGCTCCCACCCCAAGAAACGCCCCCTGGCCGAGGGAGATCTGCCCGGTGTACCCCGTCAGGATGTTGATGCCGACCGCGCCAATGGACGCGATAAGGATCTGGAGGAGAATCCAGAGGTATTCCCCCTTCAGGAGATATTCCCCTTCCAACTTGAGGACCGGTAGGACGAGGAGAAAACCGAGGAAGGCCGCCAGACAGACCTTGATGAACGGGGTCTGGAAGATCTCCATGTCCTTCCGGTAAGTGGTGCGGAAATCCCCGCAATAGTGCATTCCCGCGTCTCCTTGCGGTTCCCCCTTGTTTTCCTACACCCTCTCGATTTCCTTCGTGCCGAAGAGGCCGTAGGGCTTGATCATCAGGATGATGACCAGAAAGATGTACGGCGCAACCTCCTTGACTCCGCTCAAGTTCAGGTACGTCTTGCAGAACCCGTCGGAGAGGTTCTCCAGGATCCCGATGATCATTCCCCCGAGGGCGGCCCCGAGAATGGAGTCCAGCCCGCCGAGAATCGTCGCCGGGAATACCTTCAGTCCGAAGTGGTAGAGCGAGCTGTTGATCCCGTTGATGTTGCCGATCAGCACCCCCCCGATCCCCGACACGACCGCCGAGATCACCCAGGACAGGGCGAAGATGTGTTTCACCGAGATCCCCATCGACTGGGCGACCTGCTGGTTGAAGGCGGTCGCCCGCATGGCCACCCCCGCCTTGGAGTACTTGAAGAAGACCGAAAAGACCGCCAGGAGGAAGACGGAGAGAACAAAGCACCACACGAACTCGAGGGAGATGGGAAGCCCGGCGATCTCGATCATCTCCTGGGGAAAGAGCTTCGGTTCGTATACGAGAATCTCTGTCCCCCAGATGGCCGAGACGATCGACCGGAGGACCAGCGAAAGCCCGATGGTGACCATGATGATGGAGATGACCGGCTCCCCGATCATAGGACGGAGGATCAGGCGCTCGACGAACATGGCCAGTATCATTCCGAACAGGATGGTGAGCAGAAGCGCAGCCCAGAACGGGACGTGCATCTGCACGAGGAATGCGAAGCACACGTAGGCGCCCACCATCAGCAGCTCGCCCTGCGCGAAGTTCACGACGCGGGTCGCCTTGTAGATAACGACGAAACCCAGGGCGACCGCCGAGTAGATGCTGCCGATGACCAGGCCGCTGATCACCAGCTGCAGTAAGTATTCGAACGTCATCTTCCCTCCCTATAAATCCCGGACCGCAAGCTTCGTCCTGATCTTCGAGGTCTTCCCGTCCTGGTACTTGATTACGGCGTCGATCGGAATCGATGCCGCCCCGGCGTATATCCCCTCGATCACGTGCCGGTACCTCTCCCCCACAAAGGCGCGCCGGACCTTCCTCGTGCGGGTCAACTCGTCGTCGTCCGCATCCAGCTCCTTGTACAGGAGCAGGAACCGCCGGATCCGGGTGGCTTCGGGAAGAGTGGCGTTCACTTTTTCCACTTCCTTCGCGATAAGCTCCACAACCTCGGGCTTCCCCGCCAAGTCGGTGTAGGTCGTGTAGTTGATCCTCCGGCTCTCCGCCCACTTTCCGACATTGGGGTAGTCGATGCAGATCATCGAGGCGATGAAGTCCCGCTCGTGCTCCAGACAGACGCACTCCTTGATGTAGGGAGAGAACTTGAGCTTGTTCTCGATGAACTGGGGAGAGAACCCCGTCCCGTCGGTAAGGTGCATGACGTCCTTTACGCGATCGATGACGATGAGTTGCCCGTCCTCGGTGAAGTATCCCGCGTCCCCGGAGTGGAGCCAGCCTCCCGCGAGGGTCTTCTCGGTCTCCTCGGGGCTCTTGTAGTACCCCAGAAACACCGAGGGGCTCCGGGAGAGGATCTCGCCGGTCTCCGAGATCCGGATCTTGGTTTCGGGGATCGGTTCCCCCACGGAGTCGAAGTGGATGTCCCCCTCCCGGTGGATGCAGGAGATGCCGGAGATCTCGGTCTGCCCGTAGATCTGCTTGAGGTTTACCCCCATCGCGTTGAAGAACTTGAAAATGTCGGGCCCGAGGGCCGCGCCGCCCGTGGAGGCTGTGCGGATGCCGAGAAGGCCGAGCCTGTCCTTCAGGGCCCGGAACACGAGGTAGTACGCCAGCCGGTGCTTCAGTTTGAGAAGGGGGCCCGGATTCTGCTTTCGGAAGATGGTATCCGCGTACTCGTACCCGACGGGGAGAGCCCAGTTGTACATCGTCCGCTTGAGCCGGGAGGCGTCCATGACCTTCACCTGGACGGTGGACGTCATGTTTTCCCAGATCCGCGGCGGGGAGAACATGATGTTCGGGCCGATCTCCCGGATGTTTTCCTGTACGGTCTCGGGCTTTTCGGGGAAATTGACCGTGAATCCGGTGAGAAGCGCGCTGGACAGGCACATCATCTGCTCCCCGATCCAGGCGAGAGGGAGGAAGGAGACAAACTCGTCGCTCTCGAACTTCGGGTCGACCTCCATCAGGTTCGCGGCCATCGTGAGGAGGTTCCGGAAAGAGAGCATGGCGCCCTTCGGGAACCCGGTCGTCCCGGAGGTGTAGCAGATGAGCGCCAGATCATCCATCTTCCCCTCGGCGACCTTTTTCGGGTAGAGACCAGGCTCCCGCTCCTCCAGCTCCCGGCCGCAGTTCTCCACCTCCTGGAAGTCTAGCAGGCAGGGCTCCTTGTACCCCCGCATCCCCCGGGGGTCGCTGTACACCACGTACCGGACCTTCGGCAGCTGCTCCTTCATTCCGAGGATCTTGTCCACCTGTTCCTGGTCCTCGGCCACCACGAACGTGGAGTCGGAGTGGTCGATGACGTAGGAAACCTCTTTCAGCGTCGAGTCCTGGTACAGGCCCAGCGGCACGGCACCGGCCGCCTGGGCGGCCACCTCGGCCCACACCCACTCCGGCCGGTTGTCCCCGATGATGGCGACCTTGTCCCCGGGGGACAGGCCCAGGGAAACCAGCCCGAGGGAGAAGTGCTTTACATGCTCGTGGTACTCCTTCCAGGTGAACTCCTGCCAGATTCCGAACTCCTTCTCTCGCATGGCGACCTTCCGCTCTCCCAACCGTTCCGCATTGCGGAGCAGAAGCTTCGGGAAGGTGTCGTGCTGCGCCAGGATGCCTTTCATCTTCTCAGTGCGCCTCCAGTTTCCGCGAGAAATCGTCATCCTCCCCGATGTACGCCCGTATGACGTGCGGATCGTTGGCCACCTGCGCGGGTTCGCCCTCCGCGATCTTCACACCGAAGTCGAGGACGCTCACCCGGTGGCTGATGTCCATCACGACGCTCAAGTCGTGCTCGATGAGAATGATGGTGACCCCCCTCTCCTCGTTGATGTCGAGGATAAACCGGGCCATGTCCTCCTTCTCCTCGAGGTTCATCCCGGCCATCGGTTCGTCGAGCAGGAGGAGCTTGGGCATAAGAGAAAGGGCGCGGGCAAGTTCGACCCGTTTTCGCAGGCCGTACGGAAGGGTTCCGACCGGTTTTTTTCGGATGTTCTCGATCTCGAGGAAATCGACGATGTCCTCGACGATCTTCCGGTTCTCGATCTCCTCCTTGCGGGCGGGCCCGAGATAGATCCCCCCGAAGAAAACGCCACGCTTCAGGAACAGGTGCCTTCCCAGCATGAGGTTGTCGAGCACGGTCATGTGATGGAAAAGGGCGATGTTCTGGAACGTCCTCGCGATGCCGAGGCGGGCGATCTGGTGCGGATTCATCCCGGTGACCTTCCGGTCCTCGAAGTACACGGAGCCCCGCTGGGGCCGGTAGACGCAGGAGATGCAGTTGAACACCGAGGTCTTCCCCGCGCCGTTCGGCCCGATGATCGCGTGGATCCGTCCCCGTCCGACCTCGATGGAGACGCCGTTAATCGCCTTCACGCCCCCGAACGCGAGGTGAACGTCGTCTATCCTGAGCAGTGGCACCCGGATTCCCCCCGGAATAATCTACGTAGGATACCGCAATCGACCCGCGACATATCAAACAATGTTCTTCCCCAATGCTGAAATCGATACACGAGCAATGTCGGGCAATTATCCGAACGAGAGCTTCCGGCATCTCGCCGACCCGCTTCGCCTGTCCGGAAAATCCGGCCCCCGACGTCAAACAGAGGGTTTTTTTATTCTGGTCATATTACCAAACGGCAGGGCCGAAACAAGTCGAAACGGACGTTTTAAAAAACCATCCCCCGTCCCTGCCTGGCCCCTCCATTGATTTCCCAGGATCCCCTATTGTATTATAACGACATGCATACGGCTGCCCTCATCCCGACCGCCTTCCTCGTCCCCGGTTCGGTTGCGATCATCCTGACCGTCTACATGTCCGGTAATGAAACCTAAACTGTCACGATTCCCGCTGCCCCGTCGCCTTCGGTGGTCGCTCGCCGTCCTGGGAGGGGCCGTTGCCTGTATCCTCCTTCTGTCCCACGCCGCTCCCTCCCGCGCCGACATCTACCAGTGGAAAGACGGCCAAGGGACGGTGCACTTCACGGACGACGTAACGAACATCCCATCCCAGTACCGGAAGAGCTCGACCCTCCTGATCCGTGAGGCTCCCTCCTCCATATCCCCGCCGCAGGCCTCGCCTCCCCCCGGAGGACCACAGGCCCCGCGTTCCGACAGCGTCCGGGGCACCGTGAGCACGGAAAAGGAAGAGGCGCTCTCCGCCGAGCAGCAAAAGGAGGAACTGGTTTCCCAGGTGGAGCAACAGCGGGCGAAGATCGCCGCCAAGGAGCAGCACATACGGGCCGTCGACGCGAAACGGTCCCTCGCCATAAACCCCCTGCGGAACCGGTTTGTCGATCCGGCGGACATGGACCTTTATAAGAAGTACCAGGACGAACTCCCGGCCGACAAGGAACAACTGAAAGAACTCGAATCCCGCCTCGAATCAATCAAATAACGTCGAAATCCTCAGGTACGGGAGAAAACACCGCCATCCGCTCCCGCTTTCCCGGGTGGAGAAACGCAACTTCCGCCGCGTGCAGCATCAGTCTTCTCTTTCCCGCCCCCTCCGGAGGCACCGCCGCGTATTTCCTGTCCCCGACCACCGGGAAGCCGGCCGCCGCCAGATGCGCCCGGATCTGGTGACGTTTCCCCCGGGAGATCTCCGCTCTGACAAGCGTCACGGAACCGTCTCCCCGCACAGGCCTTACGGTCGTCCAACGCACCGGGTCCGGATCCCGGAACCCCTTTCTCACTCTCACGGTTTCTCCCCCTTCGGCGTCGATCCGGTAGGACAGGGTCATCTCCTTCCCGATCGCTCCGGTAACAAGGCAGTAATAGGTCTTGCGTATCTCCCCCTTCTCACGTTCCCGGGAGAGAAAATCGAGTGCCTCTTTCGTCAACGCCGCGGGAACGACGCCGCTGGTTGCGTAATCAAGCCTTGTCAGGAGAGTGAGGCCGGGCAGGGAGGACACCGTTGTCACGGAGGGAAATCGTAAGCGCAGGTAGCCGGCGAGTGTCCCCTTCTCCCCCGGCCTGTGGGGCTCGGTGTGGACGTCGGGTGGCTTTTCCAGCACAGCCACCCAGTCGTCCGAAAACAGAACGGAGGCCCCCGGGAGATCGCCCGGCGCGGGCAGCCAGTCCAGCGCGTCGGCGATCCGCAAAACAGCCACCTCCTGCCCCGGAGCAAGGGATTGCCCTTTTCTCCCCTTTCTCCCGTCCACGCGCACCTCGCCCGCTTCGATCGCGAAACGGACGCTTCGGGATGGCAACCCCGGGAGCCGGGTCCGGAGAAACCGGTCCAGCCGGGTCCCGCTCTCGCGCTCTTCCACCGTCAGGAGTATTTCTTCACGCACTGTGCCCGTCCCGTATCGATCCTGTCTATTTCTATTGTATGCACCCGGGCAGGCGCGCAAAGGGATTAGCTTTCGTTTGACAATAGGGGAAAAATCGTATACTGTATACAGAACAACAAAAGTCGTGGATCAAAGTCCCGGCTTTTTTACGCGCGCACTGGTCAAACACCAGGCGGGGGATCCTCTTCTCCTAACACCGAAGCCCCGGAGAGTCTCCCCCCTCATCCGCGCGCCGCGCCCGGCCAGCCCCCCCCGGAGGCCGGGCGTTTTTTTCTCCCGCTATTTAACGACCGTCGCACGGAGGATCGTGACGGCCTCTTTCGGTACGTCCTCGAACATCGAGACGCGCCCCGTGGGAACGGCCCGGATCTTGTCCACTATCTCCATCCCCTCGACCACCTTGCCGAACACCGCGTACCCGAATCCCCGCGGGGTATTGTCGACATGGTTCAGGAAATCGTTGTTCACCACGTTGATGAAGAATTGCGCAGTGGCGGAGTCGACCACCCCGGTCCGCGCCATCGCGATCGTCCCCCGGTCGTTCTTCAACCCGTTTCCGGCCTCGTTCTTGATGGGCGGATGGGCGGGCCGCTTCTCCCGCATCTCCTTGGTGAATCCTCCCCCCTGGATCATGAATCCCCGGATCACCCGGTGAAAAATCAGCCCGTCGTAATGCCCTCCTTCCACATAGGAAAGAAAATTTTTCACGCTGATCGGCGCTTCTTTCGGGTTCATTTCGACCTTGATGTTTCCCATGCTCGTTTCCAGCAGGACCACGGGGTTTCCTCCTCTGGGAGCGGTATCCGCCCCGTAGGCGAACCCGCAGGATAAAATCATGGTGATTGATTACGTTTTGGCACCAACGATAGGATGGTGCCATGGACCTAACCACCTATGAACGTTTGGTAAAATCAGAAAATGCAGCGCGAAAATATCTGCTGGGATTTTGCTTTGGAAACCATCAGCGGTTTTGCCCCCGGTGCGGGACTCGAAAACTCTACCGGCTGGCGGATGATCGACGCCGTTGTGCCTCATGCCGCTACACCTTTCAGGACTTCTCCGGCCGCTGGATCAACCGGGGGAATCTTACCGCCGGACAGTGGCTGCGTTTCATCAAGCTCTTCGAGCTGGAACTCTCCGTCCGGAAGATCGCTCAGCAGCTTCGGCTCTCCTACAATGCGGCATATAACGCCGCCCACACGATCCGTTCCGCCATCCTGGCCCATTCCGCCGATGGCGATCTGTTCCTGGGCGGCGAAGTCGAGGTGGACGAATCGTATTTTGGCGGGAAGCGAAAGGGGAAACGGGGAAGGGGAGCCGCCGGCAAAGTCCCTGTTTTCGGTATTCTGGAGCGGGAGGGACGAGTCTTCGTGGAAGTGGTTCCCACCACCCGAGCAAAAGATGTGCTCGCCCTCACCGTCAAGAAGGTTCGCAGGGGCAGCATCGTCTACACCGACCGATACAAGGTCTACGACGCGCTCATGTTCTGCGGCTATCGACACCTTCGCGTGGACCACGGGAAATACTTCTCCCGCGGCCGGGTATACATCAACGGGCTGGAGGGCTTCTGGAGTTATGCCAAGGAACGCATCATGAAATACCATGGCGTCTCCCCGGAAAGGTTCCCTTTCTACCTTAAGGAACTGGAGTTCCGATACAATCATCGCAAGGAGGACCTCTTCCCGTTGATCACGAAGTGCCTGTGCAATCTGGTGCCAAAACGGGACTAATCACCAAAATCATTACTGCGGCGACAAGGATCTTGCGCAACGAACCACCCCCGCCTACGGAATTTGGAATTCTTTATTGTAGGGACTTTTCGAAAAAAGAGGAAAGAAAAGGAAGGGGGCGGCCCGGGAAAGGATTCTTCCCGGTACCACCCCCGTACAGAGAGACTGGCTTTCGGCTCCTGGCTAATTCATCTGCAGATTGCTCGGGGCCGCCGGAGTCTTGGGCGTCGCCGCCGGCACAGCCCAGGACATGGCTGAAGAATATGCGGAATTGATGCCGGCTACCGTGGCTCTGGATCTGAAGTAGATCGTCTGGCCGCGCGGCATGCTCTCGGTGTCCACATTGAAGGTTCTCGACGTCGAGCTGTTGGCCGCCCCGAAGGAATTGAGGCCCGACGTGCCGGAGCTCGTCGACCAGAATGCCTGGTACGTCACCGCCGTGCTTCCGATCGAGGTCCCGTCGGTGTACGTGGTTACGGCGTTCCATGAAAGAGTTTCCGCCTGCGCAACGACAGCCGTCACCCCGATGGCCAGCAGGAAGACGAACACCATGGTGATGAGTTTTCTTCGCATGTTTCCTCCTTGCAGTGATTTAGGAAAGCTGGTTCAGGTTCCAGTAAATGGGTTGCGAAAAATCCGATTTTTGACCATTCATCCCGACCGCCCGGATGGAGAGGTAACCGCTCAGTCCCGGGGGGACAAACGGCATGAGATTCTCCAGATCGAAATCCGTCGTCAGGCTCGGCAGATAGACATGTCCGTCGGGGGACAGGATATCCACGCAGGCCGCCACCTGGGCCACCGGCAGGTCGTTGTCGGTGAAATTCATGTCGGCCCGGATGAAAAACTCGTAGTAATCAAGATCCAGGTACGGGTCCAGTGGGCTGCTGTCTTCGTAGGTCTGCGGCGGGTCCCAGGCGAGAAAACTTACCGGACCCGAAGGACCGGAAGGCACGGATGCCACGCTGGTCTCCTCGACTCCTCCGCATCCCGCAAGAAGCATGCTTCCCGCAAGGAGCAGGCAAACGAGGACGGGGACGATCGATCGGTTTGCCATTCCTCCTCCTACTCAGTAATAATTCCGGCACTGGCCGATGGTAGTAGGGGTCCATCACAAGATGCGTGCCTGAATATTGCATGTCCGGACTGCCGCGCAGGGAGGGATTAATGCATGGAACTTATGGGGAAAAGAAGGCGACTATTGAAAAATAAGAACGATTTTTGATTAATTTTCCCGGCAGAAGTGCTCAGAATCGTAACTCCGATTTCGAATCGGAAAGTTCCGGGCGACGCGTGCGCGGAAAACTTCCTTACTGTAGAAGCGGGGAGGAAAGGTGAATTTCCGTTTTGATCGGGCCCCGCTCGCGGGAGGGTCGTATCGCCGAAACGAGGAGGCGGGTCACGGGTCCCTTGGGGTCCCTGCCGTATGCCGCCCGGAAATCCTCCTTGAGATCCCGGGACACGTGGATTCTTTTCCCCAGCTCCTCCTCGCCGCCCAAAAGGAATACCGTCTCTTCCTCCCCCAGGCGGTACATCGACCCCACAGGAGCATCGCTGCCGAAGGCGAAGGTCAGCCGGATCCCTCCGGGGGAGAAGCCGCTCCAGATGCCCCGGAAGAAATCCCCCATCCGTTTCTTCCACGGAAGGTCTACGGAGTCCTTTCCGAACACGACCGTTACCGACACGGGAAAATGCGCCTTGTACCGGTCGTAGTCCCGGGAGGTTCCGTTCCTTCCGGAGGATACCATTTCGATCACCAAAGCGTCCCCGGGGGAAAGGGTCTTGTTCACCTTCTTTTCCCAGAGTACGCCCGTCCCCGGGGGCAGGACGACATCCGCTCGGAAGCTGTCGCCTCCCGCCTCCACCTTCCTCTCGGGCAAAGAGTTCCATCGTCCCGGGGTGCTCTCCTCCCAGCCCGCCTTCCTCGCCTCTTCTACCCCTTCCGCCCGAAGGAAGGAGGGGGGAAGAAGCAGGAGCATTGCCGCAAGAGATACCAAAACAGGACGAAGGCTATGCTTCCTCATCGGTTCCCCTATCCTCCTCCCGACGGGAAATCTCCATTCCCGCTGCCCGCATCCGCTTGGTGAAATAGTCCGCAGATGACGACGCCCGCGGGAACTCCTCGGCACGGAATACGACCCGGACCCGGTACTCCCCTTCCAGGATGGGGTAGGAGCCGATGGTCACTCCCGGGAAACCGGCGATCGTCTCCCGCATGATCGATGCATAGGAGGACTCGGGTGCCTGGCTGTACAGGGTCACCCGGGAATTTCTCTTGCCTTCCACGAGGGGCTTGAGCCAAATAAACATCTCGTGGAGCATCCGGGGGATTCCGGGAAAGACGGCCATCCGCCCCACGAAAAACCCGGGAGCGCCGCTAACCGGATTGGGGATGAGAACCGCACCTTCCGGGACCTGCGCCATCACGATCCTGTTGCTGTCCACCTGTCCGCCGTAGTACGCCTCGAGACGGGCTTTCGCCTCCGGGTGGACGACGAGCGGCACCCCGGCGACGGCCGCCACGGCCTCCCGCGTGATGTCGTCCGGCGTGGGGCCGATTCCGCCCGTCAGGATCAGCAGATCGACTTCGGAAAGGTACGAGCGCAGGTGACGCACAACGGTCGGCACGTCGTCGGGGAGAATGGCGCAAAGCACCACCTCCGCCCCCCACCGGTTGAGAACGGGCAGCATGTAGGCGATGTTGCTCTCCCGGATCTCGGCCTTGAGCACCTCGTCGCCGAGAATCACGATGCCGACCTTCTTCGCCATTCCCTCACGCCTGATAAATTCCCGTAAAAACCGGTTCATTGTACAAAATGCGGGGGGAAAAAGCATTGACATTGAGCGGGACGAATCAGTAACGTGGGGGTGCATTCTGGGGTCGTTCGAGGGGAAAAATCGTGAAAAAACCGGTCACCTACGCCTCCGCCGGCGTGAACATCGACGAGGGGGACCGCCTGGTTTCCCTCATCCGCCCGATCGTCAGGACGACGCACCGCAGGGAGGTTCTGGGTGGCATCGGAGGGTTCGCCGGATTCTTCCGGTTCCCCGCGGGGAAATACCGCGATCCCGTACTCGTAGCGGGCACGGACGGCGTGGGGACCAAGGTGAAGGTCGCCGCGATGGCGAGGCGGTTCGGGACGGTGGGCATCGACCTCGTGGCCATGTGCGTGAACGACATCCTGGTACACGGCGCCGAACCTCTGTTCTTTCTCGATTACTACGCCACGGGAAAGCTCTCCGCGCGCGACGGTGCCGAGATCGTATCGGGGATCGCGGAGGGATGCCGGCAGGCCGGATGCGCCTTACTCGGAGGAGAGACCGCCGAGATGCCCTCCGTGTATGCAGCGGGGGAATTCGACCTGGCGGGGTTCGCGGTGGGGGCCGTCGACAGGAAGCGGATCATTACCGGGAGCGCCGTGCGGCCGGGAGACGCCCTGATCGGGCTTTCCTCCTCGGGGCTTCACAGCAACGGGTATTCGCTTGCGCGGAAGATCGTCTTCGAGAGGATGAAAAAGCGGGTGACGTCCCGGATCCCTGAGTGGGGCGCGACGGTGGCCGAGGAACTGCTTCGCCCCACGAGGATCTACGTTCGACCGGTGCTCTCCCTTTTCCGGAAGGTAAGAATTTGCGGCATGGCGCACATCACGGGGGGCGGGATCATCGGAAACCTCCCGAGAGTCCTTCCCCGCGGACTGGTTGCGGTGGTGGAAAAGGGAACCTGGACGGTGCCGCCGGTCTTCCCCACCCTCGTCGAGTCGGCGCGTCTTCCCGAGACCGAGGCGTATCGGACATTCAACATGGGGGTCGGCATGGTCCTGATGGTGCGCCCCGTGGATGCGGACAGGTCGTTACGCCACTTCCGCAGGAGGGGCATCCCCGCCTTTTCGATCGGGGAGGTCCGAAAGAAAAAGCGCGGGGAGCCCGGAGTCTTGTTTACGGGAGGGAAATCATGAGCGAAAGACCGTCGATTGCCGTGCTCGTCTCGGGAAGCGGGTCCAACCTGCAGGCGATTATCGACGCCTCCGAGAGAGGGGATATCCCCTGCCAGGTCGGAATCGTCATCAGCAATAGGGCGGATGCGTATGGGCTGGTCCGGGCGAAGAAGCACGGCATCCCCACGGAAGTGGTCGACCACAAAGGGTTTGCGACACGGGAGGAATTCGATGCGAGACTGGTCGAGGTCATCCGGGGAAGCGGGGAGGATCTGGTCTGCCTGGCCGGCTTCATGCGGGTTCTCACTCCGGTCTTCGTCCGCGCCTTTCCGAACCGGATCCTGAACATCCACCCCGCGCTCCTCCCCTCCTTTCCCGGGACGCACGGACCCGGGCAGGCGCTCGCCCACGGGGTCCGCTTTTCGGGGTGCACCGTTCATTTCCTCGACGAAGGCGTCGACACCGGCCCCATCATCGTGCAGGCAATCGTCCCCGTATACGACGACGACACGGAGGACACGCTCGCGGCGCGGATTCTCGTGCAGGAGCACCGGATCTATCCGATGGCGATCCGCCTGTTCTTCTCGGGAAAGCTCGCGGTCGAGGGGAGAAGGGTCAAGGTCCGGGGGGAGCCGAAAATCCCCGAGTTTTTCCACCGGAACCCGGACGTGTAGATTCCTCCGTCATTCCCAGCGCAGGAAAAAGAGGTACCCCCAGTATTTCCACCCCTCCACGAGGAACAGGCGCGGCAGCCGGCGCCACGCTCCCTTTCGCCTCCAGTTCGAGACCACCGGGATCACCGATATCGAAACGCCGGGGGGCAGGACCTTTCGCAAGGCGAGGTAGGCCCTTGGAACGTGGTAGTCGGAGGTCACGAGAATCACCTCCCGGTACCCCCCGGAAACCACGGCCGATTTTGCCGAGAAGGCGTTTTCCAGCGTGTTCTCCGACCACCCCTCGATGTGGATCCTCAGGAGCTCTGCGGGAGAAACTTCCGTGCCCGCGGGAAGAATGCTCGAAAGCGTTGCCTCCCGCCCCGCCCCGAGGATGAAAAGCTCCTTCCCCTTCCCCTCTTTCCAGGCGCGAAAACCCTCGGGGATCCGGTTCTCCCCGCCGACCAGCACAAGGATGGCGTCCGCCGCCTCTCCAGATGAAGGCGCCTCGCCACGCGCAAGAAGGTGGGGAATCGCCGCACCGGTGGCAAGGAGGAGGACCAAGGTGATGGCGGCCAGGCGAACCCTGTTCTTTTTCCGTGGGGCTCCCAACCGAAATTGATCTTGCCTTCGCCCTAGCATCCGTGATATTTTCCTTTGGTTTTCATTCCGGAGGATACCATGGCCAAGTGCTCGATTTGCGGAAAAGGACCCAATTTCGGGAACAGCGTTTCCCACGCCAACAACCGTTCCCGGAAAAAATGGAAGCCCAACGTGCAACGGGTGAAGATGGTCACCAACGGAACCGTTCGCCGCGTTCACGTCTGCACGCAGTGCATCAAGTCCGGGCGGATAACGAAAGCCCTCTGATTCATCCGACCAACGCAACCGCGTCGATTTCCACCAGCGCTCCCGCCGGAAGCTTCGCCACCTGGATGGTCGCGCGCGCCGGCGGGTTTTCCGGGAAAAACGTTCCGTACACCGCGTTCATCGCCGGAAAATCGGACAGGTCGACGAGATAGACGGTCGTCTTGGCGACCGACTTTAGGGAGGCGCCGCCCGCCTCCAGAACCGCGGCCAGGTTGCGCAGCACCCGTTCGGTCTGGGCCTCTATTCCTCCTTCGACCATCTTCCCCGTGGCGGGGTCGAGCGGAATCTGCCCCGAACAGAACAGGAAGCCCCCCGAAAGGATGGCCTGGGAATAGGGCCCGATGGCCGCCGGCGCCTTGCCCGTTCGCACCGTTTCCCGCATCTCCTACCCCTTCCCCCGCTCCACGGAATAGACGTTTTTTACTTTCTCGATCGACTTGATCAGTGTGGCAAGATGCTTTGCGTTGCTTACCGCGACCTCGAAGCTGCAGATGGCTCGTTTGTCCCGCGTGGTCATGACCACGGCGCGGCGAATGTCGACGTCGCTCGCCGTGATGGTCCGGGAGATGTCGGCGAGCAGCCCGGGCTTGTCCGCGCAGATGACCTTCAGCTTCACGGGATGGGCGGCCTTTGTCCCCTCCTCCCACGCCACCTCGATCGCCCGGCCGGGGTCCGTCTCCAGGGCTTTCGGGCAGTTCCTCGCGTGGATGGTCACCCCCCGTCCCCTTGTGATGAACCCGACGATGGGGTCACCGGGCACGGGATGGCAGCAGTTCGCCAGGCGGACGAAGATGTCGTCCACACCCTTGACGATGATCGCGCTCTGCTTCCTCGTGGTGACGCGCTTGATGAGGGCTTCGAGTCGGGACTCCTTCCCCTTTTCCTGCAGCTGTTCCGGCGGGACAAGGCGTCGCAGCAGCGGGAACAGGGAGGTCTTCCCGTACCCGAGGGCGATGCAGTAGTCGTCAGCGGCCTTGAAGCGGTTTTCCTCGAGGACTTCCGCGAACTCCTTGGACTTCAATGTCTTCGCCAGGGAGAGGGAATGCTTTCGCAGCTCCCGCTCCAGGATCTGGCGTCCCACCGTCAGGCTGTGCTCCTGCTGCTCCTGCCGGATGAACGCGCGGATCTTGTTGAGCGCCCTGCTGGTCTTGGCGATCTTTAGCCAGTCCCGGCTCGGTTTGTGCGACGCGTTGGTGATGATCTCGACCACGTCCCCGTTCTTCAGGGACACCTTGAGAGGAACCATCCTCCCGTTCACCTTCGCTCCGACGCACTGGTTCCCGACCTCGGTGTGGATCGCGTAGGCGAAATCGATGGGCGTCGCGCCGCGCGGCAGCTCCTTCACGTCCCCGCGGGGGGTGAACACGTACACCTCCTCGGGGAAGAGCTCGACTTTCACGGTGTCGAGAAACTCCCGCGGATCCTTCATTTCCTGCTGCAGCTCGAGGATCTGGCGGAGCCACACGAACATCTGGTCGCCCTTGTCCGTGACCTGCTTCCCTTCCTTGTACCGCCAGTGCGCCGCGACCCCGTACTCCGCCAGGCCGTGCATCTCCTCGGTACGGATCTGGATTTCCATCAGCTCGGCGTTGAGTCCGAACACCGTGGTGTGGAGGGACTGGTAGAAGTTCGCCTTGGGCATCGCGATGTAGTCCTTGAATCTCCCCGGGACGGGGCGGAACAGGCTGTGCACGATGCCGAGCGCCTCGTAGCACTCCCGGATCGTCTTCGCGATGATGCGGAACCCGAGGAGGTCGTAGATCTGCTCGAAGTCGATCTCCTGCCTCGCCATCTTGGTGAAGATGCCCGAGATGTGCTTGGAGCGGCCCGTGACCGACGCATCGACCTTGGCTTCACGAAGCTTTCCTTCCAGGAGGGTGATCACCTTCTGGATGTGCTCCTCCCGGCCGCGCTTCCGTTCGTCGGCGGCACGGACAAGCTCCCGGTAATCGTCCGGGTGGAGGATCGCGAAGCATTTGTCCTCGAGCTCCATCTTCACGCGGGACATTCCGAGGCGGCTCGCGATCGGGGCGTAGATTTCCTGGGTTTCGCGGGCGCTGGCAACCTGCCGGTCCGCAGAGAGGTGATCGATCGTCCGCACGTTGTGGATCCGGTCCGCGAGCTTGACGAGGATCACGCGGATATCCTTCCCCATGGCGAGGATCATCTTCCGGAGGGATTCGGCCTTCTGGTCGGCCACGTCCGAGATGACGACACGGCTGATCTTGGTGACCCCGTCCACCAGCTCGGCGACATGTTCCCCGAACAGCTCCCGGATCTCGTCGATGGTGGCAACCGTGTCCTCCACGGTGTCGTGGAGCAGGCCCGTGGCGATCGTTTCGTCGTCCAGGTTCCATTCGGCCAGAATGTAGGAGACGTTCAGGGGGTGAATGAGGTAGGGCTCCCCCGATTCTCGCAACTGTCCGTGGTGAACCTTCGCCGTGAAAACGTAGGCCTTCTGGATGAGCTCGATGTTGGCCGTCGGCCGGGAAGCCTGGATGCGGTCGATGATGTCGTTGAGTCGGAGCATCGCGGGCTACGGCGTTATCGCTTGACCCGCACCGTCCCCTGGGCAATCTCGCGGAGCGCCACCACGGTGGGCTTGTCCCTCCGATGAGATGTGTCAATCGATGCTCCCACCCCGCCCAGGAGCTGCTTGGCCCTTTTCGCCGCCACAACGGTCAGTTCAAAGTGGCTTTCCACTTTCTCAAGGCAATCCTCAACCGTCACTCGCGCCATGGTTTTCCCTTTCCGCTTCCGTCAAAGATATTCGCCAGCCTATCGAACGCCCGCTCCCGCCGGAGGCGGGCCGCGCGCACGATCCACTCCACCCTGCTCACCGCCGCCTCGAGGTCGTCGTTCACCACGAGGTAATCGTACGAAAGGAGCTCCCGCGCCTCGTCGTCCGAAGCCCGGAGGCGAGCTCTCACCTCCTCGGCGCTGTCCCTTCCTCTCCCGATCAGCCTGTTCTCGAGGGAACGCCGGTCGGGCGGAAAGACGGCGATCAGGATTGCGCCCGGAAGTTCCTTCTTCACCTTTTTTCCGCCCTGGACGTCGATCTCCAGGACGGCGTCCTTCCCGCGGGAGACGATGGAACGAACCGCCTCCCGCGAAGTCCCGTAACGGTGTCCGTACACGGAGGCGAATTCCAGAAACTCCCGTGAAACTGTCATTTTATCAAATTTTTCCGGCTCGATGAAATAATAGTCGGTACCGTCCACCTCCCCCTGCTTCCGGGGACGGGTGGTATAGGATATGGAAAGTTCCATGTTATCGAGTCGTTTGACGAGCATCCGGCAGATGGTGGTCTTCCCCGAACCGGACGGGGCAGAAATGACGATGACGTCCCCCTTCTCCATGCGTCACTCCACGTTCTGGATCTGTTCCCGGATCTTTTCCAGCTCCGTCTTCCCGGCGACCACCCTCTCCGATATGCCCGCGTGCGCAGACTTGGACGATGCCGTGTTCAGTTCCCGGAACGCTTCCTGGACGAGGAAATCGAACCGCTTCCCCACCGCCTCTCCGGCGATCGCCATCAGCCCCTCCATGCCCGACAGGTGGGAGGACAGCCGGTCGCATTCCTCGGAGATGTCCAGCCGGTCGATAAGGAATGCCGCCTCCTGCTGCACGCGCGCGGGGTCGACCCCTGCCTCGCCGGAAAGGGCCTCGATCCGCTCGCGGAACCGGGCCCGGACAAGCTCCTTGTTCTCGGCGGAAAGACCGGAAATCTCCGCCGACAGGCCCTGCAACTTCGTAACCGCCTGCACGATCACGTCGCGGAGCCGCCCCCCCTCCTCCCGCCTCGACGAGACGAGCATCGACAGGGCATCCCGCACCGCACCCTCCCCGAGAACCCAATTCGCCTCCGCCGGGTCGTTCCCCTCCGGGGCGAACACGAAGATGTCGGGTACCCCGACCAGGTCGCGGAACGAAAGTTCCATCGGCAGGGAATACTCCTCCCGTATCCGGTTCGCCTCCGCGAGGAACGAGGAGAGAAGCCCGTGATTCACCCGGACGGCGGTTCCCGCCCGGCCCCACTCCCGGATGTTGAGAAAGACGTCCACCTTTCCCCGCCGGAGCACCTGCCTGACCATCGACCGGATTCGCTGTTCCCACGAAAAAAATCTCGCGGGACACCGCACATGGATGTCCAGGAACCGGTGGTTGACGGACCGGACCTCCGCGGTCACCAGGATGTCCTCGCCGTGACGGTCTCCCCTTCCGAACCCGGTCATGCTCATCCACATCCGCAGGATTCCCCTTTCCGTCCCCGTTTTTCCCCTGCCCGGCAAAGCGTGCGCAGCATCGTAAGGAAGGTGCGGATCTCCGGCGACGCAATGTCGGGGTACGTCCACGGCAACGGCCGGTACTCCCCCTTTTCGAAGACGAGCGTCAGGTCCGCGAATACCCCGTCGCGCAGGTAGATCCGGTGGCTGTAGTTTTTCCCCGTGGCGAGGACGACGTTCTCGTCCGTCAGCAGCCCCGGGTCGATGTTCACGTTCCGCTTCCCGTCGACCGAGAATTCCGACTCGATCGACTCTGCGGCAAGTTTCGCCTGCACCAGGTCCTCCCGTACCACATCATCGGCCGCCAGGAGAAACCGGCGGAACAGCGGCGCCCCCATCTCCCTTTCGTAATAATCGGACCGGTCGAAGGGAAACGGACCGCTTGCGTATTCGATTCTCCCGATCCGCCCATGGATCGTCCGGACGGCCTTTTCGAAATCCTCGTCGTCCCGGTAGATCACCGAGAACAGCAACCTGGCTGCCGGAGGGATTTTCCGTTGGCTCAACGGGAGGAGGGCTCCCTTCCCCCACCCCGCGTCGCGCCTCCCGTTTCCGCGAGAGCCGCCTCGCGCTCCTTCTCCCGCATCCGAAGGGCCCGGGCAAGCTTTTCCGCTGTGATGGGCGCGGTCCCCACCTCGCCCACGACGACCCCGGCGGCCACGTTCGCAAGGAGGGCGGCATCCCGAAGCGGCGCCCCCGCGCCCAATCCCGTCGCAAGGGTGCCGATCACGGTGTCCCCGGCGCCGGTCACGTCGAACACCTGGCGCCCCTGCGCCGGTATGTGGAAGAAAGGCCGGCGGCCGCGTTCGACCAGGCTCATCCCTTCCTCCCCCCGGGTCAGAAGAATCGCGTTTGCTCCCGTCTTCCGCAGGAGCGCCTTTCCCCCCTTCCAGATCGCCAGGTCTCCCCGAAGCTCCCGGCCCCCGAGCGCTGCCTCGGCCTCGGTCCTGTTGGGAGTTATCACGGTGCATCCGCGGTAATAGGCGAAATCGGTCTGTTTCGGGTCGACCGCGACGAACACCCCCTTCTTCCTCGCCGCCGCGGCCACCTCCTCCACGAGCTCGCGGGAGAGGGCGCCCTTCCGGTAGTCGGAAAGGACCACCCCGTCCGCCCGGCCGAGCGCCGCGAGCACGCGGGTTTTGAGCGCATTGCGGGCCTTGTCGGTCGGGGGCTCCTTCTTTTCCCGGTCGACGCGGACCACCTGCTGCTGGTGGGCGATGACGCGCGTCTTGACAGTCGTCGGACGATCCGGGTCAACAACGAGTCCCGCCACGCCGATGCCCCGGGTCCGCAGCATGCGCGCGATCTCGCGGCCCGCCGGGTCGGCTCCCACGAGGCCGGCAACGTCCACTCCCGCTCCCAGCAAGGCGACGTTCAGCGCCACGTTGGCCGCCCCTCCGAGCGTCCGGGTGTCCCGGATCACGGCGACGACCGGGACCGGGGCCTCCGGGGAGATCCTCCTTACGTCCCCCCAGACGTACTCGTCCAGCATGATATCCCCGACCACCAGGAGGCGGCAGGAGGGAAACCGCCCGATGTATCCGAACGCCCGGGCGATGAATCCGTCGTCATTCATACGGGGTCGCTTCGTCGATGAGGAGAATGGGAATCCCGTCGTCGATGCGGTATCCCAGGCGGCACGCCTCGCAACGGAGTTCGGACTCCTCCGGGGTCAGCAAAAGCCCTCCCTTGCACTTCGGGCAAGCCAGGATCTCCAGCAGTTCCTCGTCCATGGGCTACCCTCCCTGCTGGCCGGGCAGCAGTTCCCCCACCAGCGTCCAGGTTCGTATCTTCTTGATCTTCGCGTACAGACGGACGGGAACATGGCGCTCGTCCCGGGAGATCCAGATCCGAAGCTTCCCCTTGTCCTCGACCTTGCCTCCCCTGCGGATTACTGGCTCGAAGATCATCGTGTCGACCTCCCCCTGTTCCGTCCGGATCTTTTCGTACCCCAGGGGTTTGGCCGATACCTCCCACAATTTTTTCCCTGCGTACATCGGCCGTTCCTCCTCCCAGGACCAAAGCTCCCGGCTGCGGAAGTAGTACACTACCGAGACGGGGTCGTACACGTTGGGGACGACATCGACTTTCTTTTGGATTCTCCCGTCCTTCTTGTATCGGTTGACGATCTTCCCTTTTTCCTGGTCATAGATGGACACGTAGTCTTCTTTCCGGCTTCTTTCGAACTCCTGCCGAAGCGGGGCAATCGTCTGTACATCCAGATAATAGTCGATCGTGTCGTCTATCGGGTAGATCACCGAGAGAAAGTCCGAGGTCCAAGCGCGCACGCGGAGATGGTACGCCTCCTTTCCCGACAGGAGTACCTTCCCCAGGAAGGAGAACCGGGCATACCCCATCGTGATGCCCAGAAACTCCACCTTGTAGACAAGGTCTTCCTTCTCTCTCGCCCAGAGCGGGCCTTCCTGGGAAAACACCCTCTCCTCCGGAAGCATGACGATGTCGACCCTGGCTCCCTCGGTACCCGCGCCGGGAACGGGAGCGGCCGGTCCCATCCGCGGGGGCAGGGCTGCCACCGTTGCCTCTTCGCCCGAAGACGGCGCCTCCTTCCCCATTCCGGCCGTCTCCAGCGATGATCCCGCCGTGGTCGTATCCTTCTCCGGAGGGTTCCCGGCGTCGGACTGGCGGGAGGGTTCCGGGGGCGATTCTGCAGTGGGTTCTTCCGGAGCCGTCTCCGGCGGGGAAACCTTCGGGATCGAGGAAGAGGCTTCTCCGGGCGAAGGGTGCGGTTCCTGCGGTGGGAGAGAAGCGACGGTACCCTCCGCCGGCTTCGCCGCAGGCTCCGAATCACCGGTCGCCGCAACCGGCGGCGCGGCCTCCTGTGCGGTCTGATGCGTCGCGCGGTAACAACCGGTCGCCAGGAGGACGAGTGCCGCGGCGAGCAGCAAAGAGCGACGCCATGCCCGGTTTCCCGTGGACATCGACCCGTTCACCCCGTTTTCCCTTCCGACAGGATCCACTCCGCCGCCTCCCGAATGCTGGGGAGGAAGGCGTCCGGCCCAAGGCCACGCCGTTTCCCCTCCCTGTGCTCCGATATCCCGTATCCTGTCGCCACAAGTATGGTTTTCGCCCGCAGGTTGCGCCCCATCAGCACATCGGTCATTTTATCACCGACGATCCACATCGTATACGAAGCCGATTTCGTAAGCCGCGCCAGCACCTTCTCCGCCATTCCGGGAGATGGTTTTCGGCACCCGCATACGGCGCGGTACTCCTCCACCGATCCGTCCGGGTGATGGGGGCAGTATTCCACGGCAGCAAATTCGACACCCTTCGCGCGGAAAAGGGCGACGAACGCCCGGTGCACCTCTTCCCCCTGCTCTTTCCCGAATTTTCCTTTCGCCAGGCCCGCCTGATTGGAGACGACCGCAAGGGCGTATCCATTCGCCGAAAGGCGCAGAAGCGACTCCGCCGCCCCGGGGATCTCCCGTATTTTCCGCGGATCGGACAGATACCCCACGTCCTCGATCAGCGTGCCGTCCCGGTCGAGAAACACAACCCCCTTCATTGGGCCTCCCGATACAGGTCAGGCTCTCCCGGCGGCCTCGTCTTCCACCTCCGATGGAGCCAGAGCCACTGCGCGGGGGCTTCCCGGATCGCTTTCTCCAGCTCCTCGTTGCACCGGCGCGTAAGGCGGAGCACCTCCTCCTCCCGCGGCGCTTCCGGATCCATCGGAACCGCTGGCCCGAATCGCAAGGTATGATGGAACTTCCTCTCCGGATTCCGGAAGATGAACCCCGGGTGGACGTTCGTGCGGAGCGCGAGGGCCATCCGGGCGATCCCGTCGGAGGTATACGCTTTCTTTGTGAAGAACTCGACGAGCACCCCCTTGTGCCTGTCCACATTCTGATCGATCAGGATCCCGACCATCGTTCCGCGCCGGACCTCCCGCATCACCGCTTTCGCGGAGTCGAATTTCCGGATCAAACGGTTTCCGACGCACTCCCTCCGCTCCGCCACGATCCGATCCCAGGCCGGGTCATCCAGCGGCCGGACGATGAACGCCACGGGGGCGATCGCCGTACCGTACGCGTGCGAGGCGAGCTCCCAGTTCCCGAAATGCGCCGTCATCGCAAGCACCCCCAGGCCCCGTTCCTGCTCGCTTCGCCGGAGATGTTCGACCCCCTCGATGCGAACGTGCTCCTCGATGTATTTCCTGTCCATCTTCGGTAGGTGAACAAACTCGGCCGCTGCCGTCCCCATCCTCTGGAAGCAGAGACGAACGATCCGTGCCGCTTCCCTGTCCTCCATTTCGGGAAAGGCGATTCGCAGGTTTATTCGACCTATTTTCCGGTGCCTTGCATCCAGGGCCCAGATCAAAAGCATCACCATTTCGAACAAAACCGCCCGTATCGGCAAGGGAATTATCCCCGCCAGCCGGAGGGCCGCCCGGTATGCCTTTTCCCTCACTGTTCCCCCCGCCGGCCGATCCGTTCCAGTACGAGTCGGGAGAGTTCTTCCCATCCGGAAAGAAACTCCACACCCACCCGGAGGGCATCAACGGGAAACGGCACCTCCGCCGGAAGCCGGACCATGTCTTTTTCCGTGGTGACGACAGGCAGTCCGGCGGCGGCGTTTCGGATCTTTTCCAGATCGGCCGGGCGGTACCAGTGGTGGTCCCGGAATCCGATAAAGGTCTGCACCACGAAGCCGGATGCCTGGAGGATCTCCTCGAACTGGTTATTGTGTGCGATACCCGAAAAGGCCGCGATCTCCTTTCCCACCAGTGGGAGCCCACTCTCCCCGCCGTCTCTGTCGACGAGGGCGCGCGGAACGATCCGGGAGAAGGCCACGGGTCTTTCCGGGGGAAACGGTACGGCGCCGACCGCCTCCCTGCCGTGGTCGGCGGTTTCGCAACGGGTGACGATGAGGGCGTCCGCGAAGCGGGCGTGGTCCGGCGGTTCCCGGAGCGGACCGAACGGCAGGGTCCGCCCGTTCCCCAGCCCCCCCCCTGCATCGACCAGGAGAATATCGGCGTCCCGCCGCAGGGAGAGGTGCTGGAACCCGTCGTCGAGAAGGAACGCATCGACCTCGAGGACCCGCAGGCATTCCGTTCCCGCGGCGAAGCGGGATTCCCCGACGACCACGGGTATGCCAGGGAGGGTCGACGCGAGAAATGCCGGTTCATCCCCCACCCGTTCCGCCTCGGCACCCACGCGAGCGCCGCCCGGTTCGCCCCCCTGTTTCCGGGAGGCCCACAGGACGCCCCCGGTCTTCCGCCCGTAGCCGCGGCTAAGAATCGCGACCCGCACCCCCTGGCCGGAAAGCCACCCGGCGAGAAACTGGACGTGGGGCGTCTTCCCCGAACCGCCCGCCGTCAGGTTTCCCACGCTCACCACCGGACGGGGGAGGGAACAGGACCGAAGAATCCCCGCGCCGTAGAGGCGCCTCCTCCCCCTGGCGATCACCCCCATCATGGCGCTACCCCCACGCGCCGGGACAGTCCGCCGGCGACCAGCGCGGCGTTTCTGCCGGTGGCGCCGCGCAGCGTTTCCAGAAGGCGTTTCGCGCGCCCCCCCATCTCCGCAAACGGGGCGGGATCGGCCGCCCACTCCTTAAGCCTCCGGCAAAGGTCGGTCTCGTCCCGCACCGTCATCACCGCATCCCCCCGGGTGAACAGGTCGGTGATTTCCCGGAAATTCCCCATGTGGGGCCCCGTGACGGCAGGGACCCCGAACAGGGCGGGCTCGAGAATGTTGTGCCCCCCCATCCGGGCAAGGCTGCCTCCCACGAAAGCGATGCCCGCTGCTGCGTACGCGGCCAGCAGTTCCCCGACAGTGTCCAGAACGACGACCGGAGAGGAGTTCTCTTTTTCCTCCCCGGAAGCGATTCGCGACTTTCGCGCAACTTCCCAGCCCCGCCGCTCGCAAAGCTCCACCACGGCGTCGAACCTCTCGGGGTGCCGGGGAGCGAGCAGGAGGCGGGCCGAGCGGTTGACCGAACGTGCAGCCGTGAACGCGGAAAGCACCGCATCCTCCTCTCCCTCGTGTGTCGACCCTGCGACGATCCATGCGGTCCCCTTGTCTTTCTCGCCTTGCAGCCAGGAAAGAAAAGGCGAATCGAAGTCCGGGGAAAACGACACGTCAAATTTCATGTTTCCCGTGACCGTAACCTTCTCCGGATCGACGCCGAGGGCGATCATCCTGCGGGCATCCTCTTCCGTCTGCATGGCGACGGCGGTAACGCATGCAAGGACTCCTGCGAAAAAGAAACGCACCCGTCCGTACCCACGAAACGAGCGTTCCGAGATCCTCCCGTTCAGGATGACCACGGGAATCCCCCGCTTCGCGCACTCTCCGAGGAAGTTCGGCCAGATCTCCGTCTCGAGGATCGCCACGACGTCCGGCCCGATCCGGTCGAGGAATTTCCCGGTAATGCGGGGGAGGTCGAAGGGGAAAAAAAACGTCTTCTCGACGAGGCCGGCAAGCGCTTTTCCTGCCACTTCCTGCCCGGTAATCGTTACCGTCGAGAAGAAGAGTTCCGTGGAGGGAATCGTTTCCCCGAGCAACCGGACAAGGGGGACCGCCGAGAGGGTCTCCCCCACCGAGACCGCATGGATCCAGATCCGACTCCTTTCCCCGGGAGGGGGGATACGGTCGAGGGAAATCCCGAGACGGGCCGTAAAATTCTTCCTTCGCTTCCCGGAGAGGATCATCCAGGGGATCCACGCGGGCGCGGTAAGGACCAGGGCGCACTTGAGGGCCAGGTTGTACATGAGGTGCGCCTGGCTGCCCGGGAGGAACCGTTTCCCCTTCCCTTCAGTTGCTGCCAGGCCGGGCTTCCCCACCAGACTTCCTCTCCTCGAACTGCTTCAGATAGAACGAGCGGTAACGCGACTCCCGCGCCAGGAGCTCCCCGTGCCCCCCGCTCTCGATGATTCGCCCCTCCTCGACCACCAGGATCACGTCGGCGTTGCGGACCGTGGAGAGCCGGTGGGCGATCACGAAGGTGGTCCTTCCCCGCATGAGGTGCTCGAGCGCCTCCTGGACCACGTTTTCCGAATCGGTGTCGAGGGCCGAGGTCGCCTCGTCCAGGATCAGGATCGGGGCGTCCTTGAGGATCGCCCGGGCGATGGCGACGCGCTGCCTTTCCCCGCCGGACAGTTTCAGTCCCTGTTCGCCGATGACCGTCTCGTACCCCTGCGGCATCCGGGAGAGAAATCCGTGCGCGTTCGCCCTGCGCGCCGCCTCCTCGATTTTCTCCATCAGCGCGTCCGGCATCCCGTAGGCGATGTTGTTACGAACGGTATCGTTGAACAGGATCGTGTGCTGACTGACGATCCCGATCCGGGAGCGCAGCGAGGCAAGGGATACGTCCCGGATGTCCGTGCCGTCGATCCGGATCGCCCCGTTTTCGGGATCGTAGAACCGGGGCAGCAGATCGACGAGCGTGGTCTTGCCGGCCCCGCTCGAGCCCACGATGGCCACCAGCGTGCCGGGAGGAACCCGGAAGGAGATGTCCTTCAGGATGTACTCCCCTTGCTCGGAATACCGGAAATCGACGTGATCGAACTCGATTCCCTTTTCGATTCCCGCCAGGTCCGGCGCATCTTTTTTCTCCCTGACATCGGGCAGCGTGTCCAGGACTTCGAATACCCGGCTGGCGGCGGCGATCCCCTGCTGAATCACGTTGTTGATCCGGGACAGGCTCTTGACGGGCTCGTAGAGCATGAAAAGAGCGGTCAGGAAGGAGAAGAAGTTCCCCGGCGTGCTCTGGCCGTTCACGACGCTGTACCCGCCGTAGAAGATGACCGCCGCGGCGCCCACCCCCGCGAACATCTCCGAGAGGGGGGAGGTCATCGCCTGGACCTTCACCACCTTCATGCTCAGGCGGAACAGCTTGTCGTTGCGGGTTGCGAACCGGTCCACCTCATACTCCTCGGCTCCGAAGGACTTCACGAGTTTCGCGCCGCTGATCGTTTCCTGCAGGTGAGAGGTCAGCCCCCCCGTTACCTCCTGGGTCCGGATGCTCGTCCTTCGGAGCTTCCGGCCGAAGCGAGCGATAGGCCAGAAAGCGAGGGGAAACGCCACGAGGGCGACCAGGGCCAGTTTCCAGTCACGGTAAAAATTGACTCCCACGAGGAAGAGCGCGGAAAATACGTCCTTGATGAGTCCCGTGACCGCCTCCGTCACGGCCCCCTGCATGAGCCCGACGTCGTTGGTAACCCGGGACATCAGCACGCCGGTGGGATGCTTCATGTAGAAGGAGAGGGAAAGGGACTGCATGTGGCGGTAGAGGTGGTCGCGGATGTCCCGGATAACCCGCTGGCCGACCCCGCTCATCAGATAGCTCTGGGCGAACTCGCATACACCCTTGGTCAGGTAGACCCCCAGGACGAGCAGGGGGATGATGGCGAGCCGGGTGGCGTCCTTGTTGATGAAGATATCGTCCAGCGCGGGCTTTACGAGAAAGGCGATCGCGCCCCGGAAGGAGGACACGATGACCATGAACACCATCGCGAGCACGAGCCGCGGCATGTACGGACGGACATAGGCGAGCATGCGCCGGTAGACCGTCATCCCCATACCGCACCCGTCTCCTGCGCAAGCATCTCCACCACCGCCTCCGACGGGCCCGTCCCGGCCAGGACTCCCCGCAGGGTCCGACACGTCTCCGCCAGTTCCTCCCGCCTTCTGTCGTCGGTCAGCAGGTCCCCCATCTCCCGGGCCATGGTGTCGGGGGTGCACTCGTCCTGGATCAGCTCCGGCAGGAATTTCCGCCCCGCCACGATGTTGGGCAGACCGATGTTCGTGACCAACGCCAGCTTCTTGCCGATCCGGTAGGTAACCGGTGATGTCCGGTAGATGATCACGGGCGGAACCCCGAGCAACGCCAGTTCGAGGGTCGCCGTCCCGGAGGCGGACAAGGCAGCCGTCATCGTCCGGAAAAGAACATACCGGTCGTTTTCCACTATTGTCAGAGGGAGGTCGCTTCCCGTCAACCGGGCCAGGATCGCCTCCCGGAATCCCGGCGCAGCCAGCGGGACGACGAAGTGCGTATCGGGAAAACGCCCCGCGATTCTCCGCGCCGCCTCGACCATCGCGGGGAAGTGCGAGCGAATCTCCCCCGGGCGGCTGCCGGGCAGAAGACCCACGATCCTCTTCCCCTCCGGGATCCCGAATCTTCCCGGGTCCGGGGGGACATCGAGATAGGGGGCAAGTTCGTCGAGCAGGGGATGACCGGCGAATCGCACGTTCACGCCTTTTTCCTTGAGAAACGGTTCCTCGAAAGGAAAGGGAACGACCACGCCCCTGGTGAACCGCGCCAGCTCCCGGGCACGATTCTCCCTCCACGCCCAGAGCTGCGGGGGAATATAATAGATCACGGGGATCCCCCTGGCGTTCGCCTTTTTCCCTACCCGGAAATTGAACTCGGGAAAGTCGACGAGAAGCAGCGCCCCCACATCGGCCCTCGTCACCCTCCGCACAGCGGCGCGCAGCGCCCGGAATATCCCGGGCAGGCGGCGAATCACCTCCGTGATCCCGACCACGGAGATGTCCCCGTAATCCAGAAGGATGGCCACCCCTTCCCTCGCCAGGCGATCGCTCCCGATCCCCTCCATCGGAGCACCGGGAAACCTTTTCCGGAATGCGCGGGCGACCCGCACCGCATACGTCTCCCCGGAGGGCTCCCCGCAGAGAATAAACAGGGTCTTCGCCGGCTGCTTCAACAGGTCTTCATCTTCCGAAGGATACGGAAGGCGACCTCGAGAGCGGCGAGCCCGTCGGCGCCGGAAACGCGGGGGGCGGCCCCTGTCCTTGCGCAATCGACAAAGGAACGGATCTCGTCCCGCAGGACGTCCCCCTTTTCCGTTTCGAGCAGTTCCCCCGTGATTTCCGCCGTACCCCCCTGCCCCTGAGGGAAGATCCGTCTGTAAATCTGGATGGTGTGCTCCACGAAGTCCATCGCCAGATAGGCGTCTTCCTGGAAAATCCGGATCTTTCGCTGCTTGCGTGCGGATACCCTGCTTGCCGTCACGTTGGCCACGCATCCGTTGGCGAAGGAAAGCCTTGCGTTCGCGATGTCTATATTCGGGGAGATCACCGGAACACCTACGGCTTGGATCCGGGCGACAGGCGATCGAACGAAGGACAAAATGAGATCGATGTCGTGGATCATCAGGTCGAGCACCACGTCCACGTCCGTCCCGCGCCCCCCGAATATGCCGAGCCGATGGCATTCGACGAACCTCGGCTCCTTCAACACGGATGCGGCGGAAATGACCGCGGGATTGAACCGCTCCAGGTGGCCGATTTGAAAGACCTGTCGACGCGCGGCGGCTTCCCGGACCAGAGCTCGCCCTTCCCGGACGGTCGCCGCAATAGGCTTCTCGAGGAGAACGTGGACCCCTGCCCGGATCGCCTCCATGGCCACCCGGAAATGAGCGCTCGTGGGGACCGCGATGGAGACCGCGTCGACCTCCCGCAACAGCTTCCGGGTATCCGTCCGGAAGGATGTCCCGAACTCCTCGGCGACCGCCTTCCCCCGCTCCGGATCGGCGTCGCAGACACCGACAAGGACAACGTCGTCGAACGAAGCCATCTTCTGGGCGTGGAGCCTCCCGAGGTATCCGACACCGATGACACCAACCCGCAGCATGCCCTACCTTTGCACTCCCCGCTTGCTGGATCGGATGAAATCCAGGAGATGCCGGACTTCGGGAAGGGGCGCCGTGTCCTCTTCCGCCCGGGCGAGCGCCTTCTGCATGGGAAGACCCGAGCGGAAAAGAATACGGTACGCCTTCTTCAGTTCCGCGATCGTCTCCTCCGAAAAACGGTTCCTGCGGAGCCCGATGAGATTCAGCCCGTACAGCCCTCGCCCTTTTTGTCCCCGCCCCACCACCGCCGTCACGTACGGAGGGATGTCGAGGGGGAGGCCCGACAGCGCGCCGACCATTGCGAAGGACCCGATGCGGACGAATTGATGAACGCCCACGAGACCGCCGATGATCGCCTTCGCTCCGATCTCCACGTGCCCGCCCAACGTGGCTGCGTTGGCAACGATCACGCCGTTGCCGACGTGGCAGTCATGGGCGACGTGGCAGTAGGCCATGAGGAGAACGCCGTTTCCGACACGCGTCTCCCCCCCCCCGGCGGCGGTCGCCCGGTTCACCGTGACGTACTCCCGGATGGTGCATCCCTCGCCGATTTCCACCCAGGTCTCCTCCCCCGCGAACTTCAAATCCTGGGGCGGCGCGCCTATCGACACGAAGGAGGATACGCGGGTGCCCTTTCCGATCTTGACGTGGGATTCGATGACCGCGTGCGACCCGATCCGGCACCCGTCACCCAACGTCACCCGGGGCCCGACCATGGCGTAGGCGCCCACCTCCACGCCTTCCCCGAGCGAGGCGCCGGGATCGACGATCGCCGTCGGATGAATCATCGCGGCGCTCCTTCGTCGTTTCCTTCGACCTGCCGATCGATCAGGGATGCAGTCAGGTCGGCCTGCGCCGCGAGGACACCGTCCACCGAGGCTTCGCTGCGGACCTTCCATACCGGCCCTTTATGCCCAGTCACGTTGCACTCGAGGCGTATCTGGTCGCCGGGGAGAACGGGCCGGCGGAATTTGCAATTGTCGATGCCGGCGAAGAGGGCGATTTTCCTTTTTTCGCCCATCGCCTTGAGGGCGAGAATTCCGCCTACCTGCGCCAATGCCTCGATGATGAGCACACCGGGCATGATGGGGTACTCGGGGAAGTGCCCCACGAAGAAAGGCTCGTTGATCGTGACGTTCTTGAGTCCGACAATGCGCCGGCCCGGATCGAATTCGACGATGCGGTCCACGAGAAGAAAGGGATACCGGTGGGGCAACAATCTCATGATTTCCCGTATATCGAACATGCTACGTTTCCCCTTTCGGTTTTTTTCCTTCTTCGAGCCGTTTCACGCGGCGGAAAAGCTCCGGCAACTTCGGCAGCAGGATCGACATCCGGAGCCAGGTGGGATGCGGCATCGCCGGTATTCCCGACCATACCCGGGAAACCGAGGCGCGCAGTGAATCGGGTACGCCGCACTTCGCCCCCAGCATCATGCCGTCCTCCACTTCGAGATGCCCCGCGAGCCCCGCCTGTCCTCCGATCATGACGCGGCTGCCGATCCTCGTGCTCCCGGAGATCCCGGCCTGCGCCGCAATGGCCGTGCCGCTGCCGATAACCACGTTGTGCGCGACCTGGACGAGGTTGTCCAGCTTGGTCCCCCGACAGATCCGGGTGACGCCCAGCGTCGCCCTGTCGATGGTCGTGTTCGCCCCGATCTCCACATCGTCCTCGATCTCGACGGTTCCCACCTGGGGGATCTTCCGGAACCCTTCGGCCGTCGGGGCGAATCCGAAGCCGTCGCTTCCGATGACGCACCCCGCGTGCAGGATCACGCGGGCACCCACCTTGACGCCGTGGTAGAGCACGACGTTGGGATATACGAGGCAGTCCGGTCCGATGCTCACCCCTTTCCCCACGCACACGCCGGGAAACAGGATGGTGCGGGCACCCACCTCGGCGCCTTCCCCGATGGCCACGAACGGCGATACGGTTACGTCTGTCCCGAGGCGGGAGGACGGGGCGACGGCCGCCCTGTCCGATATCCCGGGGGCAAGACGTGCCGAAGGATGGAACGTCTCGACGGCGCACGCGAAAGCGAAGTACGGGTTGTCGGAAACAAGGAACGCCGCCTGCGCCCCGGGGACGGGTTCCCTCGCGATGATCGCCGAGGCGCTCGAATCCTTGGCGAAGCGGAGATACTTCGGGTTCGCGAGAAATGTCACCTGCCCCGGCCCCGCTACCTCGATCGGGGCGATGCCGGAAACCACGACATCTCCCCCGCCGACCACCACTGCTCCGATCCGGGCCGCGAGGTCGGAAAGGCGGAACTCATTTCCCACCAGGCTTCTCCTTGTTCACCAGTTCCAGAACCTTGGCGGTGATGTCCAGCGAGGGGTCGAAGTGTACGACCCCGCTGCTTCTCTCGAGCAGGAGGTCGATCTTCTCTTCCTTCACGATCTTGTCCACCTGCCCCTCGACGATCTTGAGGACATCGCGGGTAAGGTCCCTCTGGCGGCTCTGCATCTCGGTCTCCGATTCCTGGGAGACCTTGCGTAGTTCCGCGACCTTCCCGCTGAGCGCTTCCTCTTTGGCTTTCAGCTTCTCCTTGCTCAGAAGGATCTTCTGCTTGTCGAGTTCCTCCTTCATCTTTTTCGCTTCCTCGTTCAACGTATCGATCCTTTTCTTCAGCTCCTCGTACCGGTCCTCCATCTTCTTTCTCGCGACCTTTCCGGCTTCGGACTCGTTCAGGACCTTGTTGACGTCGATCACGGCCACCTTGAGTCCCTGCGCAAATGCCGGCCCCGCGGCCAGAATGGCCACCGCAGCCACCGCCGCGAAGATTCGAATCCACTTCTTGTGCATCGCCGTACCTCCTGGTTAAAATGCCGTTCCGATCGTGAACTCCACCACGCGCTTATCTTCGCCGGGACCGGGGTTCAGGTTCCACCCCCATTCGATCCGCAGGGGCCCCATCGGGGAATACCAGCGAAAGCCGATCCCTGCCGCATACTTTAGCCCCTCACTGTCCCACGGCCAATCCCCCTGTCGCCAGGTATTTCCCGTGTCGAAAAACAGGACCCCCTTGAACCCGAGCTCGCCGACGAGGGGGAAAATGTATTCCACGTTCGCCACCAGTTCCTTGGTTCCGCCGATCCGCTCGCCGGTGTTCGGATCCTTCGGGGAGAGGTCCCGGGATTTGAAGCTCCGGATGCTGTAGGGGCCCCCCAGGAAAAAGCGTTCGAAGAGCGGGACCCGCCCCCCCACCGTACTGATCACGTGCCCCCACAAAATGTTCCCGGAAATAACGGTCGATTGCGTGACGGGAAAATACGCCTTCGTGTTCAGAAAGTATTTCACGAAGTCCGAGCCGCCCCCCAGGGGGCCACCGGCGTATTCCACCGTTGCGGATTGCACGGTTCCCCGCGACGGGTCGATGTACCTGTCCGTGGTGTTCCGCCCCAGGTGGAGCGTGACGCTCCGGGTCTGCTGCGTCCCCTTGCTGAACTCTTCCTTCAGGATCGGAGAGATGGCTTCCCCGGCGTCGATGATCTCCACGCTGTCGAGCCGGAAGGACAGGCTGGCGGATGTGTTCCGGGTGAACGAATACCCGATGCCGGCCCTCCCGCCGGTGGACTTTATCTCGAAATCGGTGTATTGCGTCCGCGTGTTGTAGGCGTTCAGCAGCAGGCTGAAGTCGGAATCGAAAAAGTAGGGATCCCGGAAGTCCAGGCTGAACACCGTCCTCCGGGCCCCGAACTGGGAGCTGAGGGAGGTCTTCCAGCCTTTTCCGAAGAGGTTGTTCTCGGTCACCTGGACCACGCCGAAGATCTTGTCCACAGTGCTGAATCCCATTCCGCCCGACAGGGTCCCGGTCGGACCCTCCTGCACCTCGACCTTGACGTCCATTTCCTGAGGCACCGCCGAGGGCGAGGTGCTGATCTTGACGTCCTTGAAATAGCTGAGGCGGGTGAGGTTTTCCTTGCTTCGTTTGAGCCCGGTGGCGGTGTATGTCTTGCCGTCGGCCACGTCGAGGTTGCGCCGGATCACGCGGTCGAGCGTCTTGGTGTTTCCGGCCACCTCCACCTTCCCGAACCGGAACTTGTCCCCCTTTTCCATTTTGTACGCCACGTCGGCGAGGGGATATTCCTTCTGCTTCTCCACGAGGGGTGAGACGATCGCAAGGGCGTATCCCTTGTCGTTCATGGCCGTGGTCAGGGAGAGGACGTCCGAGAGAAGGGTTTCGCGGCTGAACACATCGCCTCGCTTGAGCTTCACGGCCTTTCGTTGCTCCCTTTCGGACAGGTCGGATTCCCCGGAGAAGTGGATCTCCCCCACGCGGTACTGCCGCCCCTCGAACACGTGGATCGTCACCAGCAGTCCCTTGGGCTCCCTTCCGATCTCGGGATCGGAGACCTTGGAATCCAGGAACCCGTTGTTCTGGTACAGCGCCTCGATCCGCCGGACATCGTTCTCGAGAACGTCTTTCTTGAAGGTCCCCGAGTCGGTGATGAACGAGAAGATGCCTTTCGTGCGTGTTTCCATCGTTTTCCGGATTTTCTTCTCCCCCAGAAACCGGTTCCCGGTGATGCGGATCTTCTCGATCATGAGTTTTTCGCCTTCCGACACGCGGAAGGAGACCCGGATGGAGCCGTCCGCCTCCTCCTGTTCGGAGGGTTCGACGGTCGCGTCGTAATATCCCCTGTTCTGGTAGACTTCCCGCAATTTACGCGCCGACTCTTTAACTTTTTCCTCCTGGAAGAGGGTGCGCTCCTTGATGGTGAGAGCCGCCTTGAGGTCGGGATCCTCCACTTCCTTGTTCCCTTCGATGACGATCGAGGAGACGATCGGCTTCTCGATGACGAGCACGGTCAGACGAAGACCGCCGGGTTCCTCCTCCGCGTCGATTTTCACGTCGGAGAAATACCCCATGCGATAAACCGCCTTCACGTCCGCCCGGACCTTCGCGGAATCGAACTCCTCGCCCACGCGGGATTCCATGACACGGAGAATCGCGTCGGACCCGACCCGGGTCGCCCCTTCCACCCGGATTTCCAAAATGGGAAAGTCGGCTGCCCCGGCGCGCGGGAGAACGACCGCCGAGATCGCGAGGAGGGCCGCGACAGCCAACCCCGTCACCCGCAGGGCGGTCATCGCACGATCACCCCGTCGTCGATCTTCAGGACCCGGTGCATTTTCCTGGCCAGCTCTTCGTTGTGGGTGACGACCACCAGGGAAAGCCCCTTGCTCCGGTTCAACTCCCCGAGAAGTTCGGCAACACCTCCTGCGGTTTCCTTGTCCAGGTTTCCGGTGGGTTCGTCTGCCAGGAGGATTTCCGGCCCCATCGCCAACGCCCGGCAGATGGCCACCCTCTGCAATTCCCCGCCGGATAGTTCCCCTATGCGATGGGTTGCCCGGTCGGAAAGCCCGACCTCCGAGAGGAGATCCTCCGCCCGTTTCCCCGCCTCTTCCCGGGCCATCCCGGCGATCAGGCAGGGAAGCATCACGTTCTCCCGCGCATCGAACTCGGGCAGCAGATGATGGAACTGGAAAACGAAACCCACGGTCCGGTTCCGGAATTCGGCGAGCGTCTCCTCGGGCATGGAGGTCACGTCCCGCCCGTCGTAGAGGACACTCCCCGAGGTCGCCCGGTCGAGGGTTCCCACGATCTGGAGAAGGGTCGTCTTGCCGACCCCCGATACCCCGACCACGCCCAGCATCTCTCCCCGATCCAGCGTGAAGGAGATCCCCTTGAGGACCTCGATCGCACCGCCCCGTTTCGGGAACTCCTTGCGAAGGTTCTCGACGCGCAGGAACCCGGTGCTATTCATATCGGATCGCCTCCGCGGGATCGATGAGGGAGGCCTGCCGCGAGGGGTACAGGGTGGCGAGAAAACAGATCAGGATCGAGCTTGCTCCGACGAGGATCAGGATCTCCGGGGAAAGGTCCACCGGCAGGGTGGAGATGTAGTACACGTCGCTCGGCAGCCGGATGAACTCGTACCGGCGAAGGAGATAGCACAGAAGCGTCCCCAGGATCGATCCCGCGACGGTTCCCGCCAGCCCGATCAGGAGCCCCTCGAGCGCGAAGATCTTGCGGACCATCTTGCGTGTGGCGCCCAGGGTCATGAGAACGGCGATGTCCCTGGTCTTGTCCATGACGACCATGATGAGCGTGCTGATGATGTTGAAGGCGGCGACCATCACGATCAGGACGAGGATGATGAACATGACCACCTTCTCCAGCTTCAGCGCCGAGAACAGGTTCCGGTTGCTCTGCATCCAGTCCTTCGCCCAGTAGGGATAGCCGAGCTCCTCCCGGATGCGGGTCGCGATCCGTCCCGCCTGGTAGATGTCGCCGACCTTCACTTCGACCCCGGTGCCCCGCCCTTCCATCCCCATGAGCCGGCCCGCCTCTTCCAGGGATACGTAGGTGAAGGAGGAGTCGTACTCGTACATCCCCGATTCCGAAAGGCCCGCCACCTGGAATCGCGCAATGCCCGGGAACGCCCCCATCGGGGTGATGTTTCCCCCGGGGACCAGGATCTCCACGATGTCCCCCGGCGAAACGCCCAGGTTGGCGGCAAGCTCCTTCCCGAGAATGATCCCCGGCAGGCCCGAAGCCGTTTTCTTCGCGAGATCCTCAAGCCTCCCCTTCCGTATGTCCCGGGGTAGCCGCGTCACCTTCCCGATGGTGGGAATGTCCACGCCCCGCAGGATTGCCCCCGTAGACGCGGTGCCCGAGGAGATCATCACCTGGGAGAACAGGTACGGGCTCGCCGCGATGACTCCGTCCATCGCGTCGACCCGCCGGGCGAGAGCGTAGGGGTCGGCGACGCTTCCCTCCAGGCTGGTCACGTGCACGTGCGCGGTGGCTCCGAGTATCCGGTCCTGCACCTCTCTCTCGAAACCGTTCATCACGGCGAGGACGATGATCAGGGCCATCACCCCGACCGCCACGCCCGAAATCGAGATCGCGGTGATGATGGAGATGAACGTCTGCTTCCGCTTGGCCAGGAGGTATTTCAGGCCGATGAAGTATTCGACCGGGAGGGCCACCCTGCGCTACCCCTCCTTCCGGAGCTGCGGAAAGAGGATGACCTCCCGGATAGAGGGAGAGTCGGTGAAGAGCATCACCAGACGATCGATCCCGATTCCCTCGCCCGCCGCCGGGGGCATCCCGTATTCGAGTGCGCGGAGGAAGTCCTCGTCCATCGCGTGCGCTTCCTCGTCCCCCCTCTCGCGGGCCTTTCGCTGCTCCTCGAACCGTCGCCTCTGCTCCCGGGGGTCGTTCAGTTCCGAAAACGCGTTGGCGATCTCCCTCCCCCTGACGATCAGCTCGAACCGGTCGACGACCCCGGGTCGGGAATCGCTCGCGCGGGACAGGGGCGACACCTCGATGGGGTACTCCGTGACGAAGGCGGGCCCTTTTATCTTC
>JBAULH010000009.1:0-35590 GCA_049578085.1 Candidatus Deferrimicrobiaceae bacterium
CTTCCGACCAAGACGACGCCCACGGCAAATACGATCTCCACCGCGTAGTCCATCCAGTGCGCCGGGTGGAACGTCCTGTGGACCCACGGGTCGGTGATGATCATCTCGCCCGCAACCTTGCCCAGGATGGCGGACCCGAGGGTGATGATGATCGGGTACCGGTCCATCAGCATGGACAGAAGGGTACTGGTCCCCACGACCAGAGGAATGCTGGTCCCCAGGCCGAACAGCAGGAGGAACATGTTCCCCTTCGATGCTCCGGCGATCGCCAGCACGTTGTCGGTGCTCATGATGAGGTCGGCGATGACGATGATCCGCACCGCCTGCCATAGGCCCGCCGCCTCTCTCACCTCCCCTTCCTCGTGGCCTTCCGTGAACAGCTTCACCGCGATCCAGGCGATCAGGATCCCGCCGATCAGTTTCAGGAACGCGATGAGAAGCAGCTCCGCCGCAATAAAAGTAAGGAAAATCCGAAGCACCACCGCGAGGAGCGACCCCAGGATGATGCCCCATAGCCTCTGTCGTTTCGGAAGGGACCGGACCGCCAGGGCGATCACGACGGCGTTGTCCCCCGACAGGATGAGGTTGATCACGATGATGCTGAACAGTGCGGAGAAAAACGCCGCGTCAAATGCAATGTGCCCGAACCAGCCCAGATCGATCATTCGATCCCTCCGTAGTCCATTCTCCGTACCGAATCCATCCGGCCGAGCCGGCTACGATTTCCTGCTCATCGTCTTCCAGCAATGTGCAATCGCGTTTTTCAGTGATGCCTTTGCCTGGGAAGCCTCCATGGGACGGTACCCCAGCAGATCCCTGGCCGCCGCGTCGGACAGTTCCCAGGGGTCCGCCAGAAAGGCGCTTCCGGTCCACTCTTTCCGGGGAACGCACCGGATCTCGGAGCGTGAGCCGGTCACGTCCCGGACCATTTCCGCCACCTCTTTCCAGGTGACGTAGACGGTGGAGAAATTGAACGTCTGGCCGTACGCCTTGGGATTGAGAAGGCAACATTCCATCCCTTGCGTCAGGTCTGCCATGTGGAGGAAACTGCCGCCGGAATCGGCGGGAACCGCGAGCGGATCTCCCGCCGAGGCGATCTTTAGCATCTCCCGCAGGTGCTTCCCTCCGATCTCCTCCCCGTAGGCCCACCAGAACCGGACGATGGTGGCCGGGGACCCTTTTCCCTTCCCGTACATGAGGCAGAGTTTCTCCGCAGCCGCCTTGGCGATCCCGTAGAGGGGCTTTCTCGCCTCTTCCACAACAAGAGGATGTTTCTCGTCGAGGGGAGAATATCGGGGCTTTCCATAGACCACCGCCGTGCTCGTATAGATCAGGTGCCTGACCTTCTGGGAGGCCATCTCCTCCAGGAGATAAACATGTCCTTTCAGGTCCTGTTCCAGCACTTCGAGGGGATCCTCGGAGAAGGACCAGGCAAGGTGAAGGACCGCGTCTACGCCCTCGACGGCGGATTTCAGGGCATCCCTGTCCTCTACGCCCACCGGGAGAAGAGTCAGCCTCCTGTTTTTCAGGAAACGTAGGGGCTCAACGTTCTTGTCGATCACCCTTACCTCATGACCCTGCGAGAGGAACGAGGCGGTCAGGGATCTCCCGCATGAACCCGCCCCACCGGTAATCAGGATCTTATGTTTCGGCGTCATGGTGAGGTCACATGGAAGAAAGAAAGGCCGCCGGGATCGCAGAAGGTAATGGCTGACCCAGGCCGCTTCTCGGCGATGGCATTTCCCTGGTGGGTGGTCACGGTTGCATTCTCTTCACCATCAACAGCTTCGCTATCCACCTGCAGACCCGCATGTTTGCCATCCATGCCCGGTCCGGAATCTATAAACAACGGGGGAATCCCCTTCCTAAGGGATCCCCCCCCTTATTCCCGAATCGATTATCCCGGCCCGATGGCGACCTTGGCCTTCCTCTTCTCCTTGAAGATCTTATAGACCGGGAGAAGGAAAAGAAAAAGGGCAAACGACGAGCATACGCCCGCGATGGGACGAGTGAAGAAGATGGAAAACGATCCGTCGCTCAAGATCAAGCTCTGCCGGAGGAACCGCTCCGTCATGTCGCCAAGCACAAGGGCCACGGCCAGTGGAGCGAGCGGATATTTGAGATTTTTCATGATGTATCCGAGTACGCCGAAGATGAGCGTGCACCAGACGTCGAACATGAGATTGCGCATCACGAAGCTGCCGACGAAGCAGGCGACTATGATGATCGGGGTGAGGATCCCCCAGGGCACCCTCATGATGGAGGCCAGCATCGGCGTGCCGATGAGGCAGATAATGAGGCACACCGTCCCGGCAAGGAACAAGCTGGCGATCAACCCCCAGACGAAGACGGGCTGCTCCATGAACAGCCGGGGACCCGGCCAAAGTCCCCACATGTAGAGGCCCGCCAGGAGAACGGCCGCGGTCGGGGAGCCGGGGATACCCAATGTGATCATGGGGAGCAGAGAGCCGGTTCCCGCCGCGTTGGCGGCCGCCTGGGGAGCGATGACCCCTTCGATCGCCCCTTTTCCGTATTTGTCCGGATCCTTGGAGTACTGTTTGGCAAGACCGTAGCCGAGGAAGGAGGCGGGGGTCGCCCCCGTCCCGGGGAGAACCCCGACGAAGAAACCCATGATGGAGGCGGCAATCGTCTGAGGGAAGAACTTCCAGATCTCTCTCATGCCCTGCTTGATGTCCGCCATGCCTACCTTGGCGACTACTTTCTCCCGGATCACCGTGGAAAAGCGGTCCTCGCCGTCGATCAGGATCTCCCCCAGGCCGAACATGCCGATGGTCACCGGAACGAAATGGAAGCCGCTGAGCCAGGTGATCGATCCGAACGCCAGCCGGGGCTTGCCCGTGACGATGTCCAGGCCCACCGCCGTCAGGAGCAGCCCGAAGGCGGTGCTGACCAGGGTCTTCGAGGGCTTGCCCGTGCCCAGCCCCACGAATGTGCTGAAGGCCAGCATCATAATCGCGAACATCTCCGGGGGACCGAAACGAAGAGCCAAGAGGGCCAGGGGCAACGCGGCCGCCACAAAAAAGATCGACGCGACGATGATCCCGACGAAGGAAGCCAGAAAGGCGGTCGCCAGTGCCAGCCCCGACTTCCCCTGTTTCGTCATCGGGTAGCCGTCGAAGATGAGGGCCACCGACCATGGCTCCCCCGGGATGGCGAACAGCACCGAGGTGATCACACCTCCGAAGAGGGCCCCCCAGTATATGGCGGCCAGGAAGATGATCGCGACTTCGGGGGCAACAAGGACGGTCAGGGGCAGCAGCAACGCCACGCCCGCCGTACCTCCCAGCCCCGGCAAAACGCCGACCGCAAGACCCAGAAGAAGCCCGAGCGTCATCATCAGCAACGACATGGGCTGGAGTGCCACCCCGAATCCCGTCATGAGGTGAGACAAGGTTTCCATCTATGCCTCCCGTCCCGATTGCGTTCTCGTAAACGGCATGTCCGAACCTTTCGTATGCCTCCGTGCTGATGCGGCGAAACGTTTTCAAAAACAATCTGTTATGATCAACTAGTCGGGTGCAGATGAACGGAACAACCCCGCCCATCGCGTAATCCCGTTTACGCTCTTTATTGTCCTAGAAAATAAACAAATCTTTCTCGTAAAGCGGGCTCTTGGGCAAGGTGATCCTCAAGCCCTTCTCCATGCCAAAGTAAATGAACGCGGTGATAATGACGGCAAAGACAACGCATGAAACCCAGCGATGCTTTCCCAGCCAGCGGGCGAACAGTATGGAGAAGAGAAATGTGGAGAAGTATACTCCCAGGAAGACGATCCCGACGGTAAAGAGGACCGACGTGAAAGTAATTCGGACCGCCTCCCAAAATCCCTCTTTGCTGACGAAAAAGTTTTCGCCGCCCTTTTGTTTCAATCCGCCGATCAGGATGACAATTGCGGAGACCATCATGAGCATCCCTTCCCAGAAGGGGACAAAGCCTGCGTCAGGCCCATATTCCGTCCATCCCATACCAGCCCGATACATGTCGCCAAGCACGATGCCAGCAAGGAGGATAAAAGCCGCCGCAACGATCAACTCACCTTTTTTCACTTCGGCCTCCCAAGGTGGTCTGTATAAGGGGGGCGCAGGGTGTTATGTTCCGGCCCTGCACCCCCCCGGTTCGAAATTCTATTACGAAATCATCCCCCGATGGTACGGGTTACTTAAGCCAGCCTTGCGCTTTCATGATCTCGATGTGCTTCTTCTCGTATTTTTCGCAGAACTTCGTCAGCTCATCTCCAGTGATGAACTCCCTCTGCAGACCGGTTTTCTCGGCGAATGCTATCCAGTCCTTGTCCACGGAAATCTTCTTGAACAGCCCCACCAGTCCGTCCTGAGCCTCCTTGGAGATGCCCGGGGGAGCGAAGATGGCCCGCATCATGTTGTAGCTTAAATCGATCCCTGCCTCCTTGCCGGTGGGAACATTCTCGTAACCTTTAACCATCAGCCGGTTGTCTTGGAAAACGCACAGCGGGCGCAGATATTCCGGGAAGAAGGGGCCCGCTTCGCTTACCTGGTTCACGGTGGCCTCGACGTGCTTGCCCACCAGTGCCTTGGCCACGTCACCGCCGCCCTTGAAGGGGACGTACTTGAAGGGCTTGGTTCCGGCGATCGTCTCGATGGCCCGGAAGACGATCTCGTCTTCCTGCTTGGACCCGGTTCCTGCGACGACGATGCTGCGCTTCTTGGCCTCCGCTATAAAATCGGCCGCGGTTTTAAACGGGCTATCCTTGTGGACCCAGAGGGGGAAGTTGTCCAGGGCCAGCAGGCAAACGGGGGTAAAGTCACGGAACGTGAAGGGCAGGTTCTGGAACAGAGGTGTGGTGATGAAGCTGTTCAGGGTGATGAGCATCTGGTACCCGTTGCCCTTCTGGCTCAACACCGACTGCATGGCCACGGCCCCGGCCCCGCCCGGCTTGTTGACGGGGATGATCGGCTGGGAAATGTAGTTGTTTTTCACGTTGAGACCGACCAGGAACCGGGCATATTTGTCCGCCCCGCCCCCCACACCGGCGGAGATCGTGAATTCAACAGGTTTGTCCGGCCAGGCAGCCTCCGCCATTTGCCCGAAGCAGAAAACCAATGCGAAGACCAGCAACAACGGAATTGCATAACGGAATCTAAGTGCTCTCATAGTCGTGACCCCCTCCTTCGGGAAGAATTCAGACCATGTGCCCCCGCCAGCTGTCCCTGAAACCTCTACATCACCCCTGTTTCGGAACCTCCTTCCTTAAAAATGGAACTCCCTGACACCCCTTTGGTCCGGCGGCACTCCCAAGAGGGCATGAATTGGGAGCGCCACCGGCACACAAGGGACCTTCAACTAGAGACGCTGTATTTCCGGTCTCCATTCAAACGATTTCGCTGGTTCCTGGATAATAAAACACACCATACTTTCTTTCATTTTGAAACTCAAGCCTCTTCCCTCGGCCCGAGAACCGGAACTTCGATCGGCTTGCCGGGAGCCTTGATCTTCGCCGCGATGAAGGCCTGCATCTTGGCGATGTGCTCTTCCTGGAGGTGCGCGAAACGCTCCTGCGGCTTCAGATACTCCCTGACCGGCTTGTACTTTTTGGGAATGTGCTGATAGGTATATTCCCCGTCCTCCCACTCGTAGTTCGTCCACATTCCGGTCTCGACCGCCTGCTTGGCGATCCTGACCGTCTCCTTGGCATCGAAGATCCAGCCCTTGGGGCACGGGCAATGGATGTGGAGGAAGGTCGGGCCCTTGTAATTTAGGCCTTTACGGACCTTGTTGATGAGATCGACCGGATACCCCACCGACGCCGTCGCGACATAGTGCACGGCCGGATGTCCGCCGATGACCAGCTGCGGGGCATCCTTGGGGAACAGCTTCTTCCCTTCAGGAATCATCTTTCCCGGAGGGGTAAAGGTCGTCTTCCCGCCGTAGGGGGTCATCGGGGAGGTCTGGATCCCCGTGTTGGCGTAGGACTCGTTGTCGTACATGACGAAGAGGACATCGTGCCCCCGGTACATCAGGGCCGACATCGCCTGGAGCCCGATGTCGATTGCCCCTCCATCCCCTGCCATGACGACGATATTGGGGAGCTTGCCCTTGTACTTTCCCTTCCGGATCAGAACCTGGTAGGCCGCCTCGACGCCGGAAGCGATCGCTCCCCCGTTGGTGATCTGGCAATGCATCCAGGGGTAAGCAAAGGGGCTGCACAGGTAGCTGGTGTTCGCCACGTACATGCATCCCGTCGGCCCGAGGAAGATCGAATCGGGCCCCGTCGCCTTGGACACCAGCTTGTAGGCGAGGGCCGGGCCACAACCGGCGCATGTCCGGTGGCCGGGGACATAATACTCCTCCTGGGGTACCTCCCGAAGATTCTTGATCGGTTTCAACTCCTGAGTCTTCACTTTTGTCGCCATAGTGTCTCACTCCTTTTATGCTCGTCAGCAGTAGGTTTCCCATCTGAACAAGCGAAAATAATTACCGTTGGCTAAATCCCATTATCGAAATTCACCCAGTAGACGTACTGATCGATTTTCCCCGTCTTGGCCGCCTCGGCAAGGATCTTCGCCATCTTGTAGAACTCTTCCAGGGTGACAACTTCCCCTCCGAGTCCGGCCATGAACGAAGTGACGGCGGGTCTTTTGGGCTGGTCGTACAGGGCGGCCCGGACCTCGTGAATGAGGTTCCCGCCCTTCATGGCTCCGCCGTAGGAAGTGCTCGTCTCGACGATTCCCACCGCCTTGAACTTCTTGAGGGTTTCCGCAATCACTTCCGTCGGGAAGGGTCGCACGAAACGCAGTTTCACCATTCCTACCTTGGCACCCTTCTTCCGGAGGTGGTCTACGGCATTCCGGGCGGTCCGGGCATGGGCTCCCATGAGGAAGAAGACGAAGTCGGCACCCTTGGTCTGATATTCCTCGATGAACGGGCTGTAGTTCCGGCCGAAGATCTTGTTGAAATCCTTTACCGCCTTCTCGATCACCTTCGGGGCTTCCAGCATCGCCATATGCCTCTGGATGTCGATCGCCGACCCCTGGTCGGCATAGATCTGAGGACCGTGGGACGTCGGCCTCGTGGGATCGAGGGGGTGGGGCGGCTTGTAAGGCGGAAGGAACTCATCCACCTGGGACTGTTCCGGGAAGACCACCTTGTCGGGAATGTGGGAGACGAAGTAGCCGTCCATGCAGCAGTACTGGGGGAGCATCACCTTCTGGTCCTCGCCGACCCGGTAATAGATGATGGTATTGTCGAAAATTTCCTGAGGCGTCTCCGCCCAGCCTGTGATCCATCCCTGGTCACGGCAACTCATGACGTCCGTATGCTCGGAGCCGAAATCTCCCGGCGGGTCCAGAGCACGGTCGGCAATGGCCATTTGGATGGGATAACGGCCTCCCGCGGCCGGGGAGTAGCACTCCATGGCGTAGGCCACGCCGACACCCGAACTCCCGGTGTACGCCCGTGCTCCGCAAGCAGAAGCCCCGTACGCAATCGAGACCTGGGCATGTTCACCTTCCGCATGGACGAATTCCGCATCGAGCTCCCCATTGGCGACCAGCTTCGAAAGCTCCATCATGATGCCGGTATACGGACGGATCGGGTAGGAGCTGATTACCTCGACCCGGGAGAACTTGGCAGCGTGAGCGGCGGCGGCACAACCCGCCATAAACAATTCTTTAGCCATTTGAATTACCTCCTCTTGATCTAGTAGGGTTTGTCCAGACGGGCCACGCCGCCTTTGAAATCCAGCTCATTTACGTTCTCTAACGCATCCGCGGGGCATGCCTCGACGCAGAGCCGGCAGCCTTTGCAATAGATCGGGTTCCAGACCATCCTCTCCGCCTTTTCGTCCAGATGCCAGGAGGAGTCGGGGCAGAAGACGAAGCAGTTGAGACAGAGGGTGCATTTCTCATGATCGATGACGGGACGCTCGGTCCGCCAGTTTCCGGTCTTCATGTGAGGGTTTTCCTTCACGGGCGCCGGAATGACGGCTCCCTGGGGAACCTCGAGGTGCTTCGGAATCGAGAACTTTGTACAGTACTTTGGGCTCATAAGATTCTCCTTCCAAGACTTATAGAGTTTGTACTACTGCCTTCTTGTTGCCCTCTTTCGCGCCCGCCTTGTTCGCTGCAACCGCAGCGATACTCTCCAATCTTACCTGGTCGCATACTTTCGCGGCCGCGCCGGCCAGCGGCGCCGACAGTCCGGCTCCGATGGCGGTCGCTTCCACGCCGCCTTCCGATCCCATGAAATCGAGGCTTTCCAGGCCGGTTCCGCCCGCGATGCCGGTGGCATCCACGCACACGATGGCGCTCAGCAGATCCCTGTTGGGGATCAGCTTGAGGATCTCGTCCACCGGCCGCTTGGTGTTGACGACGAGTACCCCGCCTTTCGGCATGCCGTACAGCACGTCAATCCCCTTGACGATCGTGTCGTCCATGACGATGGACATGTTCGGACGGGCATTTTCATAAAGGTAGCGCATCTCGATCTCTTCGTCGCTGATGCGCACGTACTTCCGCAGGGGAACCCCGACCCGGTCCGGCAGGTCGGCGTAGTTGTCCCATGCCTGGGTGAATTTGCCGTCTTTCGCCGCACTGTTTCCGAGCAGAAGAGAAAGGTGTCTTCCCTCCATGTCCTGCGTCACTCCGCGTGCCCAGATCGTGACTTCATATACTTTTTCGCCGCTACTTGTTCTCAAAGCCATCGCAACGTTCCTCCTTTTTTCTTCTCAAAGCAACTGTCCGGTCACTGCCCTACGATGAAGACTGGTATCCTGTAACCGCCTCCTTTCCTGTCGACTTCGGCGCATTCCCCCTTTCTTGAAGTTAATCCCCCGAGAACAGACAGTTCTCGATATCGCGCAAGTGGTCGAGCATGACTTGTGCTGCGAGCTCTCCGTCCCCTGCCTTGATCGCGTCAAGCACCTGTCTGTGACGCGCTACGGACTTCTCGGGTCTTCCCTCCACCTGAAGGTACTTTTCCCGACTTTCCGCAAGAAGTTCCCTCATGTAGTCGGTAAGGCGGAGAAGAACCTTGTTTTTCGTTGCCTCTGCCATGAGGTTATGAAACGCCTTGTCCACCTCCGTTCCCGTTTCCCCTTTTGCGATCGCCTCCTCCTGCAGAACCAGGGCTTCCTCCAGCCGGGCGATTTCTTCCTCGGTAGCCCGTTCCGCGGCAAGGAAGGCGAGCTGGGGTTCGATCAGCCGTCGCATCTCGAAAAGCTCCATCTGGCTGTCCTTCTCCGAGAAGATGACGGAAGCCAGGGGACTGACCAGGGACTCCCCGGGCTTTCGGGCGATGTACGTTCCGTCGCCGTGACGGCTTTCGAGATATCCCTGGCTCTCCAGGGCGCGGAGCGCTTCCCGGACGGAGGACCGGCTCACCTGGAACACCTCGGAAAGCTCGCGTTCCCCGGGAAGTTTTTCTCCCTCATGGAGCCGGCCTTTTCCGATCATCTCCTTGACCTTGTCAATGATCTCCTCGTAGACCCTGGTTTTCTTGACCGGCTTGAACAGGTTCAACGTCTTTTGCACCCGTCCTCCTCCGAGGCCCGGTTCAGTGCCTCACCGCACGCCGCGACTGGATCGTCGAAGAACTCCCCTGGAGAGCCGCCTGCTCGAAATGCCGGGAGGTGATTTTGCAGCGAGAGAAATCGGGGGTCTCCTCGCCTTGGAGGCATTCTTCCACGGCCAGCATGGCCGCCTTCTTGCACAGGGCTTCGATATCCGCCCCCGTCCATCCCTCGCTCATGTCGGCAAGGGCATCGATATCGATCTGGGAATTCAAGGGGAGTGTGCGCATGTATGCCTGCAGGATCTCGATCCTCTCCTCCCGGGCGGGAAGAGGAAAATCGATGATGAAATCGAACCGCCCGGCCCGGAGCAGGGCCGGTTCCATGAGGTCGATCCGATTGGTGGTGGCGATGATCAGAATGCCGAGCGAGCCCTGAAGTTCGTCCATTTCCCGGAAAAGCTGGCTGACGATCCTCTGGGAGACATGTCCGGAATCTTCCGCGGTCCGGGCCGGCGCTATGGCTTCGATCTCGTCGATCAGCACGATGCACGGGGAGGCCTGTTTGGCCCGTTTGAAGACCTCTCTCAGACCCTTTTCCGACTCCCCCACCCACTTCGACAGCAGGGTGGGAGGATCCACGACGATGAGGGTCATTCCCGTTTCCCCGGCAAGAGCCTTGGCCATCAGGGTCTTCCCCGTCCCGGACGGACCCGTGAAGAGAACGCCCTTGGGGGGGGCCAGACGCGAATGGGAGAAGACGGGCAGACCTCGCAAAGGGAGCTGAATCATGGAATGGAGCTTTTGCTTGATCTCGTGCAATCCCCCGACATCCTGGAAGGAGATGTGGGGCCTCTCGCTCATGAACTCCCGGGTCGAGGTGGGCTCGACCGTCTTGAACGCGGCCAGAAAATCGTCGGCGGTAACCTCGAGTTTCGCATCCTCTCCCAGGCTGGGTTTCGCATCCACTTCGAATTTGATCCCGGGCATGAGGCGACGCAGCGCCGCCATGCCCGCTTCCGCGCAGAGGGCGGCAAGATCCGCCCCGACGTACCCGTGGGTGATTTCCGCCAGACGCTTCAGGTCGACATCTGCCGCGAGCGGCATCTTGCGGGAATGGATCTTCAGGATCTGGAGGCGGTCCGACCGTTTCGGGACGCCAATCGAGATCTCGCGGTCGAAACGTCCGGGGCGGCGGAGAGCCGGATCGACCAGCTCCGGCATGTTCGTGGCGCCGATGATCACCACCTCTCCCCGGGAAACGAGGCCGTCCATCAGGGCGAGAAGCTGGGCCACCACGCGCTTTTCCACGTCCCCGACGACCTGCGCCCTCCGCGGAGCGAGAGCGTCCAGCTCATCGAGGAAAATGATGCTGGGGGCGTTTTTCCGGGCCTCTTCGAACACCATCCTCAGCTTGGCCTCGCTCTCCCCATAGAACTTGTGGATGATCTCGGGGCCGTTGACGTGGATGAAGTGGGCCCGGACCTCGTTCGAAATCGCCCGCGCGATGAGGGTCTTCCCCGTACCCGGCGGCCCGGAAAGAAGGACGCCCCGGGGCGGATCGATCCCGAGCTTGGTGAAGAGCTCGGGAAACTTCAGCGGAAGCTCGATCATCTCCCGGACGCTGCGAAGCTCCTGTTCCAGCCCTCCGATGTCTTCGTAGGAAGCCCGGAATGCCTTTTCATAGGCGAAATCGGTGGCCCGGAAGGTAATGTGGGTATGGGGAGTGATCCGGAGGGCCCCTCTCGGGTTTGCTCCCTCCACGATGAAGAACTGCGGCTGGGTTCCGAACAGGGCGATCTGGACCCTGTCTCCGATCACCACATGGAGTCCGGACAGCAGTTGAACAACGTGGTGGATCTCGGCTTCCGTGGGGATCAGCCTGCGGGGATCCACCGGGGTGAGGATCAGGGTTTCGGCCTGCTTGAACGGGACTTTCTGGACGGTACACCATTCGTCCACCGAGATCTGGGCATTGTCCCTCGTGGTGCCGTCGATCTGGATCAGGCTCTGACCGGAATAATGGGGGGTGGTCTGGGCGGCGCGGGCCACGGTGGACCGGCGGCCTGTAACCATGAGGGCATCGCCGGGAACCGCTCCCAGGCTCTTCAGGACATCCTCATCCACACGGGCAAGACCCTTCCCCTCGTCTTCCACGAAGGCTTTGGCAACGCGCAGGGAAACCTCATCTTTTCGTTTCCCTTGAGTCTTTATCACTTTCACGTTGTTTCCTTGTTTTTTAGTCAGCTACCGAGTGGTCTGACCAGTATTAGGACTAATGGTCTGACCAGAGGATATGATTTACTTCTACCCCTGTCAAGGGAAAACAGGAGTAATCCGTAACGACCATACTCCTTAAGGGGTTACGTTGTCACGAAGGACGAACGTACGGCATCTCTCTCTTGACATGCGTTTCCAATTCCTTCACAATCGGCACGCAATCGACATCTCGAGACCCGGCAAAACCGGCCGGGTGCAGACGAAGGAGAACGCATGTACAAGAACATCCTCTTGCCGACAGATGGGTTGGGGAAATGTGCGTACGGTACGTGTCACGGAATCCTGCTTGCCAAAGACCTCAATGCCAAGATTACAGCAGTTCACGTCACAGGTAAGTTTTCTGCGCATGAAATCCTGGAGATGTATCACCCGGAATCATTGGTGGGGCGCTCGGATGTCAAGAAGGCAAAAGAGGCCTGGGCCAAGGCGGAGGAATCGAAGAAGTTTCTGGCGGACAAGTGCCTCGAAGTGGCGGAAAAAATGTGCACCGAGGTGGGCGTGCCGTGCGAGACGGTGCACATTACCGGCGAATCTCCCGTCGACGGCATCCTGAAGGTGGCCAAGGAAAAGAAATGCGACCTCATTTTCATATCGACACACGGCAACCCGGGAGTCATGGGGGCTTTGTTCGGAACCCTCGCGACGAAGATCATGTCCCAGTCAAGGTACGCGGTTCTGACCCACTATTGCGGGGGGCCAAGCTGATGCATCCGGTCTTTCCCGCGAATCCGCTGCTCCGGTCCGCGCGGGAAAGGGTTCACGGCGATTCGTGATCATTGATCGACAGCCGGTTGCCCATTGTTCCTCACGGATAATTTTTCCCCGGAATTCTTTTCCGGACTCCGGCGGGTCGCGTCCTGCCTTCCTCCTGACGGTTCCATAAATTTTTTTACCGGCGTCGTTCACGATCGCCATGCCACGGATTAGGGAAGCCAGTTTCTCCCGGTAGTCCCGGGATTCGCCGGAAACGCGTATCCTAAAGGGACAGCCACTATCGGTTAAAATAACGGACGGGGGGATGATCGTTTGACGGTGTCATGCAGACACGTCGGGCTTACGCGATGGGTCGAGGAAGTCGCTTCCATGTGCCGGCCCAAGCAGATCTATTGGTGCAACGGTTCCCGGGAAGAGTACGATCGATTCATGGACGAGATGGTGAAAAGCGGTACCGCCATACCCTTGGAAAAGAGGCCAAACAGCTTCCTCTTCCGGTCCGATCCCAGCGACGTCGCCCGGATCGAGGCCCGCACCTACCTCAGCACCCCCTTCCCGGAGGAAGCCGGACCCACCAACAACTGGATCGATCCTGCCAAGCTCAAAAAAACCATGAAAGGCCTCTACAAAGGCTGCATGAAGGGACGCACCATGTACGTCATCCCCTTCTCCATGGGACCCATCGGCTCGCCCCTGGCCAAGATCGGCGTACAGATAACGGACAGCCCCTACGTGGTCTGCAACATGCACCTCATGACGCGGGTCGGCTCCAAGGTGTTGGAAGCGCTGGGCACCAGAGGAGAGTTCATTCCCTGCCTGCATTCCGTCGGGGCCCCCCTGGAGCCGGAACAGCATGACGTTCACTGGCCCTGCGCACCCATAGAAGACAAATACATCAGCCACTTCCCCAAGGAAAACCTGATCTGGTCCTACGGGTCCGGGTATGGCGGGAACGCCCTTCTGGGCAAGAAATGCCTGAGTCTTCGCATCGCCTCGGCCATCGGCAGGCGGGAGGGGTGGTTGGCCGAGCATATGCTGATCCTGCGGCTCATAAGCCCCGAGGGCCGAAAGTATCACATCGCCGGCGCTTTCCCTTCGGCGTGCGGAAAGACCAGCCTGGCCATGATCAAGCCGACCCTTCCCGGCTGGACAGCCGAGATCATCGGCGACGACATCTCCTGGATGAAAATACGGTCCAATGGCCGCCTTCATGCCATCAATCCGGAGGCGGGATTCTTCGGCGTGGCCCCCGGCACTTCGTACCGGTCGAACCCCATAGCGATGGACACGTTGAAAGAGAACGTCGTCTTCACGAACTGCGCCCTGACCGACGATGGAGATGTCTGGTGGGAAGAGATGGACTGGCCGGTACCAAAGCACCTCATCGACTGGAAGGGGTGGGACTGGACGCCGGAAAGGGACGAGCCTGCGGCCCACCCCAACGCCCGATTCACCGCGCACATCAGTCAGTGCCCGAGCATCGTTTCCGATTGGGACGACCCCGAGGGCGTACCGATCGACATCTTCCTCTTCGGCGGACGCCGGTCCGCGGTCGTGCCGCTGGTCTTCGAGGCCTACGATTGGGACCACGGGGTCTTCCTGGGGGCATCGGCATCCTCGGAGGGCACCGCAGCCATCCTCGACAAGGTCTCCGCGGTGCGGTACGACCCCTTCGCCATGAAACCGTTCTGCGGATACCACATGGGGGACTACTTCCAGCACTGGTTCGAGATGGGAGACCGGCTGGGCGATAAAACTCCCAGGATCTTCTACATCAACTGGTTCCGCAAGGGCGATGACGGACGCTGGCTGTGGCCCGGCTTCGGTGAAAACTGCCGGGTACTGAAATGGATGTGCGAAAGGGTCGACGGCAAAGTCGGGGCTGCGGATACGTCCATCGGCCTGATGCCGAAACGAGAGGATCTCGATCTTTCGGGGCTGTCCGTCTCCCCACGGGACATGGAAGAGCTCCTGCGGGTCGATTCCCATGCCTGGAAGACGGAATCCTCAGGCATCGAAGAATTCTTCGGCCAATTCGGCAGCCGCCTCCCCGAGCGCCTCAAGGCCCAGCTGGAGAATTTCAAGAAAAGGCTTTGCCGGTTCTGACCACCTCAAGAAACGAGGGGCACATGACGACCACCGACTCCAGAGATATGCTCTCCATCCTTGCCGGTTCCGGCCCGGACATTTTCACGACCCGCCCCGTCATCATGGGCACGCATGGAATGGTCACATCCGGGCATTACCTCGCCAGCAGGATCGGACTGCACATTCTCGAGGAGGGTGGTAATGCCGTGGACGCCGGCGTGGCGATGGGGTTCGCCCTGGCCGTCCTGGAGCCGTACATTTACGGCATCGGCGGCGAAGTCCCCATCCTCATCTATCTGGCCGACGAGAAACGGGTCGTCTGTCTTTCCGGCCAGGGACCGGCCCCGCAAAATGCGAACATCGAGTGGTTCCGGAAAAACGGGATCGAGACCATTCCCGGCGATGGATTGCTGGCCGCCGCCGTGCCCGATGCCGTCTCGACCTGGATCGCGGCCCTGTCCCGCTTCGGGACCATGCGACTTGCACAGGTCCTTTCGCCTGCCATTGACCTGGCGGAGCGAGGTTTTCCCATGTTCGAAAGGCTTGCGTCCGCCTTCGAGCGGAGCAAAGAGCAGTTGCTGGAGATATGGCCGACCTCGGGGCAAGCCTACCTCCCCGGCGGACGTGTCCCGGACGTGGGGGAAATCTACGTGCAGAAGGATCTGGCCGGGATGTTCACGACGCTCGTGGAGGCGGAATACAAGGAACGGCGAAGAGGCCGTCAGGAAGCGCTTTCGGCCGCTCACGATGCCTTTTACAAGGGAGAGATCGCGGAGCGGATCGTCACGTTCATTACGGAAAACAGATTCCCCGACACCACGGGAAAACTTCACGGCGGGCTGATCACGAAGAAGGACCTGTCACGCTACGCCACCCGGGTCGAAGACCCGGTAACGGCCCCTTACCGGGGGTACGATGTCTACAAGTGCGGGCCCTGGTCGCAGGGACCGGTCTTCCTGCAGCAGTTGACCATCCTGGAAGGGTTCGACCTGCCCTCCCTGGGACACAACTCCCCCGAATACATCCACCTCCTGATCGAAACGGCCAAGCTCGCGTTCGCGGACCGGGAAACGTATTACGGCGATCCGGACTTCGTCCGGGTTCCGCTCGATATCCTTCTTTCCCGGGAATACGCGGCGAAACGCAGGAACCTGATCGACCCGGACCGCGCATCCATGGAACTGCGCCCCGGAAATGCACCCCCGTACATCCCCGAGGAAAGAAAGGGCGGTTCGGACATCCACAAAGGGGATACCACCCATCTGGACGCGGCGGATCAGTGGGGAAACATGATGTCCGCCACGCCCAGTGGAGGCTGGTTCCGCAGTTCGCCGGTCATTGAAGGCCTGGGGTTTCCCCTCGGAACCCGCATGCAGATGTTCTCCCTTGACCCCGACCACGCCAATTCCCTTCAGCCCGGTAAACGTCCCCGCACCACCCTCACTCCCACGATTGTGCTGAAGGACGGCAGGCCGTTCATGGCGCTCGGGACACCGGGGGCGGATCAGCAAGACCAGTGGTCGCTCCAGTTCTTCCTGAATTGCGTCGAATTTGACATGAACATGCAGGTCGCGGTCGACGCTCCCACGTTCCACACGAGCCATTTTCCCGCATCCTTCCATCCGCACAGCGCGCAGCCGGGAACGATGCACGTGGAAAGCCGCATCCCCGAGGCGACGATTGCCGCCCTTCGTGGAAAAGGGCATACGGTACAGGTAGGCGGGGAGTGGAGCCACGGACGGGTTCTCGGCATACGGTACGATGCCGGCAGCGGAGTACTCTCCGGCGTGGCAACGGCGCGCCTGGATACCGGCTATGCCATGGGGTGGTAGGGGGTAGCGAGACAGCAGGAGGATGGAGCAGGGGCTCCCTCCCGAAACCGGAGGGAGCCCTGTTCGTTTTCGTTTACACCGATGACAGGGACGTGCCTTTTTTCCTCTTTTTCGCAATCGTCGTCTGGGCCGCCGCAAGGCGGGCCACCGGCAAGCGGAACGGGGAGCCGCTTACATAGGTGAGTCCGATCTCGTCGCAGAACGCGACCGACTGGGGATCCACCTGCTCCCCACAGATCCCCATCTTCATCCCCTTCTTGATCTTCCTGCTGTTTTCGATGGCCATCTTCATGAGAAGACCGACGCCCTTCCGGTCGAGGGTGATAAAGGGGTCCTCCTCGAAGATCCCGTGAGCCACGTAGTAAGGCAGGAACCTTCCCGCATCATCCCTCGACAGGCCGTACGTCGTCTGGGTCAGGTCATTGGTGCCAAAGGAGTAGAAGTCGGCTTCCGGCGCGATCTCGTGGGCCAGCAGGGCCGCCCGGGCGATTTCGATCATGGTCCCCACTTCGTAGCGGACCTTGACCCCATACCGCTTCTGCACCGCTTCGGCGATCCTCACCGTCAACTCGCGCATCATGCGCAATTCATTCACGTCGGCGATGAGAGGAATCATGATCTCAGGGATAGCCTTGATTTTCTGCTTGGCCACCTGACAGGCGGCTTCCATGATGGCCTGGACCTGCATCTCGGAGATTTCCGGATACGTGATGCCGAGCCGGCATCCTCTGTGCCCCAGCATGGGGTTGAACTCGTGCAGCGCCTTGTTGCGCGCCTGAAGTTTCTGCAAGGGGACGCCCATATCCTTGGCGATCGCCCCCAGTTCCTCGTCGGTTTTCGGCAGGAACTCGTGCAACGGCGGGTCGAGGAGACGGATGGTCACCGGCAACCCGTTCATCACCTTGAAGATCCCGATGAAATCCTTTCTTTGCATGGGAAGGATCTTCTTGAGGGCCTTTTTCCTCCCTTCCGTGTCGTCGGCCAGGATCATCTCGCGCACCGCCTGCACTCTCTCCGCCTCGAAGAACATGTGCTCCGTGCGGACGAGTCCGATCCCTTCCGCACCAAACTTGAGCGCCATGCGGGCATCGGCCGGCGTATCGGCATTGGCCCTGATTCCGAGCTCCCTTACCTCATCGGCCCATTTCATGATAGTGTGAAAATCCCCCGTGAGTTCCGGCTGCACGAGGGGAACCTTCCCCAGGATGACTTCCCCCGTGGTCCCGTTGAGGGTGATGGTATCGCCCTCCTTCAGGACGTGCGGTTCCAGGGTCATGGTTTTCTTCTTTTCGTCGATGTTAAGCGCCGTGCAGCCGGCGACACAGGGCTTGCCCATCCCCCTTGCCACAACGGCGGCATGGGACGTCATCCCTCCCCGGGCAGTAAGAATCCCCTGGGCCGCATCCATGCCCCCGATATCTTCGGGTGAGGTCTCGGTTCTCACCAGGATCACCTTTTCTCCCCTTTCGGCCCGTTGTTCTGCGTCTTCCGCGGAGAACACGACCGTGCCGACCGCGGCGCCGGGCGAAGCGGGAAGGCCCTTGCCGATGACCTTGACGGGAACCTTCGGGTCGAAGGACGGGTGCATGAGCGTATCCAGCTGACCGGGGTCGATTCGCATGATGGCCGTTTTCTTGTCGATCAGCCCTTCCTTGACCATGTCGATGGCGATCTTCAGGGAAGCGGCGGCGGTCCGCTTTCCGATCCGGGTCTGGAGCATGTAGAGCTTGCCGTCCTGGATGGTAAACTCGATGTCCAGCATGTCCTGGTAGTGCTTCTCCAGCTTCCGGTAGATCTTTTCCAGTTCGTTGTACGCGGCGGGTAATGTTCTCTTCAGTTCATTGATGTGAAGAGGCGTCCTGATTCCCGCCACGACGTCCTCCCCCTGCGCGTTGTTGAGGTATTCGGCGAAGAATTTCTTCTGGCCGGTGGAGGGATCCCGGGTAAACCCGACGCCGGTGCCGGAGTTCTCGCCCATATTCCCGAACACCATGGCCTGGACGTTGCACGCCGTGCCGAGATCATGGGCAATATTGTTGAGTTTTCTGTAAGTGACCGCCCGGTCGGCGAACCAGGAGTCGAATACCGCGTCGATGGCCAGCTTGAGCTGCTGGAGAGGGTCCTTCGGAAACCCTTTCCCGGTTTCCTTCTCGAAGACTCTCTTGAATTTCCTGACGAGGTCCCGTAAATCTTCCCCATTGAGGTCCGTATCAAGATGGACCTTCCTGCTCGCCTTTTTCTCTTCCAGGACCTTTTCGAAAAGCTGCCGGTCGATCCCCATGACGGTGCTTCCGAACATGGTGATCAGTCTCCGGTAGGTGTCGAGAGCGAAACGCTCATTGCCTGTCTTCGCGACGAGAGCGTTAAGCGTCGTGTCATTGAGTCCGAGATTCAGCACCGTGTCCATCATCCCGGGCATGGAAAACTTGGAGCCGGAACGGACGGAAAGGAGGAGAGGGGTTTTCGCATCCCCGAACTTCGCACCCATCGCCTTCTCCACCTTCTTCAGATTGGAAAGTACCTGTTCCCACATGCCGGGTGGATATTTCTTCCTGTTCCCGAAGTACGTATTGCACGCCTCGGTGGTAATGGTGAATCCGGCAGGAACGGGAATCTTCAGGTTCACCATATTCGCGAGTCCCGCCCCCTTTCCGCCCAGCAGGTCCCTCATCTTGCCGGTTCCATCGGCCTTCCCGTTCCCGAAATAATAGACGTACCGTTTCGCGGCTCTCGGCATCAGCAACCTCCCGAAAAAACGTTGCGTTGGGACTGCGTTGGGAAAAAAAGCCCAAGGGCCAAGTGCCATGCCCTGGTGCTGATCGGCGGTCATTATAATGAATCGGCGGTTCGGATTTCAACCGAAGAGTTCCCCTGCCAGGGTCTTCAGCCGCCTGTGTAGTCGCGCACCTTTTCCCGGAAACCGGGAGGGACCTGGCAAGGCCGGCCCGCGGCATAATCGTACATCACCTGGGCCGTCTCCGCTTCCGTGTAGACGCGCCCGTCCCGGGGATCGAACAGTTCGGCAACGAACCGGAAGGAGCTTCGCGCGATGTCGGTGACGTACATGCGCAGCCGCACCTGGTCCTGGAGCAGAATCGGGAGCCGGTACCGTACGGTCGCCTCGGCAAGAATGAACTCGTAATCCTCGATCCTCCTCACCCCCAGCACGTCGGCGGAGAATTTCGCCCTTCCCAGTTCGAAAAGCGTCATCGTCACCGCGTTGTTGACGTATCCCATCGCGTCGATGTCCCCGAACCGCAGGGGGATATCGGTTTCGAACACCTTTGCGGGGGCAGACGGAAGGGAAGCGGCGTACGGATCGCCGATGCGGCCCCGGAAGGCGATCTCGCCGGGGTCCTTGCGCACCCGCGGCCTCTCGCCCTTCTTCCGGGTCTCCTCGTCGAGCTCGCCGGGCCTGCCCGGATACCCGACGGCGATCACGGCGATGGGGCGGAAATCGTCCGGCAGGCAGAGCACGGCTTTCAGCGGCTCTTCCTTCCATCCTGCCATCGGGTGGACGAGGAGCCCCTGGTCCACCGCCCGGTAGATAAGACTCATCGTAGCCAGTCCCGTGTCGTACAGGAAATATTCCCGGCTTTCCACGACGGCGGCGGCGGCCCTTCTCGCCCCCGCCACGATCAGGACCGGGGCCCGCCTCGCCCAGACGTTCCCCGGATCGAGCGCTTCTTCCAGGGATGCTCTCACCGGCGATTCTTTATCCGCGATCACGAACCGCCACGGCTGCCGGTTCGCGCAAGAAGGGGACCGGCGGGCCGCTTCGATGATCCGCTCGATCTTCTCCGGCTCCACGGGCGTGTCCGAGAATGCCCGCAGGCTCCGCCGCGCCGCAATCACCCGGGAGAAATCCACGTCACCTTTTCCCCGCCCGGCACACGAGGGCATCCGATTCCGGCGAAAAATCCGACCCGGCGAAATCCCCGAAAAACCGGATCCCGGAGAAGCCGGCCCTCTCCAGCATTTCCCACAGTTCATCGGGGTAGATCGGGTACAGGGGAATGTCGTTCCTCACGACCCGGGGCTGGCCCCCCTCGGAAATCCGGAGCACCGTCTGGAACCGCACCCTCCGATCCCCCTCCCACACGTAGCCCCTGCGGAATTCGATCGCTCCCTCCTCCGCCTGCATGAGGGGAAGCGCCGTGACCTTCCCGAGAAGCAGACGCTCGTAGTTGAGAATCTGGAGAAGAATCTCCCCTCCGCCCGTGATCGCCCCGGCGGCGTCCCGGAGAAAGCGGGCCGCCTCCTCCTGCGGCACGTGGACCAGCGAATTGCCCAGGCAAAGGATGAGGTCGGCCGGCGGAGAGACGATGCGGGCGACGTCCGCAAACCCGCCGGTCTCCACGCGCGCCCCGGGAAACGGGGCAAGCTTCGCGACTGCCCGGGCGACCAGGGCCGGATCGGGATCGAAGCCCAGGCACTCCGTCCCCGCGGCGGCGAACGGGAGAAGCTGCGCCCCCGAGCCGCAGCCGGCGTCGGCGACGCGGCGGACACAGCCCGACGCGAGGAACCGGTCGAAGAGGGCACGCTGGGCGTCGGAGACCGGAAAGAGCGCATCGTAGACGTCGCTCAGGTCCGTGTAGAAAGCCAATGTCCCTCCTTTCATCGCGCCCTATTGTAGCAGGGGAAAATGCGCTTCCTGCAAAGAAAAGGTTGACGGGCGAGATTCTCCGCGGATATGTATGGGGAAGCCGGAAAAAGGGCATAACGATATGCAAGGAGGGGGGATGATGAAACGGGGAGGGATCGTCTTACTGGTTGCCGTCGTCTTTACGGGGATCTCTGGCGCTCCAGCCCAGGGATTCGATCAACCGCTCCTGAATTTCGGTCTTACAAACGTTCTCGACGGGGCGGTGCCGGGGCCAGGAACGTACTTCTTCGAGTATGTGCAGATCTACCAGTCGGACGAGTTCAAGGACCAGGATGGCAACAACATCCCGGGGGATCCGCGCAACGGATTCGTCCTCTCGATGAACCAGTTGGCGCACATCTCGAAGACCACCGTCCTGGGAGGGAACCTCGGCATCGACTTCCTGTTGCCCATCGGATCCCTCACCGCCAGTGGAACCTTCGGTTCCGGGGGACCTCCAGTTTCCGCAAATCCGGGGCCAGTGGGGGATGTCATTATCGGGCCCTTCATCCAGTGGTTTCCCCACAAGTTGCTGGGGCGGCCTTTCCTGCACAGGTTCGAACTCGACATCTTCGTTCCCACAGGGCACTACGACAAGAAATACACCATCAACCCGGGCGCGAACATCTGGTCGATAGAACCGTACTACGCGTTCACCTGGTTCCTCACCCCGCAGCTGTCGACCTCCTGGCGGATCCATTACACATACAACACGACGAACGACGACCCGTGGGAAGTCCTGCAGGGCTTGGGGATCACCGAGGTCCAGCCCGGCCAGGTTTTTCACTTCAACTATTCCCTCGAGTACGAAGTGGTCAAGAACCTGAGGCTGGCCGTCGTAGGCTACTACCTCAAGCAGTTGACGGATACAGAGTTCAATGGGGACAAGGTGCCTGACCGCAAGGAGCAGGTGTTCGCCATCGGACCCGCCATCCACTGGATCACGAAGAACGGCTTCGTGTTCGCGCTGAAAACCGCAATCGAGTCCTCGGTCGAGAACCGGCCGCAGGGAAGCCGGACGACCTTCCAGATGATCTACAAGTTCTGATTGTTCCTGGCGGGAGAGACGCGCGCAAAAATGGGGGCCGAAAGGCCCCCTCGTCGTTTGCAGCCATGTCCCTTGTTCCGGTTCAGATCAGAACGCGCCGATTCTCGTCGGGGACAATGTCCGGGTTGACCGGGGGATGTCCCGGGGGAAGATTTAGCCCCCGATGACCATGGAACGGAAGCCTCTCCAGGGAGCCGACATCCGGGGAGAGCTGGGGGACATCACATTCCCCGACCTGGGCCACAATATCCTTCCCCTGCTGTGTCACGCACACGGGAGTCCCGTGTATATAGATCTGGCTCGAGGATGATGCGAAAGAAGTAAGCGATCCGCTCGCCGGGATAAGATACATGGCTAACAGCAGGATCGTTCCCACCAACGCAACCGAGAGTATCTTCTTCACGGGTTCCTCCCTTTCCGCCGTTTCGATTTGGATGCGATGCAGGGAAGCGGAGATTCGCACCGGACCGTTCCGACACCGCCGGATTCGCCTTCGACCCGATAGATCCATCTTGTTGCAATACTCTTGCATTTGCAATATAATTGCAAAAACCGGAGAACCGTATGGTAATGCCCGCGGAAGTCATTCGCAGACTCGGATACCCCGCCACGCGGGGCAGGGGGGAGATTCTGCGCATTCTGGCGGAAAGCCCCCTTCCGCTCTCTCCGAAAGAGATTCTGGGACGGTTCCCTGCGCCCAAGCCCGACGCGTCCACGGTGTACCGGAACCTTTCCCTGCTCGCCTCCCTCGGGCTGGTCCGGAGCGTCGCGCTGCACGAGAGGAGCCGTCGCTATGAAATCGCCACCGACGGTGCCCACCGGCACCGGGTCGTCTGCAAGGGGTGTGGAAAGATCGAATCCTTCCAGCCGCGGAGGTGCGACCTCTCTCCCTTCGAGTCGGACATCCGCAGCACGCTGGATTTCGACGTGGAGGAGCATTCGCTGGAATTTTTCGGCGTCTGCCCGCAGTGCAGGCGAAGGGAGAAGAGGCGATGAACGCCCGCGTCATCCTGCTTGCCGCCGTGCTGATCCTGCCCCCCTTCCCACCGGCGGCGCAGGGGGCCGGTCTTCGCGTTCTCACTTCGTTTCTTCCGATGGATATCTTCACACGGAACGTCGTCGGCGACGCACCGGGCGTCGCGGTAACGATGATGCTCCCCGCCACAATGGGATGCCCCCACGACTATTCGCTTTCGCCGGGAGATATGAGAAAGATCTCCAAAGCGGACCTCTTTATCGCAAACGGCTACGGGATGGAGGATTTTCTCGGCGCTCCCATACGGCGGGCGAACCCCGACATCCGGATCGTGGAAACCGCTTCCTCCGTGACTCCCCTCCGTGCGGGGGGCGGCCACGGGGAGGTCAACCCGCACACGTGGGTCAGCCCCCGGAACGCCATCCTGCAGGTCCGTGCGATCGAGAAGGCCCTCTCGGCCGCATCCCCGGGGAACGAACCGGTCTTCCGCCGGAACGCCGACGCGTACGTGGGCAGACTCGAAATCCTCGCCGGGGAATTCGACGAGGCGGCAACCCATTTCCGGAACCGGAACATCGTGACCTTCCACAACGTCTTCGACTACCTGGCGAAGGACCTCGGGCTTACCGTCGTGGGGTGGATCGAGGAAACGCCGGGACAGGAGCCCTCCGCCGGCGAAATGCGGGACCTCATCCGGACGATCCGGGAAAAGAAGGCGGCCGCCGTCTTCGCGGAGCCCCAGTATCCCGGGAGGCTCGCCGCGATGGTTGCCGGGGGGGCCGGGGTCCCAGTCCGCATGCTCGACCCGGTGTCGACGGGGTCTACGATGCCGTCCACATATGAGGACATCATGCGGCGGAATCTGCGGACGCTCGCGGAGGCGTTGGGAAACCGATGACGCCCCCGGCGCATCGCCACACGCTCGAAATCCGGGATCTTTCCGTCCGCGCGGGCGAGACGGAGATCCTATCCGGAATCAACGCCGACATCCGGTGCGGAGAGGTCACCGCCCTCGTCGGCCCGAACGGGGCGGGGAAGACAACGCTGCTTCTGGCCATCCTGGGACTCGTCCCCTACCAGGGGGAAATCCGGTTCTGCCGCGCCGCGGAGCACGGGGAGGGCGCCCCCAGGATCGGATACGTACCCCAGCGGCTCGACTTCGACCGGAACGCCCCAATGAGGGTGATCGACTTTTTCGCGCTCTCCTCCCAGCGTTATCCCGTCGTCTTCGGACACTCCGCGCGGTCGAGGAGGTCGGCCGAGGAGATCCTGGCCCGGGTGGGCGCGGCCCAGCTCATCTCCCGCCCCCTGGGAAAACTCTCGGGGGGAGAGCTCCAGAGGATCCTGCTCGCCCTTGCCCTCCGGGACAACCCCGACATCCTGTTGCTTGACGAGCCGGTGTCCGGGGTGGACCTCTCGGGCGAGATGCTGTTTTGCGATTTCCTCGGCCAGATCCACAGCGAGTCCCGGTTCAGCCTGCTCCTTGTAAGCCACGACCTCTCCGTGGTCAGCCGCCACGCCGACCGCGTCATCTGCCTGAACCGGCGGATCATCTGCCAGGGAGCTACGACGGAGATGCTCACGCCGGAGAACCTCGAGGCGATGTACGGCAGCGGCGCACACCTGGTAAGTCACGGCCCTGCCGACGGCCGCGGCCACCTCCACGGGCGGCCGGCATCCGGGCAGGAAGAGGGAAAGAGGGATTGATGGACCGTTCGCTGCTCGATCCCCTTTTCTCCGCGATGGGGCACCTCCTGCCGTTCGGCTTCGCGGAGCCGCTCTTCATGAAACGGGCGATCGTGGCCATGCTTTTCGTCGCTCCCGCAGCGGCGGCGGCAGGCGTGCCTCTCGTCCATTTCCGGATGGCGTTCTTCTCCGACGCCATCGGGCACTCCGCCTTCACCGGGGTGGCGATCGGCGTGCTCCTCGGGGTCCACCCCCTACTCACGATGGTAGCCTTCGGCCTGTTCGTGGCATGGGCGATCACCCTGGTCAAGGGACGCACGGAGCTTTCCCCGGACACCGTTATCGGGGTCTTCTTCTCCACGGTCATCGCCCTCGGAATCGCGGTCATCAGCGCGCAAAAGGGGCTCACGCGCAACCTCCAGGCCTACCTCTACGGCGACCTCCTCGCGGTCTCCGATACGGAACTCCTCTGGATGGGATTGCTTCTTGTCGCTGTCGGCGCCTACCTGTTCCTCGCCTTCAACAAGATCATGCTCATCGGCGTCCACGAGGGGTTCGCCAAGTCGATGGGCGTCCCCGTCCGTGGATTGGAAGTCTCCTTCGCCCTCGTCGTCGCCCTCGTGGTCACGACCGCCATCCGGGCGGTGGGAATTCTTCTCGTCACGGCCCTTCTCGTCGTCCCGGCAGCCGCCGCCCGGAACGTGGCCCGCGGAATCGTCTCCGCCTTCTGGGCAGCCATCGCCATCGCCGTGGTTTCCGGCCTCCTGGGAATCGCCGCCTCGTATTACCTGGACACCGCCACGGGGGCGACTGTGGTGCTGTTCGCCGCGGCATTTTTCGCAATCACGGCCTTGTTCAAAGGATTGTCACGACGATAGAACCCGACGCGGGAAATCGCGCCCGGAGCGGGAGGGGAAGGGATTCCCCCTCCCCCGATTTCTCTATTCGGAATGCAACGCCGCCCCGTTTCCTCCCCGCGGGGGGAACAGGGGATCGACGAGCTACTCGTCTTTCGTGTACTTCGCTTTTTCCTTCTCCATCGCGTCTCTGCCCGCATCGTAGGCGGCCTTGATGATCGCTTTCTCCTCCTCCATGAAGGAATCGACCTTCTTCTTGATGTCGACGCCCCACCCTTCGGTCTTCTTCTTCATGTCATCGACGACCTCGTTGATCTTGACCCGCGCCTCCGTGCCGGATACCGGAGCATAAAGAAGAGCCAGCCCCGCGCCGATCAGGCCGCCGGCAAGAAACGCCATGAACACTCCTCCCGCATTACAGTTTTCATTCGCCATGACGACCCTCCTTTCGGGATATTCGTTTCACGACATGCGACATGCCGGCCTTTGAAAACGCCAGCACCCCGGCCACATTCCTCAGAACCGGGAGGACGACGAAATTGAGAACCCCCGTGGCCGCATCCACCGTATTCCGGAATTTTCGCACACCTTCCGTCACGTGCTCGACGTTTGCCACGCCCTTCTCGGCATGGGATATGATCTTCTGGACTGTGGCATTGGTTACCCGGATCTCCTCTGCCGTCTTCTCGAACAGCCGGAAGGACGCTTCGACGTGGTTCGCAAGTTTTTCAAGGGTTTTTATGAGTTTCCAGACGGACCACGCCAACCCGCCGGCAACCACAATGGCAACGATGGAAAGACCCGTAAGAAGACCCGATTGGAATCCCAAGCCGAAAATCCCCCTTTTTGTTGAGATATTGCAACCGGGTACAAAGTTCCGTGGGGCCAGTAATAAAATACAAGAAACCTTCTCCTACCGCAAGCACTGCTGCAGTACAATGGACGGAATGGGGGGGGAGTTTCGCACCCGGGGACGCATTGCGCCGGAACCGAAGCCGAATGCCGACTGTCAAAAGAAGGGTAAGGGGTCGCCGTGGATTCAGACGCTCCTCCGCCTAACCGCTTGAAAAATAATAAGAGCGAGGCGGAAAACAGACCCGTAGATCTCCTGGTGGAGGCATTCCGGGAGGAAAAACCGGGGGCGTTTGACGCCATCGTCAGGGCCCACCAGGACCGGGTGTACTCCTTCTGCCTCCGGATGTTGTCGGATCGGGAGGATGCCCGAGACGTCGCGCAGGAGGTGTTCCTCTCGGCCTACCGGAACCTGGCGGGGTTTCGCGGAGAGGCGTCGCTTTCCACGTGGCTGCTGCGCATCGCGGCCAACCGATCCCTGAACCGCATCCGCCAGCGGGCGACCCGGGCCGCAAGGGAGGTTATGTCGATCGAACCGCAAGGGAACGGCGAATCGCCCTTCCAGCCTCCCGGCAGGGAGGAGGATCGCCCCGACCGCATGGTGGAATCCCGGGAGACAAGGAAGATCCTGGAAGCGGCGATTGCGAATCTCGACGAAGATTCCCGGATGCTCGTGCTGCTGTCGGATGTCGAGGGCTTAAGCTACGAGGAACTTTCCGAGGCGGTCGGCATTCCCCTGGGGACGGTGAAATCGAGGCTTCACAGGGCGAGGATGGCGCTGCGGAAGATGCTGGCGCCGGTCGTGTAAGGGGTGGCAAGAATGGAATGCACCAGGACATGGGATCTGCTTTCCTCTTATCTGGACGGGGACCTTTCGGACAGGGAGCAGGAGGGGATCGCGGACCACATCCGGCAATGCTCCCGGTGCGCCGAGGAGGAGAGGGCACTCCGCGAGACGCTCTCCCTCCTGCGGAGCCTCCCCGCCGAGGCAGCCCCTCCGGAACTCCTCAAGAGGGTGCAGTTGCGCATCGGGGAGAATACGGCGGTGCCCTTGTGGAAGAAGCTGTTCCTGCCCGCGCGCATCAAGATCCCGCTCGAAGCCGCGGCCGTGGTGCTGGTCTTCCTCCTGGTCTACGGAATCCAGAAAGAGATGCCGGCGACAACGCCTGTCCCGTCTCCTCCCGCATCCGCCGAGAGCGGGAAACGGGTGGCGGGGACCGAAACGGTTGCGGAACGCCCGGTCGCTGACACAACCCGCGCGCCCAAGGCCGAACCGTCCCCCGAAAAGCAACGGGAGGCGGTCGTAACACCGATACTCGAAAAACCCACCATCCAGGCAAGGTCGGAACGTCCGGCGGGCCTCGCAGCATCCGAACCGATGCCCGAAAGACCGGCCATCCTTGCAAGGTCGGAACTTCCGGCGGGCCTCGCAGCCCGGGTGAGCACCGAGAGCGGGATGATCAAACCGGTCTTCCCGCGGAAATTCCCGCCCGGGGAAACCCAGGCGATGCGCGGTTTCGCCGCGCCGCCGCGCCTCATGCGGCAGGAGCCCTTCGGAAGGGAAGTAACGATCGAAGTCGATCAAGATGCCCGGCCCGGGGTCGAGGACCGTATCGCCGCCGTTGCCATGCGCCTGGGGGGGGCGGTCCGCCGGGAAAGGATGCGTATCGCAACAAGCCGCATGGAGGAGGGGGTGGTCGTCTCCGATATCGTCCGGGTCCGCATCCCGGCGGTGTTTGCCGACGTCTTCCTCGAAGAACTGGAAAAACTGGGGTCGATCTCCCCGGAGGGGATCCCCGGAAAGCTTGACATCCCGCCGGGCCCCTCGCCCGATCCTGTTGCCTATACAGTCCGGATTCGCGTCAAATAATCGCCCCACCGGAGCGGGTCGGCGGGGCGATGATGCCCCGATACCTCGTTTTCCCTCCTTACTCTTTCGCGTAGTCGAACAGCGTCCGGTACTTCCTGCACAGGTCGAACTTCAGGTAGGACAGGACGCGTCCTGTCGCCTCCTTGCTCATCGGAAGGAACTTCCCCCTCGCCCTCACGCAGACCTTTCCCCCGCAGATGAGTTCCCCGGTGCTGTAGGCGATACGCCCCGAATCCTCCTCGAGGCGGCTCACGATTTCGATCTCCTCCCCCACCGGAACGGGGAAATGGTACTTCACGGTCAGTTCGCCCGTGAGATACATCGGATGCCGGCTTCCGAACACCGTGGCCGCCCACCCCATCGACTCGTCCAGGAGAGCCGCGATGACGCCTCCGTGCGCGACGTCCTTGTACCCGTTGACATGGCGGGGCAGGGTCACCCGCGTCCGCACGGCATCCCCCTCGACAAAGAAACGGGTACGCACACCGCACCCGTTCTCGTCCCCGCAGATGAAGCACCGGGACGAATGGGGAAGATACTCCCTCTCCGCGTCGCCCATATCCTCTCCCTTTCCGCTTCCCTAACGAAGCGCTCCCTGCCAGGTACCTCTTTTTTGCAGTTCGGCCGCCACATCCTGCGCCATCTCCCTGCCGCCTTTTTCCCATAGGGGGGCGATCAGCGTCCCGGCGGGCGCCGACCCGATCAACCGGAGCACGGCGACTTCGGCGGAGAGCCGTTCGAGGAAATCCGCGCATGCCGATACGTATTCCCCGTATTCCGGCACCCTCACCGTTCCTTTCCTCCATTCTGCCGCCAGGGCGCTCCCGGCCACGACGTGGAAGTGATGCAGCTTCACCCCCTGCACGTCGAGGTCGGAGAGGAAACCGGCCGTCTCCACGAAATTCTCCCGCGTGTCTCCGGGGAGCCCGTAGATCAGGTGGACACCGGTATCGATCCCCCGTGCCCGCAACGCCGCAACGGCCGTCACGAAATCGTCGACGGTGTGGCCGCGGTTTATCCCCGCGAGGACGGCGTCGGATTTCGACTGCAGCCCGATCTCGACGAAGACGTGCCCGGTTCGGCCGATCCCCTCCAGCACGTCGAGCACCTCCGGGCCGAGACAGTCGGGTCGGGTACCCACGACGATCCCTACCACGTCGGGATGGCAAAAGGCGGCCCGGTATATCCGGTCCAGTTCGCTCGGGGGGGCATAGCTGTTGCTGAACCGCTGGAAATAAACGAGGATGTGCCGGACATTCCGGTGCCTTCCCGGAGAAAGGATCGTCCGCCGGACCTGCTCTTCGACAGGAAGCCCCGGAAACTTGATCCCGCTGGTGAAGGAGTCGCTGTTGCAGTAGAAACAGCCGCCCCCGCCCCGGGTTCCGTCCCGGTTCGGGCAGGTGAATCCCCCATCGACGCTGATTCGCACCGCGGCCCCGCCGATTCGCCTCCGCAGGTACGATGCGTAATTGTGGAAACGAAGATCCGGGTGGATGGGAGGATACAAGGTTCTTACGCCCCGGTCACCCGCCGGCCCGGGACATCGGACAGCCGAGAAGATCGCGCATCATCTTCCTATTCTACCAAAGGGGGCGGCGCGGAGGGTATGCAGTCCCCGCAAGCTTCCGCCTTGTGATCCCGGACCTCCCGCAGAACCTCGTCTGTACACCCGGATCCGCCCGTCTCGAGGCAAAACCGTTCCGCTTCTGCGAAGGCCTCATTCGCGCGGCCCGGCTGCCCCATGCGCATCCGGAGCACCCCGAGCGTGTCGAGCAGCGTCGCGGTTCGGTTCGCTTGCCGGGAGAGGACCGCCTCCATCCGTTCCGCCGCCTCCTCCCGTCGCTCGCCGGAAAGGATCGCCGCCCAGGCAAGGTTGTTGGTCGCCTCGGGATCGCCGGGCCGGATGGCAAGCGCTTTCCGGTACTCCGCCCTCGCCTTCCCGTACTCCTTCCCCGCCAGCCAGACGTTGCCCAGGTTCACCCGGGCCTGAAAAAACTCCTCGTCCTTCCGGAGGGCCTTCTCGTATTCCCGGACCGCCAGGTCAAACTTCCCCTGACGCTCGTACAGCACGCCGAGCTCGAGGTGCTCCCCCGCCGTCAAAGGGTCCTCCAGCACGATGACGCGAGGCATCCTCCCGCACCCCGTCGCCGCGGGAAACGCCGCCAGAAGAAGGCCGGGAATCGCAAGCGCCAGAATCTCCCGCCGAAAACGGCGGTGTTTCCCTCTCCTGCCGGTCACTTCGGAATCCGCCGCACGATGATCGCCAGCCGCCCCATCTTCGCCCACTGTGTGTCGAGGGAAGAAAAGGGGATCACCTTCCCCTCCTCCCTTCCCGAGTGGGCTACCACCCCTTCGGGAGTCACGCCGAACGCGAGCAGGTAGTGCGGGCGGCTGTAGACCCATGTCCCAAGGTCCACGAGCAGGATCACGGGGATGCCCTCCGCTATCTTTTCCCGCAACCGCTCGAGGTCGAAATCCGCGATCTCCGCCTCGAATCCGCGCCGCCTGGCAGCCGCCGCCAGGTCGGTGATGAGCGTCCCGCGGAGCCCCGCGGTCCTCGTCTCCCGCACGATCTCCCCGGTCCGGGCATCCACCCCGAAAAAACGCAGGAGCATCGCAAGCGAGGAGGGGCCGCAGGTGTCCTCCTCCTGGGGCAGGAAGGGAACTTGCGGGATGACGGTTGCGACGGCGGCGGGCCGAAGGCTTGCCTCCTTCCCCGGGGTGGGAGTGTCCCACCCCCGGATCCCGGCGTCCCGCGCGCATCCCCCCAGAATGAAAAAGGCGCCGCCCGCGAGCAGGGCGGCGCCCATCACCCCTCTTCGCATCACTTTCAGCGTATGACAATCTCCTTGTTCATCAGCTTGACGATCACGACGATGAGGATGATCAGTATCGCCACGCCGATCAGAAAACCCAGGGCGCTGTCCGCCCCTTCGGCTGCCCTGTCGGACAGGGAGGCAAGGCGGTGCAGATCCGCGTCGCTCATGGAGCGGATCTTGGCCATCGCCTCATCCGCGGACACCCCGTAGTCCGTGAGTTTCTGGAGGACGATCTTCTGCTCCAGGAAAGCCTGAAGCTTGCCGATGTCCGCTCCCCGGACCGACACACCGTCGGTCCCGTGGGACGCAATGACGCCTGCCAGTGCCTCCCCCCGGATCGACCCGAGCACTCCCATCAAGCACGCCATCATCAAGGCCAACGAGAAAAACCAGCCCGCCTTCCGGATCGCTTTCATAAGTCGACCTCCTTCGAGGGTATCCCGTACATTCGCTTTCCCGTTTCCCGTATATTGGCAAAAAACCGACCGGGGGGCAAGCGTCATCGGTAGCGGAAGAGGAGTTTTTCCAGCTCGGCCAGGGCCTTCTCCATCTCGGCGCGGCATGTCTCCCGATCCTGCAGGCAAAGCCGATCCGCGTTCTCCATCACCCCCTGCCACCTCCGCCGGTCCTCCCGCAGCCGGCCCACGAACCCGTTGAACGCGGAGACGAGCTCCGGCACCAGGTCGCCGTGGCGCATGAAGAACGGCCTGACCGACGCCCCGTTGAGATAGGTCCTAAGAACCTTCTCCAGCCCGAAAGTCGGCCCGGCGATCTTGTGGAGCAGGTTGATGCAGAGCCAGACCGCGGCTCCGCTCAGGAAGAGGACGTAGGCCAGGAGGGAAAGAGCGACAACGGGGAGCATGGTATCCGCGAGGTGGCGAAGGGCGTAATACACCGCGGCGTACCCGTCCGGAAGGGGGGCCGTGAGGTACAGGTAATGGAAAAGGAACAGAAGCAGCGTTCCCAGCCCGGAAGAGGCGAGCCAGAAAAGAAGGAATCGTCCCCAGAACGCACGGCCCGCGGCAGGGTCCCCCCCGCTCCCTCTCCACGGGCTCATGGTACGATCCTCCCGATCTTCTCCTTGAGCGCTTCCCATCGCTTTTCAAACTCCGCCTGCGACAGGTCGGACGTCCGCATCGCTTCCGCCTCCCCCCGGACTTCCCCGATGAGAGCAAGGGTATAGGATCGGACCTCATCGATTTCCGCCCCGAAATCGGCGAGTTCCTTGAACCCTCGGACATTCGACGGGGAAGAGAGGTCCCCCTTCTCCGCAGCCTCGAAAACCTTTGTCAGCCGGGATATCCCCAGCCGTATTCTGCGCACGTACAACAGGAACGCGAGAGACCCTCCCGCGAAGACAAGGGCGAACAGGGCAAGAAGCTGCCGGACCAGGATGTCGCTTACGATCCGGAAGGGGGTCGGGAACCCGAAATGGCCGCTGGCAGAAGCGTCCCCAAGGGCCTGCCGGATGTCACAGAACAGCAAAACCGCGACCAGCGCCCCGGCGGCGAGGACGACGGCGATGACGAGAATCGCGGCCCCTCCCTGGAACCTCGGGTTGACCAGTCTGGTCTTTCGCCGAAACTTGAAATGGGGATTTCGCCTCATTGTTTTCCGTGGCACTCCTCGCACAGCAGCACGAACCCCCGAACCGGGTCGGACCTCCTCGCAAAGTAAGTACGGTAGGCGGGTTTCGTGCCTGCCGGGGCGCCCGGGTTCGCCGCCTTCTGGGAAGCAAACGCTCGGGTCGAAGAAAGGAACGGCCCATGCGCCTTGTGGCAGGTGAGGCAGAATATTTTCCCTTCGTTGTCCAGCGGGAGGTCGGTCGGTACCCTCATGCGGGGGTGCCCGTCCCCGGGCCGGATGGCGCGCGGATGGATTATTCCCAGTCTCTCGAGCGAGTGGCAATCCAGGCAGAACGTGTCCGTGCCCGGGAGAAACCGGCCCGGCTCCCGCTCGGATCCGCGATAGCTGTGACACCGCGGGCAGCTTGCGGGATCCTGGAAATGGGAATGGGGATCGTCCGAGGGATCGGAGAACTCTTCCCCGTTCGCAGGGAAAACGGGGAAAAGCGACAGGGACAGGATCAGCACGAGGAGGAGCTTACCGTTTGTCCTTCCCCCCATCTCCTTGACGACCTCCCGGCCCTTCATGCGGCCCCGTATCTCCTTCTACCCCATTTCCCGGGGGAATCCAACCGGCTTCCCCCTACAGCACCCGGACGGGCATGATGATCATCGGCAGCCCGTGGAAGACGAGTTTTCTCTGTGCGAGAAACGCCGTCTGGTTGTGAAGCACCCGGTTGATGAAGCTTTCCTCCTCGAAGACGAGCTGGCCGGCGAAGAACGTGATGTTCGGAAAATCATTTGCGATTCCCGGCGCCAGCCGGTCGACCACCGAAATGACGTCCGTTCCGACTTCATAACGCGCTTCGGCGTAGTAGCCGTGCCCCTTGGCGAACTCCACGTATTGCCGGAGCTGGCGTTTCAGATCCTCTCCGAGATTTTCGATCTCCTCGACTCCCTTGAACGTGCTGGAATCGATCACGCCGGCGGAGAGAAAGACGAAGTTCCGGAACATTCCCGGGAACGACCGGACCACGGAGAAAAAGACGTGCATGCCCATTCCATTGTAGCCCGACACCATGATGGCGGCGGTCGGGACGTCCTTTCGGAGAACCGGCTCCTGTTCGGAAGGCACCGTCACGGAGGGGAGTCCCGTCAGAAGTTCGTCCAGCCTCCGCATGTGCCCTTCCACATTCCGGTAATGCCGCCGGATCAGGAAAGAAAGTGCGATGAAGGCCCCGGTGATCAGCAGGGTCAACCATCCGCCTTCCGGGAACTTGATCAGGACCGTCGCGGTCAGGATCGATGCGGTCAGGAAAACCCCGACTCCGTTCATTCCGAGCCCGAATTTCCAATCCATCGCCGTTCTGCGTTCTCTCAGCCAGTGGACGCACATCCCGAACTGGTCGATGGTAAAGGTGAGGAACACGTTGATCGAGTACATGATGACGAGGAACTTCACGGAGCCGCCGGTGATAAACAGCATCACGATGGCCATCATCCCCATGAAATAGATCCCGTATTTGGCCACCAGCCGGTCGGACAGGTGCGCGAACCGGTGGGGCATGTAGGAGTCGACCGCCATGCTCGAGAGAACCTGCGGCCCCCCGAGGAAACCCGTCTGGGCCGCGACGAACAAAAGGGTCGCTTCCGACACCAGCACGAACGCCACGATCACGCTTTTGGTCCGGCCCTCCCACAAGGTCCCGACGACCTCTTCGATCAGGGAGGCGTTGAGCGTTTTGCCGGCCACATGCTGCACGCCGTTGAGCATGTATCCCAGGATGATCCCCCCCGCGATGAAGGAGAGCGAGAGGGCCATGTACAAAAGCGCCTTCTTTCCCGTTTTCACGCGTGGCTCCCGAAGCGTCCCCATGGCGTTGCAGACCGCCTCGATCCCCGTGTACGTTCCGGCCCCCATCGAATAGGCCCGCATCAGAAGCACGCCCACTCCGAACAGCCCCAGCTCGCCGACGGCGGAAGACATGTCTCCCGATACGGTCGCAGCCAGGGAAGGAAGCTCCGGCAGGTGGCGAAGGACCGTATAGAGAACGAGCGGGATATGGCAGAAGATGAACGCCAGAAAAATGGGGGTGAGGACCGCCACCGATTCCTTGATCCCCCGCAGGTTGAGCACGATGAGCAGGATGATGACGAAGGCGATGGACGAGAACTTGTAGGATTGCCAGCCCAGCGGGAGGAAACTGTATACCGCGTCGACTCCTGCCGCCACGGAGATGGTCACGGTCAGGACGTAGTCGATGACCAGGGCCGAGCCGGAGACGACCCCCGCCCTCTGCCCGAGCAGCTTGGCGGCAAGGATGTACCCTCCTCCTCCCATGGGAAACTTCTCGATGATCCGGGCATAGCTCCCCGTGATGATGAAGACCGTGATGACCGTGGCGATCGCGATGAAGATCGCCAGGGCGGTGTGCCCCCCGAGGGCGAGGAACGCTTCTTCCGGTCCGTAGGCGGAGGAGGAAATCCCGTCCGCGCCGAGGCCGACCCACGCGAAAAAGGCGACCAGTGAGACGCGGTGGAAGAGTTTCGGGTCGAACAGGTCGCGGGGGGCCCCCAGGAGGAACCGCTTGGCGCGCTGAAGAAAGGATGCTATCCCCATATCGGTTGGCGCCACCCCCCTCCAATCGACAAAGCCTAATGATATTCGGCCCGGTTTCCCCCGTCAAACCATCAATAAAACAAAAGAGGCCCACGGCCTCGTGAAAAAAAAATGGGGGGCCGTTGTCCCTGCGGCCCCCGATCCGGTTAGGGTTGACTGACTCCCTACCATCCTCTGATGACGGTATCGGCCAACCGGCCGCGAAACTTCAGGAGAAACGTCTGCCCCCCCCCC
>JBAULH010000010.1:0-2443 GCA_049578085.1 Candidatus Deferrimicrobiaceae bacterium
CGCTTAACCTCACTCCACCCCCCTCCTGCGGCTGCTGCGCCCGTAACCGGGGGACCCTTGCCGATGCGGGGGGTTGCCCGCAGCGGCCTGTGGAGCGAATGGGCGGGGACACTCCTCTCCCGCATCCCGGAGATGAATCAGGAATGTACCCGGTGAGCGAAACCGGCAGCGAGCGGGCGGAGGTCGCGAGCGTAGCGGAGGACAAGCCCCCCGCGAGGCGTGGTCCTCGACTGCTGCGAAGTTGCCACATGGGGGTGGAAGGGTTCATCCCTCTCCTCCCCTTGAGCCGCGGGTCGGCGGCGTCCTGGATCCCCTCGCCGAGCAGGTAGTAGCCCAGGACGGTGACCAGGATGGCGAGCCCCGGGTAGACGGAGAGCCACCAGGCGTATTCGATGTTGTCCTTTCCGGCCGTGAGCATGTTTCCCCAGGACGGCGTCGGGGGCTGCACGCCGATCCCCAGGAAGGAGAGGCTTGACTCCACGAGGATCGCGCCGGCAACCCCCAGGGTTGCCCAGACGAGGATGGGGGCGATCGCATTGGGAAGGATGTGGCGGAAGATGATCCGCAAGTCCCCGGCGCCCTGCGCCCGCGCCGCCGCGACGAAGTCCCTCTCCTTGAGGGAGAGCATCTCGGCCCGGACGAGCCTCGCGGCTCCCATCCAGGAGGTGAGCCCGATGATGGCCATGATGTTTACGATCGACGGCCCGAGAAACGCGATGACCGCGAGGATCAAAAAGAAGGAAGGGAAACAGAGCATGATGTCGACGAACCGCATGAGCGCCGCATCCACCCACCTCCCGTAGAACCCCGCGATGAGCCCTAGCACCAGTCCGATGACCGTCGCGATGCCCATCGCCACGAATCCGACCTCCATGGAGATCCTCGCCCCGTGGACCATCCTCGAGAGGACGTCGCGGCCCAGTTCGTCCGTCCCCAGGGGGTGATCGGCGGAAGGCGGCTCCAAAATCTTCCGGACATCGATACGGCTCGGGTCGTGGGGCGCAAACGCGGACGGAACCGCCGCCACGAGGAACAGGAAGCAAACGACGATCCCCCCCGCCACGGCCAGCCGGTTTTTCCCGAGCCGCCGAAGGAAATCGCGGAACATGGAGGTTGATCCCGCCATCATCACGTTACTCCGTCTTGATCCGCGGATCGGCCAGCGCATACCCGACGTCGGCCAGCAGGTTCCCGAGTAGGGTCAGGAATGCACCGATCACAAGCGACCCCATGACCAGCGGGTAGTCGCGCGCCATTACCCCCTGGTAGAAAAGCTGCCCGAGTCCCGGTATGGCGAAGATCGACTCGAAGATGACCGATCCTCCGAGCAGGCCGGGCACGGAGAGCCCGAGAATCGTGATTACGGGGAGGAGGGCATTGCGCAGCGCATGCCGGAACACGACCTTCCACTCGGGGAGCCCCTTCGCCTTCGCCGAGGCGATGTAGTCCTGCCGGATCACCTCCAGCATGTTCGACCGCATGTAGCGGGAAAAGCCCGCCAGCCCGGTGAACGCCGACACGAAGACCGGCAACGCGAGGTGTCTCGCCCGGTCCCACACCTTTCCCGCGAAGGGTAACGAGTCATGCTCCAGGGACACGAGTCCCGAGATGGGGAGCCATCCGAGCCGGACGCCGAAGAGAATCATGAGAAGCAGCGCCAGCCAGAAAGCGGGCACCGCATACCCCGTAAACACCGTCACCGTGGAGATCCTATCGAACCAGGAATCCTTCCGGACGGCCGAATAGATCCCCACCGGCACGGCGACGAGGATGATGAGCCCCAGAGACAGCACGTTGATGCCCAGCGTCACCGGAATCCGCTCCGCGATCTTTTCCGAAACCTGTCTCCCGTCGCGCGAGAAACTCTGGCCGAAGTCGAGGGTCGCCATCCGGCCCAGCCATTGCACGTACTGAACGTGGAGGGGCTTGTCGAGGCCGTAATACTCCACGAGCCTTTCTCGGTATTCCGCCGTGGCTTTCGGGTTCAGGTCGGTGGACATTTCCACCGGCCCGCCGGGGGCGGCATGGATGACGAGAAAGGAGATGAGGCTGATCCCGATCAGGAGCGGGATCGTATGCAGCAGCCTTCGAACGATATACCGGAGCATCAATCCCCTAGGGCTGAAAGGAGGTGTACTTCCGCTCCCCCTTCGGCACGTACCACTTGATGAAATTGTAGGAGATCCCCGCGGGTGCCGGCTCGATGCCGCGGATGCGCTTCTGGACTGCCGGAAGGGAGTCGGGATAGTAGAGGAAGACGTACGGCTGCTCCTCCGCGAGGATTTCCTGGATCCGGAAGTACGCTTTTTTGCGCTTCTCGATGTCGAAGGTGCGGCGCCCCTCCTCCAGGAGCCGGTCCACCTCGGCATCGGCGAAGCCGACGAAATTGAGCTCCTTCGGCCCCGTCTTCTTCGAGCTCCAGATATCGTACTGGTCGGGGTCC
>JBAULH010000011.1:0-11140 GCA_049578085.1 Candidatus Deferrimicrobiaceae bacterium
CGGCCGAACATCCGTTTCATCTCGGCGGCGGAAATTTTCACCCAGACGGGGCGTCCGTGCGGGCAGCTGTGGGATGCGAACGCGCGGTCGAGGTCGGAAAGGAGGGCCCGCATCCCTTCCCTTTCGAGCGGCATCCCGCCCCGCAGGGAGGCATGACATGCGATGCGCCACAACTCCCGGTCCGCATCGAAGATCCCCTTCGGGGCGGCGCCCTGGGAGAGAAGAAAATCGCCCAGGTCCTTCCACCAGCGCTGGAGGTCGAAATGGCCCAGGATGGCGGGCCCCCCGGAGATCTTGAACGTGTTTTCACCGAAGGACTCGCAAAGAAATCCGACCGCCGACAGAAACCCTTCGACCTCGGCGCGCTCCTTCCTCCCCGCCCCCGGGAGGGAGACGACCTGCGGCACCAGCCACCGCTGGACGGGGGCGTTCTTCCCCAGGTAGGAATCCTTCAGTCGGGAAAAGACGATCCGCTCGTCGGCTGCGTGCTGGTCGATGATCACCACTCCCCCCATCCCCTCGCAGACAATGTACGTTCCCAGAATCTGGGCGACGGGCCGTAAGCCCCCGAACCCCTCCTCTCTCTCCGGAGCCGCGGAGTCGTCCCCCTCGGCGCGGAACAGGGGGGACTGCGACGCGGGGTCGCCGAACAGGGTCTCCCCCGGCAGTGCGCCGGCCTTCGGATAGAGCGGGTGCCCCAGACGGACTTCGGCGCCAGACGGAGAAGAAACGACGGGAGGGGATGCAGGAATCTCCCCCAGTGCTTCCCCGATCGCATGACGCACCAGTTCGAAGAGGTCCTTCCCGTACCGGAAGCGCACCTCCATCTTGGCGGGGTGGACGTTTACGTCGGCCTCGGAGGGGTCGCAATCGATAAACAGGTAGATCACCGGATGCCGGTCGGGGGGCAGGATCCCCCGGTATGCCTCCCGAACGGCGACGAACACCCCCTTGTCGCGGAAATGCCGGCCGTTGACGAAAAAGTGGACCCCCGAGGCGCCGATCCGGGAGAGGTGGGGCAGCCCGGCCCAGCCGGTGATCCGGAAAAAAGCCGAGGAAAGCGAAAGGGGAACGAGATACTTGCTCCCCTCGCCCGCGTGCCGCTTTGCCCGTACCAGGCGCGATTCCCCCCCCTCGTAGGATACCTCGGTCCTTCCGTCCCCCATCCGGAAGGAAATCCCCTCGCTGGGGACGGCGACGCCGTGGAACACCTCCCACAGATGGGCCATCTCCGTCCGGGGGGTCTTCAGGAATTTCAGCCGTGCGGGGATGTTTCCGAAGAGGTTTGTCATTTCGACGGTCGTTCCGCGCGGAGCGCCGGCTTCCCCGATCGATTGGATCTTCCCTCCGTCCACGACGATTTCCGTGCCGAGGTCCTGGCCGGGCGGCCGGGTGAGAATCCGGAGCCGGGACACCGAGGCGATCGAGGGGAGGGCCTCCCCCCGGAACCCGTAGGTGGAGAGCTTCTGGAGATCCTCGGCCGAGGCGATCTTGCTCGTGGTGTGGCGGCGGACGGCAGCTTCGGCCTCTTCCGCCGTCATGCCGACGCCGTCGTCGGAGACCCGGAGCGAGAAGGGGAACGGGCCGAAGACCTCCGCCTCGATCCTGTCCGCGGAGGCGTCGACGGCATTCTCCAGGAGTTCCTTCAGGAGGGAGGACGGCCTCTCGACCACCTCCCCGGCGGCGATCTGGTCGATCACACCGTCGGGAAGCAGGCGGATCCTTCCCCCCATCGGCTACCTCCTTCCCGGCACGGTATCGAGGGCGGCTCCGCGCCGGCGCTTCCCCCGGGAAGGCTTTCTCCCCAAAAGCCGGATCTCGGCCTTTACCCGGCTCCGCTTCTTGCGGAGAAACGCTGTCCGTCGTTTCGCGGAACCCTTTTCGCCCATGAGGGCGCGGGTTATGATCTTCCCCTCCTCCACGCCGGGCTGGTCGAAGGGATCAATCCCCGCGCACTCTCCGGCGATTGCGGTCACCCACTCCCAGAAGTGCAGGAATGCTCCGAGGTGGGCCTCATCCCTTTTCCCCACCTCCATCCGGACGATGGGGCGGCCCGCCTCCCAGAGGGCGCCGATCGTGCCCTCGAACTCGGCATCGAACAGATCGCGAAGGGGCCTTTTCCCCAGGACCTCCATCCCGGGGGCAAACCCGGAAGAAGGGACGTTCCCCTTTTCTCTGCCGGCCATCCACTTCACGAAGGTGAAGACCTTGTCGGCGGGACCGTCCTGGTAGAGCTGCACCTGCGAGTGCTGGTCGGTCACCCCGACCGCACGGGCCGGCGTCTGCCCTACGGGGGATCCCGCGCCCTTCCGCTTCCCCAGGCTCTCCCCCCAGAGCTGCTGCCACCATTCGGCCACGCGCGCAAGCCCCTCCCCGTACGTGAACCAGACGTGCACGGGCTTCGGGTTGTCGATCAGGTAGTGGGAGTAGACGGCGGCGGCGGCCAGGACAGGATTCTTCCCTCCCTTGCTCCTTCGGAACGTCTTTTCCATCCACCGGGCGCCGGCCAGCAGTTGCTCCACGGAAACGCCTGCCGCGGCCAGCGGGAGGAGACCCACGGGGGACAGGACCGAAAACCGCCCCCCCACATTGGGCGGCACGGGAAACGAGGCGACCCCCAGTGAGTCGGCGAACCGGCGGAACACCCCCTTCTCCGGGTCGGTGAGGATCACCAGGTGATCCTTCCACTTCTTCCCGTTGGCCCGTTTCAGGGCCTCGATGGCGAGCGCGAGCTGGGCGTTTGTCTCCGCGGTCCCGCCGGACTTGCTGATGGCCACGACCGCGGTGGTCTTCATCGGGTGGGAGCGCAGCAGCGGAAAGAACCCGTCGGGGTCCACATTGTCGGCCACGGCAAGGCGAAGCCCCTTCCGGACCCCCTCCTCTCCCACGCCCTCGAAGACGGCCTTCGTCCCCAGGGCGGACCCGCCGATCCCCAGGACGAGGAGATGGGTAAACCGCTTCCGCATCCCCGCGGCGAACCGGGAAAGGGCGCGCGCCTCTTTTCCAAGGAACGGGAGTCCGGGAAACCCGATCTCTCCCGCCGCGTGCCGGGAGGCGAGCTTTTGCGCCACCCGCTCCGCGCGCCGGACCGCACTGCCCATCTGGCGGGGGGTGATCCCCTCTCCGTTGCGGAGGTTCCCTTCGTGCACGAGAGAAAAGTCGAAACGGAACCGGATTCCGCCGGTCATCCCTCCCCCTTCCCGGAAATTGCCGGGCGGGGGGGTGCCCGCCCGGTACTTCCTGCCTTATGCTTTCACCTCTTCCCGCGGCGTCAGGACGCGGAAGAGGGAATCATTTTCTCCAGTGGAGCCGATATCCGCCATGATTACGGACAGTGTGATCTTCATCGGTCACCTCCTCGAAAGGTCGATTCGGCCAGATTGTCCCGATACCATCGCACAAACCTAGTAACCCCTTCCATGACGGAAATTTTCGGGTTGTATCCGATCTCCGCGCGGGCGCGGGTGATGTCCGCGAAGGTCACGGGAACATCCCCCGGCTGCACCGGCAGAAACCGGCGGTTCGCCCGGATTCCGGTGGCCTCCTCCAGCAGGCCGATGAGGTCGGACAGGGAGATCGTGGAGGATTCCCCGAGGTTGTAGATCCGGTACCCGGGCGGCGCCAAGAGCGCGCCCAGGACCCCGCCCACGACGTCGTCGACGTACGTGTAGTCGCGCCTGCTCGACCCGTCCCCATAGACGTCGATTTCCTTCCCCTCGTGGAGAAGCCTGGTGAACTTGTGGATCGCCATCTCCGGTCGCTGCCGCGGACCGTACACGGTGAAGAAGCGCAGCGACGCTATGTTCATCCCGTGCAGGTGGCAGTACGTGTGGCACAAAAGCTCCCCCGCCTTCTTCGTTGCGGCGTAGGGGCTTATCGGGTGATCGACGGGATCGTCCTCGGAAAAGGGGATCTTCGAGTTCCCGCCGTACACCGACGAGGACGACGCGAACAGAACGCGGCGGAGGGCCCGGTTCCTCGCCCACGCAAGGATACGCGCGGTGCCCGACACATTCACATCGGCATACCCTACAGGATCGGCCAACGACGGGCGAACGCCTGCCTTCGCGGCCATATGGATAAGCACGTCTTCGGGGGAGGAGTCCCCCCATCGGCCAAGCGCGGCTTCGTCCCGGATGTCGCCCTCCAAAAATCGGAACTCCGGGTAGGCGGACAGGACCGCCAGGTTCCGTTCCTTGAGCGACCGGTCGTAGAAGGGGTCGAAGTTGTCCATACCGTGGACACGGTCGCCCCGGAGAAGGAGGGCTTCCGCGACGTGGGACCCGATGAACCCGGCAACTCCGGTAATGAAAATCGTAGCGGCCAAGAGGACCTCCGGGGCGGATAAAACGCGGAACGTACGTAAACAATAGTATCACTTTATCGAAAGAAATGAATCCGGACAGGTCCTTTGGGAACCGGGACGCTCCCCGCCACACTTGACACTCCGCCTCGCTTCGGCCGAGAATACGTCTACGGCGGCATAGCCAAGTGGTAAGGCAGAGGACTGCAAATCCTTTATTCCCCGGTTCGAATCCGGGTGCCGCCTCCATGAAAATCAAAGGCCTGGAGAAAATTTGTGGGCTTTTTTTCTGTCCGATCGGGGTGCAAGCGGGGTCAGACGCATTGACAACAACGGGCCCGTGGTAATCCCTACGTTACGTGCCATGAAATCCCGTCGGCAGCCTCCGGACCCGGGCGATCCCCTCTTCACGCAGCGACTTACGAACCCTTACGGCGCCCCCGTTTCCCTCGAGACGGCGCGGAAGGCGACCGCTGCGGCTATCGCCGAGGGGAAGAAGAACGGTTGGACCGTGGCCGTTGCGGTCGTCGATCCGGGCGGCGTGCTGGTGTACTTCGAGCGAATGGACGGCACCCAGACCGCCAGCTCCGACGTCGCGATCGAGAAAGCGCGCACAGCCGTGGCCTTCAAGCGTTCGACCAAGCTGTTCGAGGAAGGGATCGTGGCAGGTCGCCTGCAAAACCTCGGGCTGCCCGGCGCCCTGCCGATCGATGGGGGGGTCCCGCTGATCGAGGACGGCCGGATCGTCGGCGCGATCGGCGTGAGCGGCGCACAACCCGAGCAGGACGGAGTCTGCGTCAAGACCGCCATAGATGCACTGGTCGGGGAGAAGACAGGGAACAAGTCGAAGGAGAAGTGAGCCGCACCCGGGCTTGGGATTCGGCTTGGGGAGCACGAGAGGTACGCCCACCTGTCCTCCCCCATGCTAATGTTTTAGGGACTTAGCCAACTCCGGTTGCGTCCCTGGTTCTTTCTTGCCCGCCGGGAAAGCGAACGGAGAACCGGACAGATTGATCTTTTTTCTGGGCGCAGGTGTCGTTCTTGGACTGTCGGCGGGATTCTCGCCCGGCCCGCTCCTTGCCATGGTTCTTTCCCAGACGATCCGCCACGGGGCCCGGGAGGGAATCAAGATCGCGGCAGCCCCCCTTCTGACGGACCTGCCGATCATTCTGGTCTCGACGTTTCTCCTGGCGAAGCTGTCAGGCGCAGGAGCCCTGCTGGGAGCGATCTCGATCCTCGGAGGGTTCTTCCTGCTGCACATGGCCCGGGAAACGTTCCGCGCGAGAATGCAGGGCCCCGCCGCTGCGGTGGCTGACCCGCAATCGCTCCGCAAAGGAGCGATGGTCAACGCGCTGAGCCCCCACCCTTACCTGTTCTGGCTGACCGTCGGGGCTCCCACGGTTCTCAAGGGATGGAAAACGGGACCATCCGCTGCCGCGGCGTTCATCGGCGGTTTTTACGTCTGCCTCGTCGGCTCCAAAGTGCTGCTGGCGGTGCTGGCCGGCAGGTCGGAGCATCTTCTGACGCCGCGAACCTACTCCGTCCTCATGCGCGCTCTCGCCATGCTGCTCGTTTTATTTGCGGTCCTGCTGTTTCGGGATGGCCTCGGTTTGCTCGGGATCGTTCGCTGAGTTTTCATGGTATCGTACGGGGAAGCGCCCGGGTGGCGGAACTGGCAGACGCACGGGACTTAAAATCCCGTGGCTGAACAAGCCGTGGGGGTTCGATCCCCCCCCCGGGCACCATCCTCCTTCGCTCGAAATTCGGAGGTCAACCTGGGGAATTTCGAGCTACGGAGGATGTCCTCCGAAGCGCCGGTTCCTCGGTTTCTCGTGGTGGACCCGGCGCGAAGGAGGACGTTGCTGGAAAAGGAGGACCTCATACCATGAATCAGGCGCAGTTCGTGACGCTTGCCGAGGCCGCCGCCGCCGTACCTTCGGAGGCGAAGATCGCGATCGGCGGGGCGATGGTCATGAGCCCGATGGCGTTCGTCCGGGAGTTGGTCCGGCAGAAGAAGAGGGACCTCGACCTCGTCGTCGTTCCCGTGGGGGGAATCAACGTCGACATGCTCGTCGGCGCGGGGTGCGCCCGCTCCATCGAGTTTCCCCAGATATCGATGGGGGAGTTCGGCATGGCGCCGAATTTCCGGCGGGGAGTCGAAAGCGGGCGAATCGTCACGCACGAACACTCCTGACCCGGCATCCTGGCCGGTCTCCAGGCTGGAGCCTCCGGGTTGCCGTTCCACCCCATGCTCGGATTCGCCGGGACCGACTACGAAAAGGTCCGGGAGGATTTCCGGACCGTCAAGGACCCGTATTCGGGAAACGCGATTTTCGTCGTACCGGCGATCCGTCCGGATTGGGCGGTCATCCACGCGATCCGCGCCGACGAAATGGGAAACATCGTCTGTTCCGCTCTCGAGTCGGACCGGCTCGCCGTCCTCGCGGCGAAGGAGGCGATCGTAACCGTGGAGGAAGTCGTCCCGCCGGAAAAACTCGTCGCCCGTCCCGGGGAGATCTTCCTCTCCGCTCTCCACATCGATCTGATCGTCGTGGCGCCTCGGGGCGCCCACCCGGCAGGATGCGTCCACGTCTACGGGATCGACCGCGCCCACGTCGAGGCGTACCTCGCGGCGGCGAAGACGCCGGAAGGGTTTTCGGAGTATCTGGCGCGGTTCGTCCACGGGAAGACCGAGGAAGAGTACTTAAGGCTTGCCTGCGGGAAGACGGTCTGACGCGCCATGGCCCTTGCCCTCGAGGGATGCCTCCCGGAGGAATACCTGGCCTTCCAGGTGTCCCTCGAGGTTCGCGATTTCGAGCGGACGGCGGTGGGCACACTCTCTCCCGTTCCTCTCCTGGGAGTTCTCCACGCAAGGGCCCGTCATGCCGGACACGGAAAGTTCCTCTTCTTCGGATCGGAGGACACCCCCGTAACCGACGGCTCCCGGGAGCTGTTCGACATGGCACAGCGGGGAAAACTCGACCTCTTCTTCCTGTCGGGCGCCCAGATCGACCGGAAGGGAAACATCAACCTTACCTGCATCGGGGAGTACGCCGCCCCCCGCGTTCGCCTTCCCGGAGGGGCGGGCTCGGCGATGCTCTACTACATGACCCGGCGCATCGTCCTGGTGACGCTTGCCCACTCCCCCCGCGTGTTCGTGGAGAAATGCGACTTCATCACTTCCGCGGCGAGCACTCCGCATTACCCGTGGCGTCGGGGAGGCCCCACGAAGCTCATCACGCCCCTTTGCACGATGGAGTACGACGGCGACGCTGCCGCGTGGCGTCTTGCCTCCCTCCATCCCGGCGTACCGGTCGATGAGGTGCGGAAGCAGACGGGGTTCTCCCTCATGCCGGAGAAGGTTCCGGAAACGCCCTCCCCTTCCCCGTCCGACCTCGCGCTGATGCGCGACCAGATCCCTCTTCTTCGGCGCTCCTATCCCGTCTTCGCCGGGGAACTGGCACGGAAGATCGGGTAGCTCGGAGTATGCGGGGGACAACCCTGCAAACCGGAGGACCCGGGGCGCAGCGGGGGGTTCCGCGGAGCGGCCTATGGAGCGAGGCAAATATTGCGTCGAGCGGAATCGGCAGCGAGCGGGTGCAGGTCGCGAGCGTAGCGGAGGGGAAGCCCCCGCGAGCCAGGGTCCTCCGGTTGCCGGCGGAGCAGCCGAGGAAGGGAGTTCCGGGCGGAGCGTTTCGGGAAGAAAAAAACCCCGGAAGCGCTTTTGCGACCGGGGTCTGCGAGGTCGATGGAGCGGGCGACGGGATTTGAACCCGCGACTTCAACCTTGGCAAGGTTGCACTCTACCACTGAGTTACGCCCGCGTCGGGACCTCGATTCTAAGAGAATCGCCACCGCGTTGTCAAGAAATCGGTCCGGCTACCCTCCTACTTGAAGATCTCCTTGACGAACCTGAGGAAATAGTCCAACCCCGACAATGCCGTCAGGATCAGGCCGGGCACCAGGAACAACATTCCCAGAAGGTGGAAGTCGATCCCCATCAGGGGGTAGTTGAGGATGAGGGCCCCCACCCCGATGGACAGAATGATCGTCTTCGCCTTCCCCAGGCGGGAGGCCGCGATGACGAGCCCCTCGGTGGAAGCGACCCCGCGGAGCGCCGTGACGCCGATCTCCCTGCCCACGATAATGACCACCATCCAGGCCGGCACCCTGCCCGAAGGGATCAGCATCACGATCGACGCACAGAGCAAAAGCTTGTCCGCCAGCGGGTCGAGCAGCTTTCCCAAGGAGGTGACCATCTGGTAGCGTCTCGCGATGTACCCGTCGAAAAGGTCGGTAAAGGACGACACGGTGAACAAAATTGTCGCCGCCACCGACCGGGACAGGGGAATGTCGCGACCGTCCGGTGTATACAGCAGAAGCACGACGATCGGCACGGTGAGAATCCGGACAAGGGTAAGAACGTTGGGCAGGTTGAGCCGGCTGTTTCCGTTCATTCGAGGGACTTGTATTGCTGGTAGTAATTCATCACCCTTTTTACATAGACACGGGTTTCATCATACGGGGGAATCCCGCCATACTTCTTCACCGCCTCGGGGCCGGCATTGTAGGCGGCCACGGCGTGGACGAGATTTCCGCCGAACGTCCCCAGCAATTCCTTGATATACCTGACCCCTCCCTCGATGTTCTCTATCGGATCGAAGGGGTCGTCGACGTTTAACCGCTTCGCCGTGAACGGCATGAGCTGCATCATTCCCTGCGCCCCCTTAGGCGATACGGCGAGCCGCTCCCCGTTCGATTCGGCCTTGATGATTGCCTTGATCAGGGCTGGGGGCAGGTTGTTCGCCCGGGAGCACTTTTCGGCGTACGCCATCATCCAGGCGTTCTCCCTCTCCCTAGACCCCCGCGCAGGACGGGCCTTGGGGGCCTCCCGGAGGTAGAGGTCCGCCTTCTTGTCGCCTGGGGTGTTGGTGAAGTGGACGACCCCGTCCTGATCCACATAACGGTAGATATCCCCCCAAATATCCATTGGACAAAAGAAGACGGATATGATTAAAAATATGCGTAAATACTTCATATTTCCGCATTTTAGTAGACTCGCATTTCCCTTGTCAATCGGGATGAATTCCCGTGGGAGACGGTAAATGGAAAAGCATTCCCATTTCCTGGTCATCGGAAGCGGCATCGCAGGCCTGAGTTTTGCGCTCCGCGCGGCCAGGAAGGGGTCGGTCACCATCATCACGAAAAGGGAAGCCTCCGAGTCCAGCACGCAATACGCCCAGGGAGGTATCGCCACCGTCTGGAGCGGCGAGGATTCGTTCGAATCCCATATCGAGGACACACACCGGGCGGGGGCCGGCATCTGCCAGCCCGACGTGGTCGACATGGTCGTCCGCGACGCTCCCGAAAGGATCCGGGAGTTGATCGAGTGGGGGGTCCGGTTTACCCGCGGGGTCGGGGGGAAGATGTTCGATCTCGGCCGCGAAGGGGGACATTCGAAGCGCCGGATCTTCCACGCCCGGGACCTGACCGGACGCGAGGTGGAACGGGCACTGCTCTCCCGGGCACGCGCCAATCGCCGGATCCGGATCTTCGAGAACCATGCCGCCATCAACCTCATCACCCGCCACAAGTTGGAGTCGTTCGGGCGCAGCAAGGAAGACGAGGCAATCGGAGCCTACGTCCTCGATCTGAAGACGGGGAGGATCCACACGTTTCTGGCGGACGCCACGATCCTTTCCACGGGCGGGTCCGGCAAGGTCTACCTGTACACGAGCAACCCCGACATCTCCACTGGGGACGGCATCGCGATCGCGTACCGCGCAGGGGCGACGATCGCCAACATGGAATTCGTCCAGTTCCACCCCACCTGCCTTTTCCATCCGCACGCCAAATCCTTCCTTCTCTCGGAGGCAATACGCGGCGAAGGGGGAAAGCTGCTCAATCGGGCGGGCAGACAGTTCATGAAGGGGGTGCACCCCATGAGGGAACTCGCCCCCCGCGACATCGTCGCACGAGCGATTGACGCGGAGCTGAAGCGAACGGGGGAGGACTGCGTCTACCTTGACATCGCACACAAGGGGGCCGCCTTTATCCGGAAGCGGTTCCCGCACATTCACAAGACGTGCCTTTCCTTCGGGATCGACATCACCAGGGACCCGATCCCGGTCGTCCCCGCGGCGCATTACCAGTGCGGCGGCGTCCGGACCGACATGAACGGGGAATCCGACATGCGGCGGCTCTTCGCCATCGGGGAATGCGCGAGCACCGGCCTGCACGGGGCCAACCGGCTCGCCTCCAACTCCCTTCTCGAAGCCCTCGTTTTCTCCGACCGGGCGGTTGCGCAGGCCGCCCAGGCGTACGCCGGAAAGCCGCGCCCCAAGGTCCACGTACCGGAATGGGACCCGGGGAAAGCACAGGACTCGGATGAGGCGGTCGTGGTCTCCCACAACTGGGACGAGATCCGCCGAATGATGTGGAACTACGTCGGCATCGTCCGCTCGAACAAGAGGCTGGAACGGGCGCTCGACCGGATCGAACTCCTGAAAAAGGAGATCTCGGAGTACTACTGGAACTTCAAGGTGACGGGAGACCTGTTGGAACTTCGCAACATCTGTACTGTCGCGGAGCTGATCATCCGGTGCGCCATGCAGCGGAAGGAAAGCCGGGGATTGCACTCCACGATCGACTACCCCTACCTCGACGAGGAGCACGGGCGGAAGGATACTCTCATCCGCCGCACTTGGTTTTAACGGGCGCCGGCCTCCAGGGTTCCGTTCCGGAAGAGGCCGTGCACCGAGAGGGCCGATGCGCCCCGTCCGGCGAGGCGCCCAACCGAGGCGTACCCGCTGCGGTACGGTGAGGGAGGGCAACGAA
>JBAULH010000012.1:0-6321 GCA_049578085.1 Candidatus Deferrimicrobiaceae bacterium
CTTTTTTAAAGGAGAGACGAACGTGCCGATTTACGAGTATCAGTGCCGGAAATGTCACGAGGTGAAGGAAGCGATCCAGAAGTTTCAGGACCCGCCCCTGCGGAAGTGCCCCTCCTGCGGGGGAAAACTCGAGAAGATGATGTCTCACGGATCCTTTGTCCTCAAGGGTACCGGCTGGTATGCGACCGACTACACCAACAAAGGAGGCGGAAACGGGAAGGGTGCCGCCCGCGCGAAGGGCGAGGAGAAGAAACCGGAGTGCCCCGCGGCCGGCGAGGCCGCTGCGCCGGCCTGCGCAGGGTGCCCGAAGGCCGAATAGATTCGTATTTTCCACGAGAGGATTTCGGAAATGCCGGCGCATCTTATCGATGGGAAAGCGATTGGTGCGGCCGTCCGGGCCGAGATCAAGATCAGTGTGGAAGAATTTTCCGCCCGGACGGGAATCAAGCCGAATCTTGTGACGGTGCTGGTGGGGGATGACCCGGCCTCCCGGATATACGTCCGGAACAAGGGAAAGGCGTGCCACGAGGCCGGCATGCTCTCCCAACAGATAGATCTGCCCGCCACGCTCCCCGAAAACGATCTTCTCGCTCTCGTCGACGAACTGAACGCGGACCCCGCAGTCCACGGAATCCTCGTCCAGCTTCCTCTTCCCGACCATATCAACGAATCCCGCGTAATCGAGGCGATCTCGCCGGACAAGGATGTGGACGGGTTCCACCCCGTGAATGCCGGGCGACTCCTTTCCGGGGGACCGTGCTTCGTCCCGTGCACCCCCCTCGGAATCATGAAGATGCTTGACCACGAATCCGTATCCCTTAAGGGTAGACATGCGGTCGTGGTCGGGAGGAGCAACATTGTCGGCAAGCCCGTTGCGCTGCTCCTGCTTGCAAGGCACGCTACGGTGACCATCTGCCACTCCCGCACGAAGGATCTCCCCGCCGTGGTGCGATCGGCGGACGTCCTGGTGGCGGCGGTCGGTAAGGCGGAGATGATACGGGGGGACTGGCTTTCGCCCGGTGCCGTGGTGATCGACGTCGGGATCAACCGGCTTCCGGACGGAAGACTGGTCGGGGATGTGGCGTTCGAGGAGGCGAAGGAGGTTGCCGGGATGATCACCCCGGTGCCCGGCGGGGTCGGCCCGATGACAATCACGATGCTCCTTCACAACACCCTGGAGGCGGCGGCCCGGCAGGCCCGCGGCGGTGTGTCCCCTGCCCGTCCCTGACGACCGCAGATACGCTCGCACCCATATGTGGGCGCGTTCCGAGAACAATAAGGATATCCGTGTGGGGTTCACCCACGTGCCGTGCTCTACCCTGGGGGACGTCGTCTTCGCCGAGCTCCCGCCGCTGGGAACCGACGTTCGGGCAGGCGAGCCGGTCGGACTGGTCGAGTCGTCGCTTGCGGTTTTCGAGGTCGTGGCTCCGGTTTCGGGAATCGTTGTCAACGTCAATCCCCTGGTGGAAGGGGCGCCCGAAAAGATCACCGCCGACCCGTTCGAAGGGGGTTGGCTGCTCGAGATCCGTCCATCGGATCCCGCGGAACTGGCCTCCCTCCTGACCGGCCAGGAGTACGACCGGTCTTTCCCATGGGAAGAGTAGGCGGCCTCCTACCGGATCTTGAGCGTGTGCATTTCGTAGATGAAGTGGGCGCGAATGCGCAGGTTAGGGATCGCGTAATTCTCGGGGATCGGGTTGTAGGGCGCCGCCGTGCGGATCGATCCGAGCGCCTCGTCGTCCAGGATCTTGTATCCGGACCCCCGCAGGAGGTATAAGGATTCCAGTCTCCCGTCCCGCCCGATGATGAAATCGACGGTCAATTCCCCCTGTATCCCTTCATTCGCGGCGTCCTGCGGATACTGCCAGACGAGCTCGATCTTCCGTTTGATGCTGGCGAAATAGGAGATGTACTGGATTTCCGGGGCGTTCAGTGCGGTGAGGTGAGTGCCGCTCCCTCCCTCCTCGGAGATTGCCCCTTTCTCCACGGCTTTCCCGCCCGTTCCCACTGCGGTTCCCGAAGACGTCTCCTCCCCCCGTCCCGTCTGCGGCATTGCCTTTGCCATGACCATCTGCCCCAAAGAGGGGGTCATCTCCCGGAGAGATTTGGGCGCCGCCGAGGGGGGCGGAGGAGGAGCTTCCCGGGCGGGCTTCGCCGCTTTCGCATGGGGGACCTTGTCGGGGGGCCGCGGGACGGGGAACTCCTTCTCGGGCGGAAGATCGGGGTTAACGGGCAGGTCGGGGACCCGGCCCACGAGTTCCCGAGGCGTGGGAACGAGCGGCTTCTTTTCCCAGGCTGGTTTGGGGGGAGGCGGCGGTGGAGGCTTCGGGCGGGCGCCCTCCACGATTCCCGGCTGGGGGCGGAGAAACTCGGTCGAGCGCGGCAGATCGGCCAGGTCCACGATCATCACGTTCTCGGCTCGATGCGGGGTCCAGCGGATCATCGATGCCAGAACCATGAAGGTCAGATGGAGCAGGACGGAGAGGGCGATGCAGTTTCTCAGCAACCGGTCGCTAGGCATAAATTGTTATTATCCGACCATCCTCTCCACTTTTCAATTCCCGGTGCTCCCGCTACCATAATAAGACATTCCCCCAACGAGGAGCGTTCCCATCATACCGCTGAAGGATACGACCCCTTCCATCCGAACGCCGTATGTCAATTACGTGCTGATCGCCCTGAACTCCGCCGTCTTTTTTTACCAGCTGACCCTGAACGGGCGGATGGCGGAATTCGCGTATGCCTACGGAGTCATTCCGTTCCGCTTCGTGCATATATTCCCCCGGGATCCCTGGGAGCTGCTGACGCCCCTGTCGGCCATGTTCCTTCACGGCGGGTGGGGACACCTGCTCGGAAACATGCTCTACCTCTACATTTTCGGGAACAACGTGGAGGACATGCTGGGCCACGGCCGGTTTCTGCTGTTCTATCTGACGTGCGGCCTCCTCTCCTTCCTGGCCCAGATCGTGTTCCAGTCGAATTCCATGGTCCCCAACGTCGGGGCTTCCGGGGCAATCGCGGGCGTGCTCGGGGCATATTTCCTGCTTTTCCCCCGGGCGCGGATCCTGACACTGGTGCCGCTGTTCTTCTTTTTCCCCCTGGTGTAAATCCCGGGGTTATTCTTCCTGGGGATCTGGTTTCTCATGCCGTTTCTCGGCGGCGCGGCGACGATCGGCCAGGTGTCCGCTCTCACGGGCGGGGTGGCGTGGTGGGCCCACATCGGCGGATTTCTCGCGGGCATGCTTCTGCTGAAACTGCTCCTGCCGCGCAACGCCGAGCGGAGGACCGTAATCGTCTGATCCTTCCGGAAGGCCCGAAAACAAAGGCCCGGCGGGAGAGCGCAATCGGTAAAAATGCCTTGACACTACCTAGTCCTTCATCATTCAATGGGGTACAATTTAACCCATTGGCTGAAATCCCAGCTTTCTTGCATCCGGGGATCAGGAACCTTACCCCAAACCGACAGGAGGGATAGCGATGACGAAGGCGGAACTGGTTGGGTTCATGGCGAAAAAGGCTGGCATTACGAAAGGCAAGGCGGAGGGGGCGCTCAACGCGTTCACCGACGCTGTCACGGGTGCCTTGAAGAAGGGGACCAAGCTTGCCCTGACGGGATTCGGGACGTTCAGCGTCAGCAACCGGAAAGCCAGGATGGGACGGAACCCGCAGACCGGTGCGCAGATCAGGATCAAGGCGACGAAGGTCCCCAAGTTTTCGGCGGGCAAGTCTCTCAAGGAAGCAGTCGGCGGAAAGAAAAGATAGAGACCTTCCAGCAGCGGTGAACAGCGACCCCCGGCCGGCTCCGTGCTCGGCCGGGGGTTTTTTTTCTGCCGGAGGGAGCATGACCCGATGTTCCGCGGGGAAGTTCCGCTCGAAATGCTTCGGAGCGCGCCACTTCTCCGGGTTCGGGAACTTTGACACGATGCTCGCCACGAGGATACCATACAGGGAAATTATCGGAAAGGCTCGGGAAGTCGCGGCGGATCTCATCGTGATCTATTCCCGACGGGAGGAACTTTCGTATGAGCGTGATCATGGACGTGCACGGTCGACAGGTTCTGGACTCCCGTGGTAACCCCACCGTGGAAGTCGAAGTGCACCTCGATTCCGGAGCCGAGGGGCGGGCGATTGTCCCCTCGGGAGCGTCGACCGGGACCCGCGAGGCGGTGGAGCTCCGGGACGGCGACCCGAAGAGGTACCTCGGGAAAGGAGTGGAGAAGGCCGTCCGGAACGTGAACCGGGTGATCGGACCCAAACTCATCGGCTTTGACGCCACCGAGCAGGCGATCCTCGATGGGATGATGGTCGAGCTCGACGGGACGGAGAACAAGAGAAAGCTCGGGGCGAACGCCATCCTCGGAGTCTCTTTAGCTGTCGCGCGGGCGGCAGCGGAAACCTGCGGCCTCCCTCTCTACCAGTACCTGGGAGGCGTGGGAGCCCGGACGCTCCCTGTACCGATGTTGAACATCCTCAACGGCGGCTCCCACGCCGACAACAACGTGGACATCCAGGAGTTCATGGTGATGCCCGTGGGGGCGAAATCGTTCTCCGAGGCGCTCCGGATGGGGGTGGAGACGTTTCACCACCTGAAGAAGGTGCTGAAGGGGAAGGGACTGAATACCAACGTCGGCGACGAGGGCGGCTTCGCCCCCCTGCTCCGGTCGAACACCGAGGCGATCGAGGTGATCCTCGAGGCCATCGGGAAGGCGGGATACAAGGCGGGGAAGGAGATCGGCATCGCGCTGGACCCCGCCGCTTCCGAGTTCTACGAAAAGGGGAAGTATTTCTTCCGGAAATCGGACGGTTCGAAACGGTCCGCCGACGGGATGGTGAAATTCTACGAGGGGCTGTGCCGGCAATACCCCATCCTCTCCATCGAGGACGGATTCGCCGAGGACGACTGGGAAGGATGGAGGATGTTCACGCAGGCCATGGGGAGGAAGATCCAGATCGTCGGCGACGACATATTCGTGACCAACCCGAAGATCCTCCGGAAGGGAATCGACCAGGGGATTGCGAACTCCGTTCTCGTCAAGCTGAACCAGATCGGGACCGTCAGCGAGACGATTGATGCCGTGGAGATGGCCAAGCGGGCAGGATGGACGGCTGTCGTCTCCCACCGGTCCGGCGAGACGGAGGACAGTACCATCGCCGACTTCGTGGTCGCCCTGAACACGGGACAGATCAAAACGGGCTCGGCTTCGCGGACCGACCGGCTTGCCAAGTACAACCAGCTGCTGAGGATCGAAGAGGAGCTGGGGCCATCCGGGAGATTCGAGGGAAGGGGAGTGTTCTATAATATCTGATATGAAGCAGCGGTTCGTCGCTCTCGTCGTGCTGGACGGGTGGGGGTACAGGGAAGAGACCGAGGCCAACGCCGTGGCCCTGGCCAACACGCCGTTTTTCGACAGCCTCTGGGCGGACTTTCCCCGAACGCTCCTCCACGCCTCGGAGGAGCGCGTCGGGCTTCCCACCGGTCAGATGGGAAACTCGGAAGTCGGTCACCTGAACCTGGGGGCGGGCCGGGTAGTCTATCAAGACATCGTCCGTATTTCGAAGTCGATCCGGGACGGTGAGTTCGCGCGGAACCCTGTCCTCTGCCATGCGATGGACACGGCCCGGGATAACGGGAAGGCGCTTCACCTCCTTGGACTTCTCTCCGACGGCGGCGTTCATTCGCTCCCCGCGCACCTGTACGCCCTTCTCGAAATGGCGAAGGATCGTGGGCTGACGCGGGTGTTCGTCCACCCCTTCTTCGACGGGCGCGATACCCCGCCTACCAGCGGCGTCCACCATCTTCGCGACCTTCTGGCGAAGATGGAAGAGATCGGTGTGGGAAAGGTGGCGACGGTGGGGGGGCGATATTTCGCGATGGACCGGGACAACCGGTGGGACCGGATCGAACGGGCTTTCCGGGCAATGGTGCGCAGCGAGGGGAAGGAGAGCTCCGATCCCATAGCCGCCGTATCCCGGTCGTACGAGGCGGGAACGACCGATGAATTCATCGAGCCCGTCGTCATGCGGCAGGACGGCCAGCCCGCGGGACCCATTTCCGGGGGGGATTCGGTCCTGTTCTTCAATTTCCGGGCGGACCGCGCCAGAGAGCTCACCCGTGCGCTCACGCAGGAGGATTTCGACCGCTTCCCCCGCCACGAGCGTCTTGGTCTGACGTTCGTTTGCATGACCCCCTACGATGAGACCTTCTCCCTGCCGGTCGCGTTCCCGGCGCAGGCCCGGAACAATCTCCTCGCAGATGTCTTCGCCTCCCAAGGGATCCGGAACCTCCGGATTGCGGAGACCGAGAAATACGCGCATGTGACC
>JBAULH010000013.1:0-13341 GCA_049578085.1 Candidatus Deferrimicrobiaceae bacterium
AGCTGTTGCGGGTGCTTGAGGAGAGGAAGGTGAGGCGGATCGGGGGAAGGATGGATATCCCCATCGACGTGACGGTATTCGCCACCACCAACAGGGACATCGAGGAAGCAGTGGGTACGGGGGAATTCCGGATGGACCTGTTTTACCGCCTGAACGCCTTTTCCCTGCGGATCCCCCCGCTCCGGGAGAGGCGAAAGGATATCCCCATCCTCGCCCGGTATTTCCTGGCCCACTATTCCAGGAAATACAACAAGAAAACATTTACGGGGTTTTCTCCCGAGGCGGAAGAGCTGCTGTTGCCGTACCGGTGGCCGGGGAACGTAAGGGAGTTACGGAACATCATCGAGAGGATCGTCGTGCTGGAACATGCGGATACGATACTTCCCGAGCATCTGCCGAAGGAGATCCTCTACCCGGCGAAGGCGGAAAACCAGACCCCCGGCTACGATTTCACCCTGCCCGACTCGGGGTTGTCCCTCGAACAGGTCGAAAAAGACCTCATCCTCCAGGCGCTCGAGAAGGCAGGGCACAACAAGACGCTCGCCGCAAAGCTGTTGAATATCAGCTACGACTCCCTCCGGTATCAGGTAAAGAAATTCGGACTGGAATAGGACGGCGGAAGGAGAAAATCCGCCAGAAACCGCAAACCGGCAACCACCCCGTCGTCCTGGGGGAGTACCCAGACCACCTCGGCGATCGTGTCCGGGGGGACGAATTTCGATAATGGGTCATCACCGGTTGCGATCCTCAATTTGAACCGTTCGCCCTTTTTCATCGGATACCCCGTATAAAGCCGGGTTCCGCCTGTCCCGACGTCGATCGCCGCACTACGCAGGAAGGCAAGGTGATACGGGTCCTCCGCAGGAGAAGGGTCGTCGACTTCGAGGTGCAACGGGATATGGCAAAGATACCTCTCGAACTTCCTCCTTTCGGCGTACTCTCCGAAGGAGCTTTCGATCACTCGAGTTATATCGTTTATATTGAAAGGCTTTTCTATGAACTGCGAGGCCCCTCCCGAAAAGGCCCGTTGCCGGTTTTGCTCGGTTCCGTCCGCGCTTATGACGATCACCTTCGTTCCCGGAGAGATCTCTTTGATCTCCTTTAAGAGATCCAGTCCGCTCCCGTCCGGCAGGTGAATATCGAGAAGCACAATGCCGTATGGTTTTTCGCGGAGTTCGCCGAGGGCCTCCACGCAGTTTCCGACGGCATGAACCGACATATGCCGGCCGGAAATATGTCTCTTCAGCGCCCAGCAGATCAGGGGCTCGTCGTCCACGACAAGGACATTTACGGGAAGCATGAAAAAATTCATGGCAATTTATATGCCAAGGAGGAAACGAAACCCGTTACAAGAAAACGCGTTATTTATTCAGGATATTGTAATGGAACAAGGGAATAGAGGAATATTTCCTGATATTGATATCGGTGATATCTCCGATGATGCTGGTGATTTTTCTAAGGTGACCGATGGACGAAATCCCATATTCGATCCGCCGGGTATCCCGGTATCCGGTGGAATCCCCGGGGGAGTTGGGGTTTTCCCCGGGCCGACCTTCCCAAGGGTTTTTCCCCTAAACTCAATTGCCTTGATTTCCTTGGGTATTTTCGTCGTATCGGGCATGGCATATTCGTTGCTATCTTATACGGGATCTTGACAACGGATTGATGGGACTCGGTCTTTGCAATCAGAAACTTAAGGATGAGAAACCGGAAGACGTCAAATTGTAACCAAACCCGCTGCATCAAACAGATTTTATTGCTGAGGGGGGGTGATGACCGGCAAGGAATCCGGCACCAGTACCACTTGTTCTGCAATCTTTGCGGATTACCCGGCACCGATAAACACTTCTAGGAGGGAACATTGAAAAAACTGCTTGTATTCATGGGGATTTTTGCTTTGATCCTGCCACTCCTGTTCCTGGGATGCGGAGGCTCCGGGTCTACCGGTGCTACAGGCGCTACAGGCCCTACAGGCCCCACAGGCCCCACAGGTCCTTCCGGGCCGGGAGCGAGCACGGCTGAATCCTGCGTGGTCTGCCACGGCCCCGGCAAGATCGCGGATGTTGCTGTGTTTATGCCGCTACCGACCGACGTTGACCTGGCGATGGATAGCCCCGACGTGACCAACACCGGCGGATTTGCGGTGATTACCTTCCATCTCAAGGATGCAACGGACAACGCCGCCATCACCACGCTTACCGAATCACAGGTTCGTGTGTACATGGCCGACCTGGTCCCTGCCGGTTTCGCGCCAAACACCGAATCCAGCGATTATTTCCAGCGCTGGGCCTACGAGCGCAGCACCACCTCCACCAGTGTTCCGCCCAGCTATGTTGCCTGGACAAGCTTTACCAACCTGGGCGCCGGCGATTATTCGATCACGATGTCCACCCCCCTGGATAACGCTGTTAATCAAGCGGATGTGCAGCGTCTTTATGTGCGGATTTCGGGCGTCACAGGGTACAACGCTTTCGCCGGCTTCCTGGACTTCGTGATCCCTGCCGATGGCGTCACTGTGACGGCGGCCGATCTGCCCCAATACCAGAAGGCATATGTCACCGTCCAAACTTGTCGGAAGTGCCACGGCATTCCGTTGCAGGGAGTGGCCCACGGCGGCAACTACGTGGATACCCGGGCGTGCGTCGTCTGCCACAGCCCCCTGTTGGATGACCCGATTGCGCCGGTAATCAATGCGTCGAGATTCTACCACCAGATTCACGCCGCCATTGAGATTCCAGATTTTCCCGATCGTTACGTAATCGATGGCGTAGATAGAAGCTATGATGCGGTCACGTTCCCCCAGGAAGTCAATAACTGCGTCCTCTGCCACAATGACCCCGACGGGTTAACAGCCGGCTCTGCCGCAGCGATCGACAACTGGAAGGAAAAACCGAGCACCCTGGTCTGCGGCAGCTGCCACGTAGGGTTCCCCCTCACGAGTCAAGATCCTAGTGACATTAGATTGGGGGATGGGACGGCCCATCTGGGTGGAACATCCCAGCCTGATACAGCCTGCGTGGTTTGTCACCCGGCGTCCGGCACGGGACTTGGCGGGAGCGTTGCAGATGCTCATGCCGTAACTCCGGCCGCTGCCGACACGCCGGAATTCGACGTGACCATCAGCATCGATGCCCCGGCCAACGGGACCCATTATGTCGCGGGCGAAGCACCCGTGGTCACCGTCACCCTGAAGAACCATGCCGACAACACCGATGTTGCCTCTTCGGTCTACACCGCTGCTAACGACGCCAAAGGCGTCGCCGGTGGCGGCCTCAGTGCTGCCAGCTTGTACGTCTACGGCCCGCGGGCCAAGTCCGTTCCCGTTCTGGCGACCGGTACGATCACCGCCGATCCCAGCTATAACGGCATCGACAACGTTCCGACTCAAAGCCACAGCCTCTTCGTGGGCGGCACGGATCCCTTGGTCATGACCGACGGAACCGGCTTCAAGTACCAGTTGCTGGCGATTCCGGCAGGCATGACCGCAGGCACCTACATGATTCATTTTGATGGCGCGGATTACGGCGGAGTCAGCAGCAGCGATTATGTGACGAGCTCCACCGCCACGATTCATTTCCAGGTGGGGGCCGCTACGGAATCGCTAAAAGTCGCCGGTGACGGCTGCTTCAATTGTCACGGCGATACCCGTATGCATCTCACCGGCAGTCACGCTCATAACGTGCCGTTCAACACCGATGACTGTCTTGCCTGCCACGATCAGTCGTCGAACCATGGGGATCCGATCGCCAACCGCGTGCATGCGATCCATTCCGCCAACACCGAAGGCGATATTTACAACTTCGGACTCCCCGTACCCTCCCGCATCTGGGATGACATCACCTACCCGCAGGTTCTCGTAGACGAGGAAGGAAACCTTGAACCGGGGGTCAGATGCCTTACCTGTCACACATCGGGCAATAGGACCTTCCAGACCAATCCGTTCGAGATGCCCTGCGCCGGCTGCCATGTTAGATCAGCCAACGGGGTTATCGACCACATGCTGCAGAACGGTGGTCCATACGCGCCGTAATTCCGTAGTTTCTTTCGCAACGCCAAAGGGGGCGGGCTTTTCAGCCCGCCCCCTTCTTTGTTTACGAGCCCGCCGCCACCCCACAACCCCGAAAGGGGCCGGGGGTTATCCCTGGCATCCTCTCCCGTATGGACGGGGACACGCCTCAACGCTGGAGGGGAACACTCCTCAACGTATAACTCGATATAGGAATGTCCCCCCTGAGAGTGTCCCTGGTGGGATTACGCCGAGCGGACTGGCGGCGAGCGGGTGCGGCGGAGCGCACGCAGGAGGGGGTTCCGAGCGGAGCTTTTCGGGGAGAAAGGGCGAGCGCAGACTTGCGGATTCGTCGCAAGTCGAGCGACGAAGCGAGGAGCCCCCTCCGAGGGAGCGGATGCCGATCCGCTTAGCCGACCTTATTGCCGACAACCTCGAGGAGTGTCCCCGCCCACCGCTGCGCCCGAAATCACCGGCCCGAAAATTCCGGCTTCCGTTTTCCGGCAAACGCCTTCTTTCCCTCGACCAGGTCCTCGCTCTCCATGCACCGGCGGATCCACCCTTCGGCCTCTTCCGCCTCGCCGGGGGGAAGCCCGCGGAACGCCATGCACAGGGAGAGGATCCGCTTCGTCCCCCGGATGGCAAGCGGCGCGTTCTCGGCGATCTCCCTGGCCATCTCGGCGGTCACCTGGACGAGTTCCTCCGGGGGGCATACCCGGTTGACCAGCTTGAGACCTTCCGCCCGCCGCGCGCTCACCTTCCGCGCGGTGTAGAACAGTTCCTTCGTCGCGGGCAGCCCGATCGTGTTGACGAACCGCAAAAGCCCCGCGGGACGGTAGATGACCCCCAGGCGCGCCGGCGTCATCCCGAAGACCGCCTGGTCCGAGGCGATGCGGATGTCGCAGGCGATCGCCATCTCCAGCCCGCCGCCGAAAGCGAGGCCGTTGAGCATGGCGATCACCGGGGCGGGGAACGACTCGACCGCCAGGATCATGTCGTCGAAGGGGTTCGAGGGAAGAAGAACCTGCGCCTCGCCGGAACCTCCCGCCGGGATCGCGCCGATATCGTACCCCGCGCAGAACGCCTCCTCCCCTGCGCCGCGCAGCACCACGCACCGCGTCTCCTCCCCCGCGAGGGCACCGAAGGCCTTCCGCAGGTCTTCGAGGATCGAAAGATTGAGCGCGTTCTTCTTGGCGGGGTGGGAAACGGTGACGGTGGCCACCGCCCCCTCCCTTTCGACAATGACCCTGCCTTCCATCTCATGCCCCTCCCTTTTGCCCGGCCTCCCGGGTCATCGTACTCTTTATAGGAAAAAGACCGGCCGGCCGCAACGAGATTGACAACCCCCCCGGCGAACCCTATAATTCCGAAACATTATTTTACCGCGTGTCTGCCCATCATCCGGGGGGAAGGAGGACCTTACGCCATGGCAGGGGATTACCCGAAAACGGTGAAGCTCAATGACGGAACTCCTCTTGTGCTCAGGCCCTTCGAACGGAAAGACAAGGATGCCCTATTCGCCTTCTTCCAGAAAATGCCGGAAGCCGACCGGCTGTTTCTCAAGGACAACATCACCGATCCGGCCGTGGTGGAGCGCTGGGCCGCAGAGCTGAACTACGACAAGGTGTTCCCCCTCCTGGCATGGAAGGAGAACGAGGTCGTCGCCGACGCCACCCTGCACAAGAACCTCGGGGGGTGGATGAAGCACGTCGGGACGATCCGCATGGTGGTGGCACCGGAGTTCCAGAAGCACGGCATAGGAAGCATCATGGCGAACGAACTCTTCCTGCACGCCCTCAAATCCGGCCTGGAGAAGATCGTCGCGGAGATGATGGAAACCCAGCATGGGGCGAGGAAGGTATTCGAGAAGCTCGGCTTCAAACTGGAGGCGACGTTCCACGGACACGTACGCGACCAGATCGGCGTCCGACACGACCTCCTTGTGCTCACGAAGGACCTCGAGGATTTCTGGGCGAACATTCAGACCCACGAGTACTTCTCCTACCCTTCTCGCGACAGGGAAGGGGGATAGACAAAACGGGGACGTTGCTGAACTGTAACGTACAGTCAAGCAACGTCCCCGTTTTGGTTCCGTTTTGGTTATTGATGTCCCCATAATTGCGAGAGGGCAGCCGCCGCCTCCGAGGCCGCCTTCGTCAAAGCGACCGCGGCCGGTGAGTCGGGGGCCTGGGAAACAATCGGGATCCCCGCGTCGGATGCCTCCCGGACCGTCGTCTGGAGCGGCACCTCCCCCAGGAACCGAAGCCCCATCGTCCGGCATGCCTCCGCGGCGCCCCCGTGGCCGAAAATCTCGCTCCTTCCGTCGCAGTGGGGGCATACGAAATAGCTCATGTTCTCGATCACGCCGAGGATCGGGACGCCGACCTTCTCGAACATCCGGACCGCCTTCTTCACATCGATCAGCGCGAGGTCCTGCGGCGTCGTGACCACGATCGCACCCGCGACCGGCGTCATCTGAACGAGCGAGAGCGGGACGTCCCCCGTGCCCGGGGGAAGATCGATGACCAGATAGTCCAGCTCCCCCCACTTCGTGCCGTGGAGGAACTGTTCCAGCGCCTTCATGAGCATCGGCCCCCGCCAGATGACCGGGGAGTCCTCCTCGAGCAAAAACCCCATGGAGACGACCTTGATCCCGTCCGCGGTAGCCGGCAGAATCCTGTCGTTTTCGCCTGACAGCTGGTGGTTTCCCAGGTTCAGAAGCGTCGGGATCGACGGTCCGTATATGTCGGCGTCCAGAAGCCCCACCCGGGCGCCCGCTTTCCGGAGGGCCGCCGCGACGTTCGCGCTGACCGTCGACTTGCCGACCCCCCCCTTCCCGGAGGCGATCGCCAGGATGTTCTTCACCCCCTCGACGGGGCGTCTCCCCTCCCTCGCGTCTTCCGCCGCCTTCATCCCGGCCCCCACCCGGGCCGATTCCTTCGGGACATCGCGCCCTCCGCTTTATCTTTCTCGATTCATGATACCACCCGGGGAACCGCCCGGAGCTTGACCGGGATAAAAATCTCCTTTTTTGCTGAAGCGTTTTTCTCCATCGATTATAGTCAGTAGGATGGCCCACTCGCCCACGCGACAGATGGGACGCGCCGCAGCGGTCATGATGGCGTCGGTGTTCCTGAGCCGCCTTCTCGGATACGCGCGGGACGCGGTGATCGCCTACCAGCACGGGGCCACCCCGGAGACCGACGCCTACTTCGCCGCCTTCACCATCCCCGACTTCCTGAACTATCTTTTGGCCGGCGGGGCCCTCTCGATCACCTTCATCCCGATCTTCGCCCGCTACCTCGCAGAAGGACGGGAGGAGGATGGATACCGGTCGTTCTCCAGCATTGCGACGGTCATGGGGATCGCGATGCTCTTCTTCGTCATCCTCGGCGAATTTCTCACCGAGCAGCTGATCCCCCTCATCGCCCCGGGGTTTCCCCCGGGCCAGATCCGCATCGCCGCCCGGCTCACCCGGATCGTTCTCCCGGCACAGCTGTTCTTCTATCTCGGCGGCCTTCTCATGGCGGTGCAGTATGCGCGGAACCGGTTTCTCCTCCCGGCGACGGCCCCGCTCATCTATAACGTCGGAATCATTCTCGGGGGCCTGCTCCTGGGAAAGAGGATCGGGATGGAAGGATTCGCGTGGGGCGTCCTGGCGGGATCGCTCGTGGGAAACTTCGTCGTTCAGGCCTTCGGCGCGCGGCGCACGGGCCTCTCGTTCTCCCCCCGGTTCGACCTCTCCGACCCCGGCCTGAAGGAATTCGTCCGCCTGTCGATCCCGATCATGCTCGGATTCTCCCTCGTGGTGGTCGACGAGTGGATGACGCGGGTCTTCGGATCGTTCCTCCTCGCGGGGGCGATCACGTGGCTCAACAACGCAAGGAGGCTCATGCAGGTGCCGGTCGGGGTCTTCGGCCAGGCTTCCGGAGTCGCCTCCTACCCGTTCCTTTCCGCCCTCGTCGCGCGGGGGAAGAGGGAGGCGATGTGGGAAATGCTGTCGGTCACCTTGCGCTGGGTCTTTTTCGTGTCGTGCGCCGCGGCGGCCGTGACGGTCGTGCTGTCCCGCGAGGTGGTGCTCGTCGTTTTCCAGCGGGGGGCGTTCACCATCGGGGACACGCTGCAGACGGCGGCCGCGCTCGCGTTCTTCTCGGTCGGAATCCCGATGTGGTGCGCCCAGACGATCGTGTCCCGCGGGTTCTTCGCGCTGAAAGACACGTGGACCCCGACCCTGGTCGGCACCGGCGCGTGGCTTTGCACCCTGCCCGCCTACTACTGGCTGACCCAGCGGATGGGGGTCAGGGGGCTGGCCCTGGCGAGCACGATCGGCATCTGCCTGCACGCGGTGGCCCTGTACGGAATCCTGATGAGAAGGACGGTGGGAAGGAAGGGCGTCCCGGAGATCGGCGAATACGTCAAGATGGCCATTGCCGGATCGGCTGCTGCGCTTGGCGGAAAGTACGGCCTGGATATGCTTTCCCGATGGGCCTCCTGGGAGACGTTCACGGGCTCGCTCACCCGGTTCGCCGCGGGAGGAGCGGCCGTGGGCCTCGTCTACTACCTGTCCGCGCTCCTGCTGCGAAGCCGCACGGCGAGGAGCATCCGCGCCGGGGGGGACCTCTTTCGCCCGCCCCGCGTTCCCGATACCCCGGAGCCCGGCGAGCCGCTCGGATCGGACCCGGGGGAACCGCCGGCTACAGGCGCATGAACGTGTCCTCCCCCGCAAGGGCCCGCCGCAACACCTCCCGGTCCGCCACATTTTCCCCCACGCGGCAGCTCCTCCTGCCGAAGATGGCCTTCGTCCCGCCCACGATCGATACCCGCGCAAGCTCGATGCGCCTTGTTCGGAGCCCGAACCTCCCCTTCCCCCACTGGCGTATCTTCAACAAAAGCAGGCCCAGTGCGACCTTCTTGGCGCGCCCCTCGCACACGACCCCCACGATACGCACCGCTTCCCGGCTGTCCGGGGAGATGTGGCGGCGCACCTCGGCCAGGGCCCTCGCCGTGGAGTTCGCCACGACCACGGCGTACCCGTGTTCCCCGGCCAACCTATCGACCGACGCCAGCTCTTCCCTCGAAAGGCAAAACGGGAGCAGTAGGATTTTGATCATGCGCGCAACCACCGTCCGGAAAATCGATTCCGTTCATGATACCCCGATTCCCGGATTCCCCGGGGGGGAAACCGGGAGGACCCCTTGATCCGCCGCCTCACAGACCGAATCTGGCTGATCGAAGGCGAAAAGGAAGGCCGGTACCCGCATTCCCACTCGCTGTACATTCGCGACGGGGGCGGAATTCTCGTCGACTGCGGATCGGACATCGGCAACATCCTCCGTCTGAAGAAGGAAGAGGGGCTCGCGGCGATTCTCATGACCCATTATCACGAGGACCACTTCCTCTTCCTTCACCGGTTCCCGGACGTGGAGGTGTGGGCGTCGGAAGGTGACGCTCCCGCCCTCGAGTCGTTCGACGTCCTTCTGGACTGGTACGGCGTCTCGGGGACCGACCAGGAGCCGTTCTTCCGGGACCTGTTCGTCGGCAAGTTCCCCTACCGCCCGCGGACCGTGGCCCGCCGGCTCGCCGACCGCGAACGGGTTCGCTTCGGCAAGACGGAAGCGGTCCCGATCGTGGCCCCCGGCCACACGCCGGGTCACTTGTGCCTCCACTTCCCTGCCGAGGAGATTCTCTTCCTCGCGGACTACGACCTCACCGCCTTCGGACCCTGGTACGGCGACAAGCCGGGAGGGATCGAGGAGTTTCGCCGGTCGGCGAGGATGCTCGCAGGGGTAGGCGCGAAGAGGAACGTCGTTTCCCACGAGGCCCCTGTCCACGAGGGGAGCATCGCTGCGAAGATGGAAGCGTACCTCGCGGTCATCGATCGGCGCGAGGAGTCGTTACGGGAATTTCTCCGCCGGCCGCGGACCCGGGAGGAAATCGTGGCGGAACGGATCGTCTACGGCGAGGGCCGTCCGGGCCCCTGGTTCGACTACGGCGAGTGGGCGCTCATGGAAAAGCACCTGGAGGGGATGGTCGTCCGCGGGGAGGCGGCCGTCGAGGGGGGGCGCTACGCCCTCATTTCCTCTTGAGAAGGGTGTTCAGCTCCCGGCAGACCTGTTTGGGGTCGAGACCCTTGTGCCAGGAGGTGTAGTGGATCGTCTCTTTCTTGTTCGACCTGCACCGAAGGCACTCGGCCCCGAAGAACTCCTTGACCTTTCCATGCACGGACGGGTACTGGCGTAGGATATCCCCCAGAAACATCTCCGGCCGGATCGGCCCTTCCCTGGTCATCTCCGCTCCCTCCCCCTGCCCGGTGGTCGGTTCATTATAGCAGGAACGGTTCTCTTCTCCGGTGTTTTCAGAATGTAGTACGTCGCGGAGCCGAACGCCACGACCTCTTCTTCGCCGTTGCGGATCTCGGTCGATCCGACGGCGATCGTCGCCCCCCGGCGCAGAACGGTCCCGTAGGCGGTGACCGTCCCCTCGGAGACCGGCTTGAGAAAGTTCACCTTGTATTCCACGGTGGTCATCCGGGAGGAGAGGGGCATGACGCTTCGGAGCGCGGTCGCCACCGACATGTCCACGAGTGCCCCCATCACGCCTCCGTGCAGGGTCCCCGCGGTGTTCCTCAAGATCGGGCGGATCGTGCACCGCATCACGCTTTTCCCGCCGGCAGACGAGACGAGCCTCATCCCCATCAGCTTCACGAAGGGGAAGGTGTTTACCCGGTCCTTGTAGAACCGCTCGTCGAACTTCTTCATCCTTCCTCCTTCACGCGTGAGACCGGGGACCCTGGCTCGCGGAGGAAGTCCCCGAGGCTTCGCTCGCGATCTTCGCCCGCTCGCTGCCGATTCCGCTCGACGCAATTTTTACCTCGCTCCATAGGCCGCTCCGCGGAACCCCCCGCTGCGCCCCGGGTCCTCCAGTTGCCGGCGCCCTCGCAATGGGGAGCGCCATGGGCGGAGCAGGCCGAAGGAGGAGGGGCGCAGTGAGGTAAAGCGCAGCCGTGCAGGTTCACCGCACGGCGAGCCACGAACGGAGCCCCCCTCCGACGAAGTCCCCCGGAGCAGCGGTATACCGCTGCGGATGGGGGAGGCTGCGGAGCGAGACCCGCGACCGCTCGCTGTCGTTCCGCTCGTGGGCGCAACGGGAATCTCACGGGGCGTTCCGCGCCGCCCGGTCGTAGTGGGAGAACTTCATCATAAAGGTCCCCCGCCCCTGGGACAGGGAACGAAGGGAGGTGACGTACCCGAACATCTCCTTCAGCGGGACCATGGAGGAGAGGTGGCTTATTTCCCCGCGCCGGTCGACCGAGACGACCCTCCCCCGGCGGGCGTTGACATCCCCGATCACGCCTCCCAGGAACTCCTCGGGCACCGCGATCTCCACCGCCATCACCGGCTCCAGAAGGTACGGGTTCCCGTTCTCGTAGGCGGAGAGGAATGCCCTCACCGCGGCCACCTTCGCCGCAAGCGGCGTGGCCGTCCCGGTGAGAAACTCCACGTGCGCCACCTCCGCCTCCACGTCGTCCACGGGGTACCCGAGGACACCGGTGAACGCCCCTTCCCGGATGCCGGCCTCCACCCCGTCGGCGATCTCCTGGGATAGGTCGAGCATCCGGAGACGGTCGGAGACCTTCACGCCGGAGCCCCGCCTTCCGGGGCGGACCTCCATGGCGATCTTCACGGTCACGAGGCGCTCCGCGATCTCGCGCTCGAACACGGTCTCCGCCGTGCCCTGCTCGCTGATCGTCTCCCGGAAGACGACCTGCGGCATCCCGGTCCGGACGGAGAGCCCGAAGTCCTGTCCCAGGCGGTCCACCAGGATCTCGAGGTGCAGTTCCCCCATTCCGGACAAGATGATCTGGCCGGTATCCGCGTCCTCCTTCATCGAAAGCGTCGGGTCCTCCTCCACCATCTTCGCGAGCATGTCACGGAGACGGTCCATGTCGCGGAGAGTCTTCGGCTCCACCACGACCGACACCACCGGCTTCCGGATTTCAATCGATTCGAGGAGGATGGGGGCCGCCGGGTCGCAGAGGGTGTCCCCCGTCCGGGCGTTCCGGATCCCCCGGATCGCCACGATGTCCCCCGCTACGGCCTCCCGTATCCTTCCCTTCTTCCCCGCGTGGATCCGGAAGAGCCGGGCTACTTTCTCCGTCTCCCCGGTGGAAGCGTTCCCCAGGACATCCCCCTCGGAGAGCTTTCCCGAATACACGCGCAGGTAGACCGTTCTCCTGCCCTCCTCGACCATCACCTTGAACACAAGGGCTGCGAACGGTGCGCCGACCACGGGCGCGCGGGTGACCGGCACCCCCGTCCTCGGGTCGTCCCCCGTGGCGGGGGGAACCTCGGCGGGGGAGGGAAGAAAGTGCACGATCCCGTCCATCACCGGCTGGACCCCCTTGTTGCGAAGCGCCGACCCGGCGAATACCGGGAAGAACCGGGCGGCCACCGTCCCCTTGCGGATTGCCCCCCGTATCGCCTCGGGGGGAATCTCCTTGCCGGCGAGATAGTTCTCCGCGACGCCGTCGTCGGCGTCGGCGGCCGCTTCGATAAGCGCCTCGCGGTGCGCCGCGACCTGCGCGCCCTCCTCCGGCGAGAGCGCAGACCGTGAAACGGCCACCCCCTGGTCCGTCGCCGAGAACGTAAGCTTCTCCATCGCCACGAGGTCCGCCACGGCATAAAAATCCCCGTCCGCGTGAAGCGGCGCGGTGACGGGAACGCCCCGGGCGGAAAGCTTCTTCTTCATCTCCGCGATGACCCGGCCGTAATCGGCTCCCGGACGGTCGAACTTGTTGATGAACGCCAGGCGGGGAATCCGGTGCCTGTCCGCCTGTCGCCATACGACCTCGGACTGCGGTTCCACCCCGCCGACTCCGCAGAAGACGACGACCGCCCCGTCGAGCACCCGGAGCGACCTCTCCACCTCGATGGTGAAATCGACGTGCCCGGGCGTGTCGATCAGGTGAACCTCCGCACCCAGCCACGGGAACTGTGTGACGGCCGCGGTGATCGTGATCCCGCGCTCGCGCTCCTGGGGAAGATAATCCATCTGGGAGTCGCCGTCGTGGACCTCCCCCATCCGGTGGCTTACTCCCGCGTAGAAGAGGATCCTCTCGGTGAGGGTCGTCTTCCCCGCGTCGATGTGCGCGATGATCCCGATATTTCGGATCTTGTCCGCGTGGGCCATCCTAGTGCACCGTCTCGCAAATACCTTGGCATTCGAGCGCCGCTGCAGGGGGCCGGTCCCCGGAAGGGTTTCGGCGCGAGACAAGAGAGACCCGAGGCGAGGCGGGCAAGCGCAGGAGCGAGCGCGGAGGCGTACGGGAAGTACGC
>JBAULH010000014.1:0-5892 GCA_049578085.1 Candidatus Deferrimicrobiaceae bacterium
ACTCCATCTTCGGCCCGAGGATTCGGGCGATCTCCTCCGGTTCGAGGACCAGTTCGTCGAGAGGGGCCCCGGACGACGTTTCCAGGGTGGCGACGCGCTGCTCCGACAGGCCGATGGCGACCTGGACGGCGGGGTGGACAACATCTCCCGCCCGGAAGCCGCGGGTGTGGATCGTGACCCGGTTTTGCTCCTCGGACCAGGTGCCCGGCTTGTCCGCGGATCCCGGAACCTTCCGGTAGGAAAGGCGATCCAGTCTGTCCCGGAGTTTCAGGTTGTCGACGAGGTCGCCCGGCCGGATGGCCGCCGCCCGCCCGTACAGGATCGACGGGACGTCCCAGGCGTCGCGTGCGAGCCCGGTTCCCACCTTGACGTAGAGGTATACCACGTGCAGGAGAAAGAGCCCCGCGAGCGCAGCTAGGAGGGAGCGGCGGCGGAAGAGGGACTTCATGTCCGCACGGCGAGGGGTGTGCTCAGATCGTCCTGCCGGCCGCGGCGATGAAAGGGCGCAGCGTTTCCATCAGTGCTCCGAAGATCTCAAAGGTCAGCGACTGGGGGCCGTCGGACAGGGCTTTCTCCGGCGAAGGGTGGACATCGATCATCAGTCCGTCCGCTCCCGCCGCCACCGATGCGCACGACATCGAAGGGACGTATTGGGAATGGCCGGTTCCGTGGGACGGGTCGACGATGATGGGAAGGTGGGTCCGCTCCTTCAGCACGGGGACCGCCGAGAGGTCGAGCGTATTCCGGGTCGCATCCTCGAACGTGCGGATCCCCCGCTCGCAGAGGATCAGCCGCCGGCTTCCCTCGGAGAGACAATATTCGGCGCTCATGAGGAGCTCGGTGATCGTCGTCATCATTCCCCGCTTGAGAAGGATCGGCAGCTTCGATTTCCCGATCCGTTTCAGAAGGGAGAAGTTCTGGACGTTGCGGGCCCCTACCTGCAGGATGTCGGCGTATCGGGCTACCAGCTCGACGTCCATCGGGTTCATCACCTCGGTTACGACGGGCATTCCGGTAATGTCCCCGGCCTTGCGAAGGATCTTGAGGCCCTTCTCCTCGAGCCCCTGGAATGCGTAAGGGGAGGTGCGGGGCTTGAACGCTCCTCCGCGCAGCACGTGGGCTCCCGCCGCCTTCACCGCCTTCGCCGTCCCGATCATCTGCTGCTCGCTCTCCACGGAGCATGGTCCTGCGATGACGAGGAGTTTCTTCCCCCCCACGGTCACGCCCGGGGCGAGTTTCACCTCCGTGGGCTCGGGTCTCACCTCCCGGCTGGCCAGCTTGTACGGTTTGAGGATCGGGACCACCCGGTCTACGCCGGGGAGGGACTCGAGGGACTGGAGGACGAACTTTCCCCTCTCGTCCCCGATCGCTCCAATGACGTTGCGGGTCTTGCCGTAAATCGTGTGGGGGGTATACCCAAGCGCCTTGATTTTTCCTATGACGGTCCGGGTGTCCTTCTTGAGTGCCCCCGGCTTCATGACGATGATCATGAATATCTCCCTCCCGGTGCTCGTATAGAGGCTTCGGGAATGTAATTATAGTCGGATTGCCCCCTTTATTTCCATACGGACGGAGGGTAATCTGAAACCGTATCCCGCAATCCGGCGGGGGAGAAGGGGGGCGAGCAATGAGAAAATCGGCATTGCTGTTTTTCGTGGGGCTGTTGTGCGCGGCGCTGACATCGACCGTCTGGGCCCAGCGGTACGACCGTTATGAAAAATACGGCGGGCCGCCGCCACGGAGGGGGGCTCCCGCACCGCCGCCGACGCACGCGGTGTACGGGCAGCCGTACGTCTTCGGGCATCTTGGGCTCTTCGAGCCGAACGACAACTCCGACGGTCTCGAAGGATACGATACGGGTGGGGCCTTCGACATCGGCATCGGGTCCCGCGTCTCCCCCAACCTGGCGGTCGACGGCACGTTCGGCCTGCATTCCGCGGAACGGGGTTCGGACGATGTTACGGTGGCGCCCCTGACCTTCGGGTTACGGCTCATTGTCCCCTCCCCGGTCATCGAGCCGTATGTCGGAGCGGGATTGGGGATCTACTTTGCCAACCTCGACGAGCCCTCCACCGGGATCAACGATTCGGACACGACCATCGGTGGGTACGGATCGCTCGGCCTGGATGCGTGGCTCAACCCGCGAATGGCGCTGAACTTCGAGGGGAAATACCACTGGGTCGAGCCGAAGTTCGACGGGGTAGATGTGGATGTCAGCGGCTGGACGCTGAATCTCGGGATACGGGTATCGTTCTGAAAAGACGCACAAAACCCACCCCCCGGGTCCTCCTTCTCGGGGGGTCGGGGGCGTGCTCCCTGCCGGAGGGGGCGCTGGGCTCTCGACTGGAGACGCGGCGCATCCGAACCCCGTACGGCTTCTCCAACCCCGTCCACCTGCACGAACGGGAAGGGTATCGCTATTTCTTTCTCTCCCGCCACGGGGAGCGCGGATACGACAGGACCGCGCCGTACGTGAATTATCGCGCGAACATCTTTGCGGCCAAAGCCCTCGGTGTCTGCCGGATCATCGCCTGGTCCGGCCCGGGAATCATTTCGAAAAGGATGCGCCCGGGCGACCTGGCCCTCCCCGACGACCTGCTCGATTTCACACGGAACCGCCCCTCGACGTTCTTCGAGGGACGGGGAATCGGCTTTATCCGGCAGTTCCCGGTATTCTGCGGAACGGTCCGGAAAGCCCTCCTCGACGCCGGGAAACGCGGAGCGGAAGACCCGCGGCTCCACGACGGCGGCACGTACGCCTGTTCCGAGGGGCCCCGCCTGGAGACGCCTGCGGAGGTGCGGTTTCTTGCTCGGGCGGGGGCGGACATGGTCGGGATGACGCTTTGCCCCGAGGCGTTCCTCGCCCGGGAACTGGAGATATGCTACGCGCCGGTGGCGTACCTCACCAATTACGCGGAAGGCTTGCGGCCGATGCCCTACCGGCGAGGGGTCCTCTTCGAGGGGATGCTGGAGAAGACGGGGGAGGAACGTGTCGAGAGGGCGAAGAACGCCATCCTTCCCCTGGCGCTGGCCGCGGCACGTGCGCTGGCAGGAAAAGAACGGGTTTGCCCCTGCGCCGTCTCGATGGAAAGATACCGTCGCGGGGGGTTGATCGGTCCCGACTTCCGGACGTGGATTTCCCCCCCGGCAAGGAGAAGGGGATGAAGGTCAAGGAGGAGTACATCCGCCGGATCTGCCGGACCGTCCTCTCCCGCTGGAAGGAGAAGGGGTTGATCCGGCCGAAAGCCGACGACGACGTGCTCCTGGGAAAGATGGTCGGCGAGGTGATGGCGGATTTTCGGCGCGAAGAGGAGCTCGACCGGGAGGTGAACAGTATTCTCGAGAAGCACTCCGGGGAGTTGACGCGCTCGCAGGCCAGTTCCCACCTCATGTTCCAGAAGATCAAGGAACGCCTCGCCCGGGAGCGGAAGATCGTACTGTGAGGAGGGTCGTATGCGCCTGAGCGAGGACCGGGTTTCTCATCTGTCGCACCTCGTGCTCGACCGGCTGTACAAGGACGACATCGCCGATTTCCCCGACGAGGCGCAGGCGCTTCGCGAGGCGAAGAGGATCTTCGGGCACTATGTTCGGATCGAGGGCGAGGTCGACACCTTTGTCCGGCAGAAGATTGCGAAACTCTCCCGCCGTGTCCCAGAAGGAGGGAGGGAGTGGGATATTCTGTACCGGAAATACTTCGAGGAGGAAATGGGGAAGAAAAAACTGTAACTGCTGGCTGGATAAAGGATTTCCTGTTTTTTCGTTTTCCCTCTTGACACCATATCCCCCCGGGCAGTATATTGATTGTTAGCACTCGACTCAGGTGAGTGCTAACCGCCGCAAGGCAACTACCCCATACGATTCATCAAGGAGGAGGTACCATGAAGGTCAGGCCGTTGCAGGACAGGATTCTGCTCAAACGCGTAGAGGAGGAGGCGAAGACCAAGGGAGGGATCATCATCCCCGACTCCGCAAAGGAGAAGCCTCAAGAGGGCCTCGTGGTGGCGGTGGGCCCCGGCAAGGTGACCGACAGCGGCAACCGTGTGGCTCCCGAGGTCAAGGCGGGGGACCGCGTCCTTTTCGGCAAGTATTCCGGGACCGACATCAAGATCGAAGGGGAAGAGCACCTGATCCTTCGCGAGGACGACGTCCTTGCGGTCATCCAGAAGAAATAACCTGCGAAATAAGGAACAATAAAAAGGAGGAAGTACAAGATGGCGAAAGAACTGAAGTTTGACGCGGATGCCCGCTCCGCGATCAAGGTAGGCGTCGATGCCCTGACGGATGCTGTCAAGGTGACGCTCGGACCCCGTGGACGGAACGTGATCATCGAAAAGTCGTTCGGCTCCCCCCTCGTAACGAAGGACGGGGTCACGGTCGCGAAAGAAGTGGAGTTGCAGGACAAATACGAGAACATGGGCGCCCAGATGGTGAAGGAAGTCGCCTCCAAGACGAGCGATGTCGCGGGCGACGGGACCACGACCGCAACCATTCTGGCGCAGGCGATCTACCGGGAGGGCTCGAAGCTCGTGGCCGCCGGATACAACCCGATGGATCTGAAGCGCGGCATCGACAAGGCGGTCGATGCGATCGCGACGGAGCTCAAGAGGTTGTCGAAACCGACCAAGGACCCGAAGGAGATCGCGCAGGTCGGAACGATCTCGGCGAACAACGACGACACGATCGGCAACATCATCTCCGAGGCGATGTCCAAGGTCGGCAAGGAAGGCGTCATCACCGTCGAGGAGGCCAAGGGGATGGAGACGACCCTCGAGATCGTCGAGGGGATGCAGTTCGACCGCGGCTACCTCTCCCCCTACTTCGTCACGGACCCCGAGCGGATGGAGGTCCACCTCGAGGATCCGTACATCCTGATCCACGAGAAGAAGATCTCGAACATGAAGGACCTGCTCCCCCTGCTCGAGCAGATCGCCCGTTCGGGCAAGCCGCTCCTCATCCTGGCGGAGGAGGTCGAGGGCGAGGCGCTGGCCACCCTGGTCGTCAACAAACTGCGGGGGACGCTGCACTGCTCCGCGGTGAAGGCACCCGGCTTCGGCGATCGCCGGAAGGCGATGCTGGAGGATATCGCGATTCTCACCGGCGGAAAGGCGATCGCCGAGGAGATGGGGATCAAGCTCGAGGCGGTCCAGCTGACCGACCTCGGCCGGGCGAAGCGGATCGTCATCGACAAGGACAACACCACGATCATCGACGGGGCCGGCAAGAAGTCCGACATCGAGGGGCGCGTCAAGCAGATCCGCGCCCAGATTGAGGAAACGACCTCGGACTACGACAAGGAGAAGCTGATGGAGCGGCTGGCCAAGCTCGTCGGGGGCGTCGCCGTCATCAACGTCGGGGCAGCTACCGAGAGCGAGATGAAGGAGAAGAAGGCGCGCGTCGAGGACGCTCTTCACGCCACCCGTGCGGCGGTGGAGGAGGGAATCGTCGCCGGCGGCGGCGTGGCCTACATCCGGGCGGCCAAGGTGCTGGACGGCATGAAGCTCGATCACGACCAGCAGTCCGGCGTCGATATCGTCCGGAAGGCTCTGTACGAGCCGGCGAAGCAGATCGCGATCAACGCCGGCCAGGACGGCGGCGTGGTCGTGGACAAGATCAAGAGCGGAAAGGGGAACTTCGGTTTCAACGCGAACACCGAGGAGTTCGAGGACCTGATTACCGCCGGGATCCTCGACCCGACGAAGGTGACGCGAGTCGCCCTGCAGAACGCGGCGTCGGTCGCGGGGCTTATGATCACCACGGAGTGCGCGATCGTGGATAAGCCGGAAGAGAAAGATAAGATGCCCCCGATGCCCCCGGGCGGCGGCGGCGGCATGTACTAAAACGTGGTGGGATAAAAAGAGGTATAATAGGATTTATCCATAGAGTAGGGGGGGC
>JBAULH010000015.1:0-1548 GCA_049578085.1 Candidatus Deferrimicrobiaceae bacterium
TCCTCTCACCCATGACCCATCATCTATATTTATTCCCTATTTCCTCTTTCCTATTTTCTCTTAACTATTTCCTATATTGCCTTATCCAAGGCAAAAATCTGCGCAAAGATCTGATCATTATCGAAACCTTTAAGACGGATCGCACCGGATCGGCAGGAAGCCACGCAAAGACCGCAGCCTTTGCAAAGTACCGGATTGATCTGCGCCTTTCCGGTAAAGGGCCCCTGTTCGATGAAGCCCGGCGCCGAGTAAGGACATACAGACACACATACACCGCAGGAACTGCAATTCAACGGATTTGTTTCGGCAACAATTCCGCTGGAAAGAAAAGCCTTTTTGGATAAAAGCGTCACGGCACGTGACACAGCGGCCTGTGCCTGTGTAATGGATTCATCGATGGGTTTGGGGGCATGGGCCAGACCGCACACAAAAACTCCGTCCGTGGCAAAATCCACCGGACGAAGCTTTACATGGGCTTCGGCAAAAAATCCGTCCGCATTCACCGGCACCTTGTACAGCTGCGCCAGCGGATTCTCGGCCGCCGGCACCACCGCCGATGCCAGTACCAGCAGATCCGGATGAATGTCCATCATCCTTCCCAGAACCCGGTCCGCAAAACTCACCTTGAGCCCTTGGTCTCCGTTGGTCACATTAAGATCCTTATCCGCATTGTACCGGATAAAACTAATCCCCGCCGTACGCGCCTCACGGTAAAGATCCTCCCGAAGTCCATACGGCCGCATATCCCGGTACAAAACAAACACATTCATTTGGGGGTTGATCTCTTTTAGCGTCATCGCACTCTTGATGGATTGGGTGCAGCACACCTTCGAACAGTACGGCCGCTCCGGTATCCGCGACCCCACGCACTGGATAAATACCGCCGTACCGGCTTGGCCCAGGGATGGGTCCTTGTCGATAAACCGCTGCTGAAGCTCCAATCCCGTGACCACTCGCGAATCCTGGCCGTATAAATATCCGGCCGGCTTGAATTCCGATGCCCCGGAAGCGATGATGGTCACTCCGTGCTCCAGAACCCTGTTTTCGCCATTGGCCGTGACGGTGGTCTTGAAATTCCCCACAAACCCGTCCACATGGCTGATTCGGGCATTGACAAACACCTCGATGTTATCGTCCGACTGAACCGCATCCGTGAGTCGGGCCAGATATCCCTGGATGTCCTCCCCCCGCCACGTCTCGTGAAGGTGACGGGCCTGGCCCCCCAAAGCATCCGCTTTTTCGATCAGATAGGTAGGATACCCCTGTTCCGACATGTTCCGGGCCGCCGCCATGCCGGCAACTCCGCCACCGATCACCAGAACCGACTGGGTGACCCCCATGGTCGATTCCGCCAGCGGCTCCAAAAGACCGGCCTTGGCCACCGCCATCCTCACGATATCCTTTGATTTCTTGGTGGCACGCTCCGGATCGTCTTTGTGAACCCAGGAACACTGGTTCCGGATGTTCCCCATCTCGAACAGGTATTTGTTGATCCCTGCGTTGATCAGCGTCTCCTGAAACAACGGCTCGTGGGTCTTGGGCGTACAC
>JBAULH010000016.1:0-4776 GCA_049578085.1 Candidatus Deferrimicrobiaceae bacterium
TTGCGGACGGCATCTACCATGTTCGAGAGCACCCCGGACACTAGGGTTTCGCGGGTCTGCTCCTTTAGTCGGGAAAAGTTGTCGACGATGAGGAATACGATCGACAGGGGACGCCGGAATCTCCCCGCCTTGTAGCGCTCCTTTTCGAAGTAGTCCGACAGGAACGCCATCGAGTAGGCCTGGGTCTCCCCATCGCGAAGCGATACCTTTTCCATCCGGACCAGGCGAGTGAGCTTTCTCCAGGCCGAAGCGGCGTACCCGGCGATGATCCCGGCGATATACAGATCCCGGTCCCGGAACGGTTTCCGGTCCACCTTTGCGGCAAGCTTGACGAGCCCGATGGGCTTCTCCCGGTACATGAGAGGAATGTAGAGGCTCGATTCGCCTGCTTCCCGAAGCGTCTCCGCCTCCTCGTTCTCCCGAAAGGGGTAGAGGAACGGCTTCCCTCTCCCGGTGGCTTCCGCCCATTCGGCCTGGGAGAGATAGAACCTCGATCCCTCCCTGTCGATGCTGATCAACCCCCGGACGGAGGCGATCATCATCTCGTCGGGGTCCAGCGGGGAAGCAAGCCAGATCACGCAGCTCTCCGCCCCGAGCTCCTGGACGAACGTATCCGCGATATGGATGAGCAGCTTCTCCTCCTCGTGGCATGCCATGATCTTCAGGCACCGCTGGTAGAGGGAGGCAAGGGAGTAATATTCCATGCTTTCCGAGAGAAGCCGCACGTTGACCGCCGGGTCGGCCCCTTCCTGGGTCCCCGCCCAGGTGACCCAGCGGGCGATGTCCTGGAGAGGGGGGGCGCGGCGGAAAAGGAAAAGCGGAGGCCCGTCGTCGGCGCCCTCCCGAAGGGAATCGATCAGGACCCTGTGGTCGCAATCGAGAGAAGCGACGATCGCGATGTAGGGGGAGAAGTCCACCTCCCTGCGTATCACCTGATCGAGCGCGCAGAAGGAAAATTCGACCGGCGGTTGGGAGGTCGCCAGGCGGAGGTCCCGGGAGGACTCGGTGTTCTCCTGGACCACCAGTATGCGGGCGACATCCATGCGGCGCTATGTCACATCTTGTATTTGCTGAAGTCTTCCGGGTCCATTTTCTCGAGAAGCTCCGTCCACTTGTCCTTCTCTTCCCCGGAGGACGTTCCGGGTTCCACGCGCAGCGCTTTCTCGATGACCGAGTCCCGAACCATGATCGGAACATCCATCCGGATGGCGATGGCGATCGCGTCGCTCGGCCGGGAATCGATGACGATGGACTTGTCGCCCGCCTCCATGTGGAGAGCGGCGAAGTATGTGTTCTCGCGGATGTCGGTGACTTCCACACTCAGAAGCTTCACCCCGATCTGGTCGAGGAGGCTCTTGAACAGGTCGTGGGTCATCGGTCTGGGCAGCTGCAGCTGCTCCAGCCCGGCGGCGATCGCATTCGCCTCCAGCATCCCGATCCATATCGGAAGGGTGTTCTTGTTGTCCTTGTCCCGCAGAATGATGATCGGGGACTGGGTAACCGGATCGATGGTGATCCCGATCACCTGCATTTCCTTAACCAAGCGGTTCTCCTTCCTCGCCGGAGAGCGAATGTTGTCCGGCGGAACGAATTCGGACACGGCGTACAGGTCCTTGCCCATCCGTGGCCGGTGAAAAGTTGACGGTTTTGTGGCACGGGGTGCGGCCGCAAAGGCGTGCGGGATCCTTCGCGCTCTTTCCCTCGACCAGGACCTCCACTTCGTTACCGACGCAACCGGCGAGTCGTTCCTGCGTGTGGCGGTCCTGGAGAGTCTGGAGGCGCGACAGCCGCTCCCCTGCCTCCTTCGTGGCCACGGTCCCCGCCATCCCGGCCGCACGGGTCCCCGGACGGGGAGAAAACCGGAAGGAGAAGGAAGAGTCGAACCGGACTTCCTCCATGACCGACAGTGTCTCCCGGAAATCAGCCTCCGTTTCCCCCGGAAAACCCACGATGAAATCCGAGGAGAATGCGATCCCGGGCCTCGCCTTCCGGAGATCGTCGATCTTTCCCAGGTACTCCTCCCGTGTGTATCCGCGTCCCATGGACAGTAAGATGCGCTCGGACCCCGCCTGGATCGGCAGGTGGATGTGGGGACACAGGGAATCGATCTCGGAAAAGAGCCCGATCGTCTCCCTGTCCAGGTCCCTCGGATGCGAAGTGATGAACCGGATCCGCGAGATCCCGCGGATTTTCGCCACCCTGCGGAGCAGTTCCGGAAAGGGTATCCCCCCCTCCTTTTTCCCGAAGGAGTTCACGTTCTGCCCCAGAAGAACCACCTCGCAGACGCCCCGTTCCGCCAGTTCGCGTACCTCGCCCAGGATCTCCGCGGAAGGACGGCTGATCTCGCGGCCCCGCACGTACGGGACGATGCAATAGGCGCAATAGTTGTCGCATCCCTGCATGATGGTCACCATGGCGCTTGCCGACCCTTTCGCCAGATACGGGATCACGTCCCAGTGGCTCGTGTCTTCGGACAGATCGGTGGATACCGGAACGCCCTGTCCCTGCGCGAGGCGAACGAGATCGGGCAGGCGGGCGATGCTGTGCGTGCCGAACACGATGTCGACGTGAGGGGCTCTTTTCCTCAAGGAAGCCCCCTCCTGCTGGGCGAGGCATCCCCCCACCGCGACGATGCGCCCTTCCCTGTCGCGCTTCCACCGCCGAAGCGTGCCGAGGGCGCTGTAGATCTTCTGGTCCGCTTTTTCCCGTATGCTGCAGGTGTTCAGCAGAACCAGGTCGGCATCGGAGAGGGATTCGGCGGGCCGGTAATCGGCTGTCCCGAGAAGCGCCATCATCCGGGCCGAGTCCACCTCGTTCATCTGGCAACCGAATGTCTCGATGTACACGCGCCGGGTCATGGCATCACATTATAGCACCGCCCCGGACCTATTCAATGCGTGGTGCCCCGGACGAAAAATGGGCGGTAATCGTCAGGCGGGAGCCGACATACGCTCTCCCTGTATGAGGATACGGGAAGGGTCGATCTCCTCACGAAGAAGGCGTAGCTCTTCGTCGGTTGGCGGGGGTATCTCGCGAATCTCTTTGGATATAAGGGGACGGAACGCCATATCCCCCACCACCTCCCCGGGGTCGAGGCCGCGCAGGACGGCCAGGAGGGTCATTCGCTTCGTCTCGTCGTCGAATCCGAAAAGCGCTTTGGAGGTGACGACGCGGTACGGGCCGGTACCGGCGGGGAGACCCGCTTTCTCCCTGGCTCCCGGGCCGTTCAGGTATCCGGGCGATGTGAGGAAATCGACCTTGGGGACAAACCGCCTTCCCTCGTGCCGGATCACGATTATCGTTTTCCAGCAATGGGATGCCACCTGGTTCCCGCCGCCGCTGCCCGCGAAACGGCGCTTGGGCGTGCGGTACGTTCCTCCTAGGAAAGTGGAATTGATGTTGCCGTACGGGTCGACCTGAAGGGCCCCGAGCATCCCGTAATCCATGTACCCGGCGGCGGAGTAGGCGAACGCCCAGTTCATGTTGAGCCACTGGAGGGATCGGTAGGTGTTCTGCGGTCCACCCATCGTTCCCCGGACGAACGGAAGGACGGATTGCGGCCCGATCGCCCCGAACTCGAACAGCTGGATGACGTTGGGTACGTAAAGCTTCTGACCCAGAATGGCCACGACCTGCGGGATCCCCCATCCGACGAAGAACGTCTTGCCGTCCTCGAGCAAGCGCGCTCCCTGCGCGATCATGCACTCCGTGTCGGTGAACTCCACCGTGCGCGTCATCTCGTCCTCCCTCTTATCCTTACCGCTTTATTGCGACCATTATCGAGTATTCCGACGTGAGCGCTTCGGTGAGGGCGCCTGGACCTGCTCCGCTGCCTCGGAGGGGGCTCCGTTCGTGGCTCGCCGTGCGATGGACCCGCACGGCTTAAGCTTAACCTCACTCCGCCCTCCTCCTTCGGCCTGCTCCGCCCAGGGTGCACCCCGTTGCACGAGTGTAGGCAACCGGAGGACCCGAGGCGATGCGGGGGGTTCCGCAGAGCGGCCTGTGGAGCGAGGAGGAAATTGCGTCGAGCGGAACCGGCAGCGAGCGGGCGCAAGGTCGCGAGCGTAGCGAATGCGGAAGCCCCCCGCGAGCCAGGGGCCTCCGGTTTGCGGCGCAGCCTTCACGGAGGACATTCACCGGGATGGGGGAGAAGAGTGTCCCCGCCCATGGCGCTCACCGGTACCCTTCCAGGATCGTGGCGCCCCGGCGCAGCTCCGCCATCCGACGGGCGCCGACCCGTTTGTCGAGGAATTCCTCGTGGTCGGCAACGCTGTAGACGGTTTCTTGGAGGTACTTCTGCATCTGCTCTTCGTTTTGGATCCCGTTGAGTATGTCGATGTGCGGGAGGTCGATTTCGTATCGCGCCGGCATCGCTCCGGGGTAGGCGCCGAAGGGTGCGTGGACCACCGCGTCGACGAGAAAATACGGAATGGTGGTCCTCATCGGGTCCTTTCGGAACTCCTCCGGGTCGACGATTTCCTCCGCCGAGACGATCACCCGGTGGGAGGCCATCGCCGCCTCCAGGGCGAACAGGTTCGTCCCGAAAATGCGTGCGTCGCCGTAGATATCCGCCTGGTGGACGTGGAGAAAGGCGACGTCGGGGTTGAGAGCGGGCACGGTAGCCAGGGGAAGTCCCGTGTAGGGGTCCTCGATCACCTTCGCCGCGGAGACGGCCATGTTGTCCGAGCCGAGGAGGTCCCGGGTCGGGAGGAAGGGGACGCCCCGGGCGCCGGCGAGCATCCGGAGCGCGAGACCTCCGTTGGTCCAATCGTACAC
>JBAULH010000017.1:0-11027 GCA_049578085.1 Candidatus Deferrimicrobiaceae bacterium
GTTTAAAACCTTGCGATATTACTTTTTCCCCCCCCCGAAATCAAGGGGAAAAAACCGCCCGGATATCCCGCCAGAGGAGGTCGATTCCCGCCCGGGTCCTGGCCGAGACGAGCACCGGATGCCCTCCCCGCGCAAGCCACGGCGGCCCCGAGAAGTGCGAGGAAAGAATCGGGATCTCCCTTGGCTTGACCTTGTCGGCCTTCATGCCCACGAAGCGGTACGCGACGCCGTGGGAGGAGAGATATCCCGCAAGCATCTCCTCGTCCTCCTGCGGCCCCCTCCGGATATCCACCAGGACGTAGACCTTCCGCAGCAGGCGGCAGCCGGCAAAATACCCCTCCACTAGCTTCTTCCACCCTTCGCGCTCCGTCCGGGAAACCTTCGCGAACCCGTACCCCGGAAGATCGGCGAAGACGAATCTCTCTTCGATCTCGAAGAACGCGATCCCGCGCGTCCTGCCGGGCGTCTTTCCGACGCGGGCAAGCTGCGAATGCCCCACCAGGGCGTTTAACAGAGACGATTTGCCGACGTTGGAACGCCCCGCGAACGCCACCTGCGGGAGGGTGATCGTAGGCCACGAGTCGCCCGTCGGGTCGAAAAGGAGGAATCGGGGTGATCCGGCCACTTTTTACCTGGCCAAAGCGGCCTGGACGGCCTTTTCGATCGTATCCTCCGCGACCCGGCCCGTCCCGGCGAAGGCGATCCTTCCGACACTGTTTACGAAGTACAGCGTGGGCATCTCCGTCACCCGATAGGCATCGGCGACCCGGAACACCTGCCTGTCGGTCACTTCGTCCAACATAACACGGAAGGCGTACCTTTCCTGCTTCGCGAACCCGGCAATCGTACTTTTCAGGGCTTCCCCGTCCAGGCAGATGGCCGCCACTTCCACGCGTCCGCCGTACCTTTCCTGGATCCTCTGGAGGACCGTCAGCTCGTCGCGGCACGGGTCGCAGAACACGGAAAAAAAGGCGAGGAGGAGCGGTTTCCCGCTCCCTTCCCCGCCATAGAAATACGACGCCCCAGTCACTTCCACAAGGCGAAACGCGGGCGCGGCGGCCCCCGCCGCAAGCAACGAAACGCTTTCTGCTGCACCCGTCTCTCCCCCCGCCGGAGGCGTCTCCTTTTCCTGGGCCAACACCGGCCCGCCAACCAGAAGGAGACCCCCCGCGGCGAAAAGAAGAACCGTGCGGACCTTGCGCCCCATCGAAAATCCCCTACACGTCGCCCAGCACCTTCTCGTTCACCTTGATCGTCGCTTTCTTCTTCAACTCCTCGATATAGTGATTCATCGCGGATTTGCGCTTCTCGCTGCGCAGGAATCCCCGAAGCTGCTCCTTTACCATCCCGAGGGGGACCTTCTTCCCGTGCTGGACGAACATCTCGGAGTGCTCCTTGTAATAGGCATCGACCTCCTCGTCGCCTACCGGGGACTCGTCTCCCATGATCTTCGCCGCCAGCAGGTCGATGAGGATCGTCCTCTCGATATCCTCGCGGGTGATTTTGTGCCAATCGGACCCCTCGATCCCCTGCTTTTTCGCGTAGGCGCCAAGCGATTTCCCGGTGGCTTCCCGGGTCAGCATACGGTTGATCGCCACGGGGCTGCGGGCGATAGACTGCCCGCCGTGCATCCCCCCTATCGACTGCTTCAGATCCTCTCTCACGTCCACGTAGGTGATATTGTCACCAGCGGCGGTCGCCAGGACAGCATTGTCCGGAACCGTTCCGCCACCGACGATCTTGTCCACCATCTCCTGGTGGATCGTGGTAGGGAACTCTTTTTTTGCGGCATCGATCAAGTCTTCCTGGACTTTTCGAATCTTCGCCTGGGAAACCGAGCGCCCCGCCTGGACGTTCGCGGTGTTGTCGGAAAGGGTGTTGTCCGCAGCCATTATCTTCTTCGCCTCAGCCTGGATTTCCTCCCGGGAAACCTTCGCCTTGGAGTCGATCTCCTTCCGCAAGAGCGCCGTGATCAGGGCGATCTGCTCGCTCTTTCCTTGTGCGTTCCGGAAATCGTCCGTGTTGTCCAACCCCTGCGCCCGGGCGTCCTGTGCGAGGAGACGTCCCGCGATCAGCCGGTCGAGAGCCTGGCTTTTCCGCTCCGCCGTAGCTCCCGCAACGGGGGTCACCCCCCCGCGCATGCCGAGGAACTCCCGAAGCTCGGTTACCTTGATCGCGTCGCCGTTTACCTCGGCCACCGTTTCGTTTTTCGGTTGCTGCTTCGAGCATGCCGACACGCTGAATGCAATGGCAGCGATGGCCAGGAACAGGACACTTCGCAATAGAGATCGATTCACGTTTTTTCTCCTCTATCTTGGGGGGTTTCCCGAACTATCAACCATCGAATTAGAACACAATCCGCTTCCCGGATACAACGCCGGATCCGCAGCGGCAGGAACACCCCTATTTGGTTTGGGCTAGGGTGCGGGAGCCCCTTCTTGGACACCGGTGGCAGCATTCGCGTCGATATTACCCGAGGCGAAGTGCGCAAGGCCTCGGCAGCCGCTATGTGCCATGCAGGAATCGCAATCGACGGGCACCGAGTGGATCGCCTCGACGACTCGCATCCGCGCCGGGGCCCGCCAGATCCGTTCGAAGGGAGTCTCGAGGAGATTCCCCAGGCGGATGGGGATGGAGTCGCAAGGGTAGACGTTGCCGTCCCAGTCCACGTAGGCAAGCCGGGTCCCCGCCTCGCAGCCGGAGAACTCGACGCGCTTTCCCCCCTCGTCCGGGAAGACGCTCCGCAAGGCCCGGCAGAGAAAGAAATCGTGGACGACGAGCCGCTTCCCATCTAAAGGAACCGGGGAGCCCGCGATTTCCTCCGACACCTCCCGGATCTGTTCGGCGCGGGGGACCGGGATATATCCCTTCGCCGCGAGAGCGCGGACGGCATTGACGTTGGGAAGATGCAACTCCTCTGCCGTACTCTCTGTAAAATCCTCAAGAATTTTCGGCAGCAGGTGTATGTTCTCCTCTTCCGGCGTAAACGATACCCTTCGTGCATCCTTGGGGATGCAGTGAGAAAACGTCTTGCCCCCCTCGAAAGCCCAGAGGAAGGTTATCGGATACCCCCAGCGGGCGGCTGCGACGGCCTTGGCGGTAAGCCCCACCGTCGCTTCCACCTTCGGATGAATCTTGTGGATTTCGGCAAAGATGGCGGAGAGTTCCGAAACCCCCCTGTCGCCCTCGAACCGCAGTTCCACGAACTGCGGCGCGATCTCCCGGATCTGCCGGGCAATACGTTTGGGGCGCCCGATCCGGCCCCGGAAATCTACGTCCCAGCGTATATCAATTGGTAATGTGAATTCCAAATGACCCCTCACGGTAAAATATCGGTTGAATTATAACCGGTAAAACTGCACCTGCCCTGCTCCACAGCAAAATAACTCCCATTCCCTATTGCACTCGAACCTTCTATCCACAGACGGATGCCTTCGATTGACAATAAAATTCTTTCTATAGAATTTTAATGAAAGTCATTTGGCCGTCCACCGGGGTGCCGCGGGGGCAGTATCCCCGGAAAGCGTTACCCACCCTTTCCCCTCGATATCTTTCAAAAATTCCATCACGTCGGCCTGCATCTCCCCGGGATCGGCGTGGAAGAGGGGAGCGATCTCGGCGGCGATCGTTTCGACCGGCCTGATCCCGTTGATCCGGGTCCAGATTTCCGCCCCCGTAAGGTTCAGCATATGGATGGTCCCGTTCACCATGAGCGTTATTACCCCCAGGTCCTCGTACTCCTCCCCTTTGCGCGCCTTGTCCCACGCCATTTCGTGCATCCCTTTTTCCAGCCTCCAGACGATTTCGGGGTTGCGTTTGGGCCGCATCGTCGTCACACCTCCACCGCCCGGATCCCGTCGGGGGACGTAACCCCAAGCCCTGCCTCGAGAGCCGTCCGGATGTGCGGCACCTCGTCCGGGCTCAGGCCGAAGAGCCTGTCCGCCGCCACGACGTCCGCCGCCACGACATCGGCGGAAGCGATCACCTTGCCGACCGGTTTTACGTCCGCAAGATTTCCTCCCGAAGGACCATTCCGCAGCAGAATGCGGGTGGCGTCGATGACCGCGAGGCTGGTAGGAAGCTTCCTGTTGATGTCTACGAGGCAGTCGGGAAGACGGAAATGGATCTGCCCCCTGTTCCCCCCCATCACTCCCATCATGTTTTTCAGGGCCAGGGTGACGCCCGCCAGCGTGTGGTGCTTGGCCACGGGGATATTGATGATCTTGTCGGCCTCGAGGGCGTCCCGGTACAGGTCCCACTGGTTGAGGGCAAGAGCGCCGGAAATGTCGGTCCGCAGGAATTTCCGGTCCTCCACGTGGTAGATGCGCAGGGAATCGCCCGCGTGGTGTTTCTTGGCAAACTCCTCCACCGCCTGCTGGATGCCGCTGTTTATGTAACAGCGCCTCGGTTCGTTGCAGGTGCGGTCGAAGACGCGCACTTCCTTCACCCCGGCCGAGAGGCACATCTCCGCCAGGGCGATCACCACGTCGGGGTTGGTGTTCGCCGCCTGCTCGGGAGTGCGGTCCCAGCCGATGTTCGGCTTCAGGACCACCACGTCCCCGCGGGAGACAAAGGCGCGGATTCCGCCGAGCGATTCGACCGCCCTGCGTGCGTTGTCGGCGGCGCTTGCCCCGAAGGCGATGGCCACCTTGGTGCCGTTGCCCGGCCCGGCCGCGGCACGCAGAAAAGTCGGTAGGCTTCCGGCAAGCAGGCATGCCCCGCCGGCCGCGGTGATCCCCGCCGTGCCGCCCGCAATTTTCAGGAACTGCCTTCTGCTCCACACGCAGCCGTTCATGGAACCTCCAGACGTTTCGTCTTCGAATTTCGAATTTTACCACGTGCTCCTGTCAGTCCGAAATATAACAAAAGGAACTTCATACGATCACGGTGTCATGCCGCTCTCCCCGTTTCCTCCCAGGGAAGTTGGCAGTATAGTATTGCCCGTTGGTCCATATCCGCCGGGGAAACGAGGGAAGGTATTGATGTCGCAAGCGGGTTCTGCCCATGCGGAAGGCAACACAGGGAAAGCCCCCCGCGTCCTCATCGCTATTCCCGCCTACGGGGAGGAGAAACCGATAGGGGGAATCGTCTCCTCCATACGGCGCAAACTTCCCTACGATGTCGTCGTGGTGAACGACGGCTCCCTGGACGGAACCTCCGGCGCGGCAAGATCCGCGGGAGCCATAACTTTGGATCTCCCGTGCAACCTGGGGATCGGGGGGGCCCTCCAGACGGCGTACCTGTTCGCCCGCGACCACGGCTACGATGCGTTGGTCCGCATCGACGCGGACGGGCAGCATGAAGCAGAGGACATTCCCCGGGTTCTGGAACCGATCCTGGCAGGCAGCGCCGACGCCGTCATCGGGTCGCGGTTCCTCGGCGAGAAGGAATACCGAATATCCATCCCCCGCATCTTCGGCATCCGGTTCTTCCGCGGGCTCGTCCGATGGAACACCGGGTACCGGATAACCGATCCCACCTCCGGCTTTTTCGCCATCAACCGCCGGCTGATCGAGTTCTACTCCCACTATTACCCTTCGGACTACCCGGAGGTGGATGCCTATATCCTCATGTACCGGCTCAAGGCAAGGACGATGGAGGTGCCGGTCCGGATGTACGAACGCGCGGAGGGGAAATCCTCCATCACCAAGTTCCGGGCGATGTATTATATGGTGAAAGTGACGCTCTCGTTTCTCATCAACCGGATCCGGAGGTTCAAATGAACAGGATTGCGATTCTGGCCGTTCTGGCTTCCGCGCTCCTGCTCCTCTATATCCTCGAGATGGTCCGCCGACGAAAACTCCGGGAGGAGTACTCCATCCTCTGGCTGGCCGGCGGCGTAATCATGCTTCTGTTCTCCCTGAAACGGGATTGGCTTGAATGGGCCTCGGACGCGGCGGGAATCTTCTATCCTCCGTCTTTTCTGTTCCTCATCGGCATGCTGTTCATCCTGCTCATCCTCATCCACTTTTCGATCACGATCTCCAAGCTTTACCAGATGAACAAGAAGATGGCGCAGGAGTTGGCGCTTCTAAAACAGAAGATAGCTGCAGGGAGCGGAGAATATACCGGCTCGTTCCATCCGAAAAGGACCGAATGAGGGATAGGATTTTATGAATCCATTGTTATTTTCTCCAAACCAGAATTTCCCCACACACGGTTTCACGCCAATACCGAAACTCCTCATTGGGAACAGAAAATACAAGAGCACCCGTCAGAAGAACAAAGGCAACCCCGCGAACTATCAGCCCACCGAGAGAATCCGCGGCATACGGAATAACAAAGGTTATCCCCAACGCTCCCGCACTGATTCCCAACGAGGTCAGCAGAACATGTCCCACTTTTTTCGTGAACGCAGGAATTCCGAGCTGTCGCAGAAGATAAAGATACCCCCCGATAGATCCATACCAGGAGATCGAACTGGCCAGCGCAATGCCCTTGATCCCCATTCCTGCCTTCAGGAAAAGGAGATTCAGCAGCGCGTTCACGACAACGGCGCAAAGGGAAACGATCGCAATTTTTCCCAACTCCTCGAGTATCTGGAAAAGTCGAATGCAAACAGGTCCGACGAAAATGACAGGGATGGATAGCGCATAATAAGCCAGAGCATCCGCCGTCATCTTGGTGGAGCCGGCAGTGAACACACCCCGCTCAAAAGCGGCTTTCACAATCGGGTTCGCATACGCCACAACAAAAAAGGCGATAGGAACGGATAGGATCAGCGTTCCGATCAGGATACTCCTCATCATCTCCCCCTTTTCCGACGACTCCGCAAGAGGAGTGATGAATATATTCTCGAGCATCAGGATCGATGTGGGGATGACAACAATCATGACACCATAGGAAAGAGCGGAAACCCCTCCCGTTTGCAGATAGGAAGCAAAGCCGCGGTCCACCAGAACGAACAGGTAGTTTGCAATATAAATCGGAAGCAGATGGAAGAGCATCCGAATGATCCCCCTGATTTTCTCTCCCTGAAGACCGGCGGTCAGACGGACTTCATGGCGGCAGAGGAAAGCGACATAGAGGAACGCAAAAACATATGCAGCCGAAAAAGAGATGGGGATTATATATTGGGAATCATGCCAAAAGAAAATGATGAGCAGGGATATGAATGCGATGAGAAACTCTCCTACGTAAAAAACCTGAAACCTCCTCCTGGCGCGCAGGAACGATCCCATGGCATGGTAGGGCAAATACAGGAGCGCCATCGGCGCGAGGAAAAACAGGTTCTTCAGCACAAATGCTTTCTTCTCGTAAGTGAAACCCGGAGCGATCCGTGGTGTCCATGGCGCAATAAGCAGAAGGATCGTACACAGGACAATCGAGAGAAGAACCGCGAAGGAAAGTATCGATCCCGCGAACTCCTTGAATTTTTCTTCTCCTTCCGTCTGCAGCGTACCCACCAGACGGGGAATTCCCAAGGAATCAAAAATGTCGCCGAAAGCAAATATACCGATGGACAATACAGCGGTAGCCACATAGAAGGCATCGAGGCCGGCAGACAGCCCGATATATGCAGCTATGACAAGATGTTTTCCAAATGCAAACACACGCGCCATCAGATTGGTCATGCCAACCGAAAATACCCCTCTTATGGCGGTTTGCTGCACCATCTTCATTGGCGGAAGCGCCGGTTTCGATCACGGCCCGAGAGAAGACCCATGTCGTGGGAGGTCTTGCTTTTCATGAACAGCCGAGGAAGTTTTCCCAGCCCATAGGGCGAGAGCCCCACGAGAATGGAAAATAGACGTGCCCCCTTATTTTTTTCCGTTAACATGTGCACGAATTTCCCGTTCGTGAGGAGATTCAGGTTATACGTTTTCGCGATGAATCGTAAAGTCCGGAGGGAATAAAAAGAGACATGCTGCCCGTGCTCGAGGCCATAATACCACCACTGATCCGGCGGTGGGGGACTGGAGGGGATGAGTTCGGTTGAGAAAATGATATTCCTGGAGATACCAAGCATTTGCTCGATCTCCTCCATCGGACGGGGAAAATGCTCGAATGCCTCGAAACACGTAACGACGCCAATCCCTTGAACGACATCCTGATATTCGAATCCCCGGGCGAAGACATTGATTGCGTACTTGTCGTGCCAAGCACAGTCGAACCCTCTATCCCTGAGTAACCGCGTCAAAATCCCGTGTCCGCCTGCATAATCCAAACACTTCGCATTTCGGCCGAAGAGAAAAAAAAGGATTCCCGAGGTTACGTCCGCTAGATACAAGTTACGGACGAGAATCCCGGTATCCAGCCGGTTGATCGGGTCCTCGTGCGCTTCCTCATGCCAATATGGTTCTTCTGTCTGGAGAAATCCGCAATGGTCACAATGGAAATAGGCAACGTCATACCTGTTGAGAATCCTCGCTCTGAAGGTGATGGGGTTCTGTTTTCCGCAAACTCTGCACCTCATCCCGGAACGCCCAATATCGCCATGATCGTATTTTTCATCTGCAGGTAGTATGCGCCTATCGAATGGCGGCAAATCGTGTGTTCGACGCACCGGGCGCTCCTCTGCGCTACTTCCTCTTTTTCCAACGAACCTGCTTCGAGGACGGCCTGCCTGACCGCCGATAAGGTGGTATCCGCGATCAAGACGCCGAAATCCCCCGTTTCAACTCCCGTTTCGCGCGTTACAACGGGAATCAGACCGCCGTTTCCCATCACGTTGATTACGGAACTCGGCGCCCCTTCCGAACACGAGGGAAATACGATAAATGCACACATCGCAAGAATCTCTCGGAACAGAGGCGAATCCAGACGAACAAACCCGTGGGTGTGGATGTTTTCAGTATGGTACAGTCCCTGGCGGAAACATTCCTGAAAACGGGGTTCTTTCTCCACGGGGCCACAGACGTGAAGGTTGTATCCGGGGAGGTTCTTAAAGGTCTCGAGTAACAGATCCAGTCCCTTGTGGATCATTCCCGGTCCGCCGAACCAGCAGAAATGCCGCCGGGCCGTTGCAAAGTCCTTATTGTCAAGGACCTCGTTCACCTCTATAACCTTGTAATACGACGGTGAAACAGTGTAAATTTTGCCGGCATAGTGCTTTCTGTAGGATTCAAGAACAGTATCATTTCCCAAAACAATCATCGCGTGCACCAATGTGGTTTGGACAGAGTAAGTCTTTTCGACAACCCTCGCTGAATCGAGCAGCCATATCCCCTTTCTATTGAATACATCCTGTACTCTTTCCAATGTCGCCGCATTCTGGTGCTGAACATGCATGCCCGTACCGTAATATATGGTGATAATCGGGCGGATTCGGTCGTAGAAACTCCGGATGAGAGGGTCACCGAATCCCAGGATAACCGAGTACCTCCGGAAATCAATCCTCCCGTCCCAATCGTATTCGACCGCATCGACCTGGTACCCCAATTCATCGAAGACCCTGGCAATTTCGAGAACTTCAAGGGAATTCGTATGGAGAACACTCGCCCCCCGTCGAAACGGCATGGTGATATAGGAGAGAAGTACCGCCCTGTCGTAACGAGAGCCGAAATGGTTTTTTACAGGACGATTATAGGCACGGATGAGTCTGCCCCGTACCTGTCGGGCCAATCCCGATAAAATCATAGTTCACCGTTTTTTTTTCGGATAAACATCGGACAAAGGTCCATTCCCGGGAATTTTATCGCAAGTCCAGCTCCATGCCGAACAATAAGGAGCAACTCACATATTATGGCAATAAAAGATAACAATAAGTCAAAATCAAGCTGGCGCTATATTATCATGCACATTGACGAACGATTGATGCTGTCAAGGGAAAAACCGAGATGGTAAATCCCCTTTTCCCAAACCTTGCCGGGAGACAAAGGATGGCCGGGAAAAAAGTATCGGAGGATCGTTGGAAGCAGGCGCTGGCGTGGGAGTCGTCCCTTTGGGAATCCATAGAGCACAAGCGAGGATGGAAACGGCCTATCTGGATGATTGCCCGCCCGTTCTTCCGATTGCTTGGACTTCCTGGGGGAGCGAAGGACGACTTTAATCACTGGTGGGAAAAACAGCTTGATTTCTACAATTATCTTCCGAAAGAGATCAGCAACTACATCGAACTGGGGTGTGGTCCATACACCAATACCCGCCTTATCCTCAAGGAAAGGAAAGCAAAACATATCATCCTGAGCGATCCGCTGATAAGGAATTACATCCGCTACAGACGAACATGGCTCGCCAGACAATATAAAACCGGAGCCATTTGTATCGACCCCAATCCCGCGGAAAACTGCTTGTATGCAGATGGGACGTTTGACGTTGTTGTGATGATCAACGTGCTTGATCATGTAATGGATGTGGATCAGTGCCTCTCCAATGCGATACGGATTGCGCGGAAAGGCGGTTTTTTCATTTTCGGACAGGATCTCACCGATGAGGAGGGCCTGCGACGGTTTCCGTATGACGTCGGGCACCCCATCCGCCTCAACCTCGAAGAAATCGAGCCGTATTTGACAGGGTTCCAACCGGTCCTGCGAAAGGTCCTTTCCCGGGAAGAGGGGCGCGCACCGGAAGCGCACTATGGCACACTCCTTTTCGTTGGAAGAAAAACGGAGAACAGCAAGTGATTTCTTCCTTGGCAGGTATGCGGATGGGAGAGGACACGCGCGAGGAAATCGTTCCACTCACACGTGACGACGAGCAAGTGGCCAAAAAGGAAACAAGACGATCATGAAAATCGGATTGAACGTCATCAGCTTTCTCCCGGGCAGGATGGGAGGAGTAGAGTCCTATTTCCGAAACCTCCTTTACTACTTCCGGTTGACTGGTGAAACCGACGAATTCGTCATCTTGTGCACCAAGAGAAACCGAGACGAATTTACCCTCCCAAATTCCTCTTTCACCGCCAGCGCATTTCCGTACTCCCCGTTCTCTTTTCGGTGGTTCCTTCGAGGGATATTGAAGAACGCGCTGCATTTCGACCCTCTCTCTTCGAAGTTCGACCATCTTTCTCTCGACGTCATCCACCATCCGTTCACAGTCCTCGACCCGATGCGTTTGAAAACTCCATCTGTATTGACGTTCTGGGA
>JBAULH010000018.1:0-2571 GCA_049578085.1 Candidatus Deferrimicrobiaceae bacterium
GGCCGCCACCTCTTCCGCCACACGGGCGGCCACGACTTCCGTGTCCGCCTTCATCGGCAGCACGAGTTCGAACTCGAGCGGCTGCTCCCCCGCCCGGGCCTCCGGCGGACGCCTTTCCTCCGCCCCCTTCTCCAGTTCCTGCATCCCGAACAGGTTCAGAAAAAGGCGCATCTGCGTCCGGTGGGTCAGATGGATGCCGTACCGGTCCGCCAGCTCGACGACCGCGGCGTCCGCAGCCCCGTCGAAGAGGATCCATTTCCGGAGCTGGCCGGGCTTCAGGCCTTTGTCCAGGCTCAGCAGCCGGCACCGGTTCTCGAAATGTTCCACCGCGACGTGCGCGAGCTTCTTTTCCGTGTTGACGTCCACGGCCCAGATGACCAGATTCTCCTCGGAGAAGTCCCCGTCGTGGAAACCGTAAGCGACGAGGTCGAAGTCGAACCGGCTCCCGCCGCGGAGGGTCCGGTAACCCTTCGACACCGAACTGATCTTGGGGAGCCTCACCTTCCGCGGGTCCCCCTCCAGGCCGATCAGGACCTCCAGTAGCCCCTTGTCGCCATACTTCTCGTGAAATTTTCCGAAGTCGAACAGGAGCGCGGGCACATCCCGGCAGTCCCACCGGCGCATCATCTCCTTCGCCATCTCGGCGCTCGCCTCCTGCTCGCCCCGACTCCCCTCCTGCAAGTCGTGGGATATCTTCGCCTGTACGATGCTCGCCGCGACCTGCGACGTGTTCTTGCCCAGGACGCCGCGCTCGAATGCCCAGAAGAGGAAATCGGAGAGGACGGGATCCCGGACGAATTCGATGTGCTCGAAATCGGACTTCAGCAACCCCTTGAATTCAAGAGCCGATAGAATCTTGCTTCCTTCCTCCGGCGAAGTCCCCATCAGCGAGAACGCCCCCTCGAACGTGTCGATCGGGAACCGGTCACAGATGACTCGCTTCAGAAACTTGACGGCACGGGCCCGGTTGACGCGGTCCGGTATGGCGTTCTCGAAAAATTCCCGCCAGTACCGGTTGAGCTTCCCTTCGGTAACCGAGAGCGCGTACAGGTTCTCGAACTCCACCTCGTCCTCGATCCGGACGTTCCGGAAGGAAACCTCCTCGGCAAGCATCCTCTGGTAGATGGGGATGTGGCCGAGCCGGACCGCCGCGCGGACCGCAAGGTGCTCCGGCATCCGGATCTTCCTCCGCTCGAAGAGAGGACCCCACGCCTTCACCGAGGCGTCCGGCGAAAGCCCGCCGACCTCGAGAAGCTGGAACGAGCCGTACAAGCCTTCCCGCTTGAGCGAGGAGGTGACGTGCCCCGGGGATGAGCCGGAAACGATCATGGGGAAATGGCCGGACTTGATGTAGGGGCGAAGGATGGAAAAGATCGCGCCCTCGGGAATGTTCTGCAGTTTAATCGTATACTGGAAGTCGTCGAAGAGAAAAACCGGGTACAGCAGTTCCCCTCCGGTCGCGAACGGGAAGGAAAAGGCGTTCGCCAGGGCGGACAGGCCATCCCCCTTCTCCGAGTACCGGCGGTGGGCGGACAGATAATCCCGGCATTCCATGTGCCCGCGAGCGGCAAGCGTGTCGCATAACGCATCGAGGTCGAATGCCGCGGGGGGCGATTCTCCCAAGAAGACGAGAAGTTGCCACAGGTATTCCTGAAGGAAGTGCTGGGAGAGGGCCAACGGGTGGGACAGGATATTGCTGAACGAATAATAGAACGGGAATGGGGACGGGGGCGCAGTGCTCTGCTGCAGCGACTTGAGCTCCGATTTCAGTTTGAGAAGGAGGGAGGATTTCCCGACGTTGGGCGGGCCGTAGATCAGAACCGATGCCCCGATGCCGGACTTTCCCTCGAGACACACCCGGTGAAGGGAACTCAGTTCCTCTTCCCGGCCGAAGAACTCCCCGGGACGGAACGAAGCCTCCGCTCCCTGGCTCAATAAGAGGCGCATTACGAAATTATCTGTAAAAAGGGAAACATCTAGATAATGTAACTTGAATGGTTTGTTTTTTCAAAGCTTTATTGGAAAGCAAAAAGGGTAATGAGAAACCTTCCTTCTTATGTAAAAAAACCGTCGCGCTACAGCGGCGCCGAAGTTAGGCCGGCGCTCCTCCCGTGGAACGAGGCGGAAATCCGGATTCTCCTGGCCTTCCCGGATGTATACGAAATCGGGATGTCGCACCTCGGGATCCTCCTGCTCTACGAGCTTCTCAACGCCCGGCAAAAAACCATCTGCGAGAGGGCCTTCGCCCCCTGGAGGGACATGGAGGAACACCTGCGGGAAACGGGATCGCCCCTCGTCTCGCTGGAATCGGGGAGGCCCGCCCGTGATTTCGACGTGCTCGGGTTCTCCTTGAGCTACGAACTGACCTACACGAACGTGCTTACCATGCTCGATCTGGCCGGGATCCCTTTCCTCCGCCGGGAGCGCGGGGAGAGGGACCCGGTCGTTTTGGGGGGAGGCGTCTGTACACTCAACCCGGCGCCCGTGGCGGAATTCTTCGACGCTCTCCTCGTCGGTGACGGGGAAGAAGCGATTCTGGAGATCGTGGAGCAGGTGGAGCAGAGCAAGAAG
>JBAULH010000019.1:0-23694 GCA_049578085.1 Candidatus Deferrimicrobiaceae bacterium
GCGCCGGAGGAAACGCGCCTGCCGGAGGCACGGGCGGGCGAGACGCCGCTCGAGTTCGAGCTCGTGCTGCCGATGAAAGCGGACACGGAAGTCGTGGCCGCCCGAGTGGCGGAAGAGGTGGCGGCCTACGCATCGCTGGACAAGGATACGGTGGACCGGATCAAGATGGCCATCATCGAGGCATGCATCAACGCGTTCGAACACAGCGGGGCGGAAACGGGAAAAGTCCGCCTGCGATACGTCCTCTCCCCCGAGCGGATCGAGCTGTTCGTCCAGGACGAGGGCAAGGGGTTCCGCGCGCCTGCGGAAGGGGACGAGTCGAAGCGGAACAGGGGGTGGGGGCTCAAACTGATCAGTGAGCTGGTTGACGAAGTCCAGATCGAAACGGGAGAGCACGGGACGACGGTTCGGATGGTGAAGAACCTTCGTCCCACGAACGTCGAAGGAAGCACTACGACAAACGGTGAGGGATGATGACGTGAGAAATCGGAACGTGAAAACGCTCGAATTGGGCAAGGATACATCCGTCGTCTACGTAAACGGATACCTCAACAGCCTCCTGGGGGAGGAAGTGGAGCGGGCGGTCCACGACGCTCTGGAAGCCGGCCGGCCGAGGGTCGTGCTCAACTTCGAAGGGACCCGGCTCATCAACAGCATCGGGATCTCCTTCATCATCGGCATCGCGGAACGGATGGCGGAGCGGAACGGCACGCTTGCGTTCTGTTCGCTGAACCGGATCAACCAGGACCTCTTCCGGATGACAGGCGTCTCCCGGTACGTCCAGGCATTCGATTCGGAGGAAGAGGCGATCGCCTTCTTCGCCCAGACGGTCTGACCCCGCGTCGGGAGACGAAACCATCCACCCGGAGGCGGCGGGCGCTATCATCCCCCGGATCCGGCTAGGCGATATCCGCCAGAATGGCCCGCAGGGACGCGATGGACCGTTGGAAATGATCCTCGCGATGCGGTTCCATCGTAAGGATGGGCGTTGTTCCCGCGTCCCGGGCGGCGAGCAGGACCCCCCGGAAGTTGATCGATCCCTCCCCTACCGGAAGATGGTCGTCCCGGAGACCGCGGTTGTCATGGATGTGCATCTCCCTAAGATCGGGGCCGAACGCCTCCATCCATTTCTGGAACGGAAGGCGCGAGAAGAGCGTGGCATGGCCCGCATCGAAGCAGAAGCCCAGTCGCTTCGACCCGACGGCCGTCCGGAGGCGGAGGAGGTGGTCCGGGACATCGTCGAAGACGTTTTCGAGGAAGATGTCGACGCCCGCAGCTTCCGCCGTCTCCGCCACTTCGGAGAACGTCTTCTTCGCCCCTTCCAGCCAGACCTCATCATCGAAGTCGAAGAGCCAGTCCGAGTACCCGCCGTGCATCACGATTCCCAGCGGGCGGAACAGAGGGGCGAGGGAGACGGACTGTCGCAGGCGGTGCACGGTAACGCGGCGAATCTCCTCGTCGCGCGCTCCCGGACAGAGGTCGTTGAAGGGGGCGTGAAACGTGGCGGTCGCGATGCCTGCCGACCGAAGAGAATCCGCCGCCGCTTCCGCGCCTTCCGGCGTGAGCCGGTCGAGGGTGGGACCGGAAAGGTAGATCTCCGGCCCGACCCCGGCCAGGGAGAGCCGGCTGACCGCATCGTTCTTCCCCAGCATGGGAAACGGAATCGTCGAATGAATCGTCCATGCCATCCGGTTAGGTTCCTCCGCATCTGATGTATCTGGAACGTGAGAAGATACAGTATCGGAAAACGCCACGCAACTGGAACGGTATCTGTCTGGAAACGGACAAGAAAATCTCTTGACATGCTGTCGTATACTGCATACATTGACGGGCAGTTACACGAGGTCCCCCCCCCATGGCGAAGATAAAGATTCAGATTGACAACCATTTGACTTTGCGGGAAAAAATCGTTGAGACGATCCGCAATGCGATCGTAAACGGGCAATTGGTCGCCGGCACCCGGATCGCCGAACCGGATCTCGCGGACAGATTCGGCATCAGCCGGACACCGATACGCGAAGCGTTCCGGCAGCTGGAGACGGAGGGGTTCATCACCGTCATACCCCGGAAGGGGGCGGTCGTGGCCTCCCTGTCCTCCAAGGACGTCTCGGACTTCTACGATCTGAAGGCCATCCTCGAAGGCTATGCGGCGCGCTCCGCGGTGAAGAAACTCACCGTCAAAGATGTCACGAAGATGGATGCGCTGAACCGGCAGATGGAGGCTGCCGCAGCAAAGAAGGAAGTGAAGAAGATCCTGGCCCTGCACAACGAGTTCCACGACGTCTTCCTCAAGGCGTGCGGGAACGAGAAACTTTATGCCATCGTCCAGAACCTGGTGATGCAGTTCCAGAGGTTCCGGCTGATCCTGGCGATGCCGGGGCGGATCGAGGGGATTATCCAACAGCATCGGGAGATCATCGAAGCCTTCCGGGAAAAGGATGAAGCGCTGGCAGAGTCTCTCGTCCAGAAAAACGCCTACTACGGGAAGAAAATTCTTCTCCGGGAACTAGCCAAGGGGTAATCCCCGGGGATGCCCGCGCCGGACAGCCTTCGCCAGATTCCCTCTGTCGCCTCTCTCCTGAAACGCGACGAAATCCGCCCCCTGCTCGCGTGCCATCCCCGCGCGGTGATCCTGGAGGCCATGCGGAAGCTTCTTGGCGCGTACCGGAGCGAAGCCCTGCGGGAGAAGGGGGCCGGACGGCCCCGGGAGGAATGGGTTTCCCGTCTCCTCGCCGCCCTTCCCGGCGCGGTGGCCGAGGGCGAAGAGATTACCCTTCGGCGGGTGATCAACGCCACGGGAGTCGTGGTGCACACGAACCTCGGCAGGGCCCCGCTTTCCGAGGAGGCGATCCGGGCCATCTCGGCCACGGCCTCGGGGTACTCCAACCTGGAGTTCGATCTGGCGGGGGGGACCCGCTCCCGGCGGCTGGTTCACGTCGAGGAGATGCTTCTGGCGCTCACGGGGGCGGAGTCCGTGCACGTCGTGAACAATAACGCGGCGGCGGTGTTCCTATGCCTTGCGGGCCTGGCGCGGGGAAAAGACGTAATCGTGAGCCGGGGGGAGCTCGTGGAGATCGGGGGATCCTTCCGCATCCCGGAGATCCTGGCGGCCAGCGGCGCGAACCTCGTGGAGGTGGGGACCACGAATCGCACCCGTTCCGCCGACTACGAGAGGGCGGTCGGCCCCGACACGGCGCTGCTCCTGAAGGTCCACCGGTCCAACTTCCGCATCACGGGGTTCACCGAGGAGGTGCCGGCCGCCGACCTCGCCGTCCTCGGGAGCCGGTTCAAAATCCCCGTGATGGAGGATCTGGGCTCCGGGGCCATATTCGACTTCGCGGGAGCGGGCATCCCCGGGACGCCGACCATCAGGCAGGCGTTGGCCCAGGGGCCGGGAATCGTCACCGTCAGCGGCGACAAGCTCCTCGGGGGGCCGCAGGCCGGGATCATCGCCGGCCGGAAAGACCTGGTGGACCTGCTGAAGAAGCATCCTCTTTCCCGGGCGCTCCGGATCGACAAGTTGTGTCTTGCCGCCCTCGCCGCCACGCTTCGGCTCTACGGCGACGAGAGGAGGGCGGCCGCACGCCTCCCGGTTCTGGAAATGATCCTCGAGGGGGAGGGGATCGCGCGGGCCCGGGCGAGGAAGCTGATCGCGAGAGTGAGAAGGCAAACGGTTCTCGCCAAGAGCCGGGACGACTCCTCTGGGGGGGATGCGGTGGCCGGTCCGGGTGACGTTTCGACAGCGGGCGGAGGATTGACATTGCACGTGGAGCCATCCGTCTCCTCCCCAGGGGGCGGCGCGATGCCGGAGGTCGAGATTCCCACCGCGTGCGTTGCCGTGTCTCATCCGCACATCCGGGTCGAGGAGCTGGAGGCGAGACTCCGCAAGGGAATCCCCCCCGTAGTGGGCAGGATCGCGAAAGGGAAACTTCTCCTCGACATGCGGACGGTCCGGGACGGGGAGCTGGCGGAGCTTGCCGCCGCGCTTGCCGCTGCCGTGCGCGACCCATAGGGTCGTAAATGGTTGACCCGGGGCGAAGTGGTGGATAAAGTGGTTAAGGAAAACGGAAGCCGGGGGTCAGATGCTTAATTCCGGTGTGCTTGTTCTCAACAAGGCCTTCTTCCCCGTTCACATCACCAGCGTCCGGCGCGCCTTCTGCCTCCTTTACGCCGATATGGCGAGGGCGATCAATTCCCAATACGAGATGTTCGATTTCCGGTCGTGGAGCGAACTGTCCGTCCGCGCCAACGAGGAGGCCATCGGCCTGGTGGACAGGACGATTCGGGTCCCGCGGGTGGTGGTTCTCACGGTCTACGACCGGGTTCCCCGGCGGAACGTGCGGTTCTGCCGCCGCAATATCTTTGTCAGGGACAGAAATACCTGCCAGTATTGCGGGAAACCGTTCCCCACCAGCGAGTTGAACCTCGACCACGTGATCCCCCGGTCCCGGGGCGGCATAACAACGTGGGAAAACATCGTCTGCAGCTGCATCGCCTGCAACAAGCGGAAGGGAGGAGAATTGCCGGGACAGGCGGGGATGCGCCTGATCCGCCGTCCCGCTCGGCCCCAATGGGCCCACCAGTTCGCTTTCTCCCCGCGCGCCTCCATCCACCGGGATTGGCTGCCCTTCCTGTCCATCGTCGACTTTACCTACTGGAACCTCGAACTCGAAAATTGAGGGGACCTACCGGGGGAAAAGGCCGCGGCGTCACGGAATCGCTGATCTTTCTCGTTGGCCATCCTCTCTCCCACTCGTTGAGTCCATCGATGCACAACGGCGTGATCGCGCGCCGGAAGCTTCCCCTTCGATACGTGATGTTCGACCTGCCCCCGAAGACGCTGCCTGATTTCCTTCGTGTTGTCCGCGCCGGGAACTTTCTCGGGGGGAACGTCACGATTCCGTATAAGGAAGAGGCCGCCTCCCTGGCCGACGGGATGTCGGAGGCTGTCCGGGTATGCGGGGCGGCGAACGTTCTCCGGGTCCGGTCGGGACGACTCCATGCCGACAACACGGACGGGCGTGGTCTCCTCGCGGCCCTTGCGGGAGCGGGCTGGGGGAAGCGCTTTTCCCGCGTCGTACTGCTGGGCGCGGGAGGGTCGGCCCGCGGGATCGGCTATGAACTGGCGCGCGCGGGAACGCGGGAAATGGTGATTTTGAACCGGACGCCGTTGCGCGCGCACGCCGTCGCGGAACTTCTCTCCCGAAAATTCCCCCGTGTGACCTTCTCGGCGGGAAAACTGGAACCACGCGAGATGGCGCGGGAATTTTCCGGGACCGACCTGATCGTCCAGTGCACTTCGCTGGGCCTGACGGCGGAGTGGAAAACTTTTCCCGTCGAGAGGGTAAAGAAAGAAACGAGGTTCGTCGATATAGTGTATCAAAGGGGGGGGACTTCCCTCGTGCGTGTCCTTCGCAGGAAGGGCGTCCCCGCCATGGACGGTCTGCCGATGCTTGCCCACCAGGCGGCGTTGAGCTTCGGCGCCTGGACCGGAGTCGAGGTGGCTGGGGAGGAGTTCCTGTCCCACGCCCGCAGGGAGCTGGCCAGGAGGAGACCTGGAAGGGGGATTCACGCTTGACAAATAGCAATAATATCTATAAATTTTACATAATTTAGGTATAATTAGGTGAATTTGAAATGTCCGTGATGGCCACAAAAATCGGGGAAATGCTCCTGAAAGGGAACCTCATCACCCAAGACCAGCTCCGGTCCGCCCTCGAGGTCCAGAAAAAGACCAGGGAACGGATCGGATCGGTTCTCGTGAAGACGGGCACCATCAAGGAGTCCGAACTGCTGTCCTTCCTCGGGAGGCAGTTCAACATCCCGGTGGTCGACCTGTCCAAATACGAGATCAACCCGGAAGTGGTCCGCCTCCTGCCCGAGGACATGGTACAGAAGAACATGGCGCTCCCGATCAACCGGGTGGGGGCGAAACTGATCGTTGCGGTCGCCGATCCCTCCAACATGGCGATCCTGGACGCCATCGGGTTCAAGACCGGTTACGCCGTGGAACTCGTGATGGCCTCCGAGAAGGATATCACTGCCGCCATCAACAAGTTCTTCGACCAGTCTCTCGAGTTCAAGGACATCATCTCGGAGCTGGACGACGAGCTGGAGGTCGTCCGGGAGGAGGAGGTCGACACCACCGAGCTCGAACGGGGCCTGGACGACGCCCCCGTGGTCAAGCTCGTCAACTTCATCCTTACGGATGCAATCAAGAAGAGGGCCTCGGACATACACGTGGAGCCGTACGAGAAGGAGTATCGCGTCCGGTATCGCATCGACGGGGTACTGTACGAGGTGATGCGCCCACCCCTGAAGATGCGAAACGCCATCTCCTCGCGGCTCAAGATCCTCGCCTCCCTCGATATCGCGGAGCGCCGGCTTCCACAAGATGGCAGGATCAAGCTGAAGGTCGGGAAGGGAAGGGAGATGGATTTCCGCGTCTCCACCCTACCGACGATCTACGGGGAAAAGACCGTTCTGCGCCTTCTGGACAAGTCCTCCCTGCAGCTTGACATGACCAAGCTCGGATTCGAGTCGGACCAGCTGACGGATTTCACGGAAGCGATCCACCGCCCCTTCGGGATGGTCATGGTCACGGGTCCCACCGGTTCGGGGAAGACGACGACACTGTACTCCGCCCTGTCGGACCTGAACAAGACGAGCGACAACATCTGCACATGCGAGGACCCGGTGGAGTACAATTTCGCCGGGATCAACCAGGTGCAGGTCAAGGAGGAGATCGGACTCACCTTCGCGGCCTCGCTGCGCTCCTTCCTCCGGCAGGACCCGGACATCATCATGGTGGGCGAGATTCGCGACTACGAAACGGCGGAGATCGGTGTGAAGGCGGCTCTCACCGGCCACCTCGTCCTTTCCACCCTCCACACGAACGATGCGCCCAGCACGGTCACCAGGCTGCTTAACATGGGGATCGAGCCGTTCCTCGTTTCCTCGTCGCTCAACCTGATCCTCGCGCAGCGGCTGGCGCGCCGGGTCTGCGAGAACTGCAACGAGGAATTGAAGATCCCCCCGAAGGCGCTGTCCGATGCCGGGATGAAACCCGACCGGTTGAAGGGGGTACGACTGCGCAGGGGAAAAGGATGCGACGAGTGCAACAGGACGGGGTTTCGGGGGCGCCTGGCCCTCTATGAAGTGATGCCGGTCCGGGAGGAGATCAAGGATCTTGTCCTGCGCGGGGGGTCCGCGCTCGACATCAAGCGTGAAGCCATCCGCCTGGGAATGAAGACGCTCAGGCAGGCGGGGCTGACGAAGGTAGAGGAAGGAATAACGACGCTCGAAGAAATTCTCCGAGTGACGGCTCCGGATTGACGCAAACGGAGGGAGACCGGGATCGATGTTAAACATCCACGAACTATTAAGCGCGATGTACGAAAAGGGAGCATCGGACCTCCACATCACCACCGGGGTCCCCCCCACGATCCGCGTCGACGGCAGGCTTCTCCCGCTGCCCGCCGAACCGCTAACTCCTCACGACACGAAGCGTCTTTGCTACAGCATCCTCACCGAGGCGCAGAAGCAGCGGTTCGAGGAGGACTGGGAGCTTGACCTCTCCTTCGGCGTGAAGGGATTGAGCCGGTTCCGGGCGAACATCTACCTGCAGCGGGGTGCGGCGGCCGGCGCGTTCCGGACGATTCCGTTCAAGATACGGACGTTCGAGGAACTGGCGCTTCCTCCGGTGGTCAAGGAGTTGTGCAAAAAGCCGAGGGGGCTTGTGCTTGTCACCGGGCCGACGGGATCGGGAAAGTCCACGACGCTCGCCGCGATGATCGACAAGGTCAATTCGGAACGCCAAGAGCACATCGTCACGGTGGAGGACCCAATCGAGTACCTGCACCCCCACAAGAAATGCCTCGTCAACCAGCGCGAGGTGAACGCGGATACGCAGAGCTTCAAGAGGGCCCTGAAATACATCCTGCGACAGGATCCCGATGTCGTCCTCATCGGCGAGATGCGGGACCTCGAGACGATCGAGGCAGCCCTGACCGTGGCGGAGACGGGGCACCTGGTGTTTGCGACCCTCCATACGAACTCGGCCGTACAGACGATCAACCGCATTTTGGATGTTTTTCCTCCCTACCAGCAGCCGCAGGTGCGGGCCCAGCTGTCGTTCGTCCTCGAGGGAGTGCTATCGCAGATCCTCATCCCCAAGGCCTCCGGCGGCGGGCGGGTCCTGGCGCTCGAGGTCATGGTCCCGAACGCCGCTATTCGGAACTTGATCCGTGAGGAAAAGATCCACCAGGTCTATTCCCAGATGCAGGTGGGACAGGCCAAGTTCGGAATGCAGACGATGAACCAGTCTCTTCTCGCGGCTTATCTCAAGAGGAACATCACATTGGACGATGCGGTCGGGAGGAGCACCGACCCCGAGGAATTCAGGAACCTGTTGTCGGCGTCTCCCGCTTCCGGGGTCTCGCAGGGCCTCGGCAGAAAGGTGTAGGGCCGCAGCGCGGAGGAAACGATGGCGAAATTCATGTGGGAAGGAAGAACAAAAGTAGGCGGAACGATGACGGGAGAGATCGAGGCTCCGAACGAGGCCTTTGTCATCGCGCAACTTCGCCGGCAACAGATCGTTCCCGTAAAGGTCAAGCACAAACCGAGGGACCTGGGCTTAAGGCTTCCCGGTCGGAGAGGGAAGGTCTCCCGCAAGGACTTGGCGATCTTTACTCGGCAGTTCGCCACGATGATCGATGCGGGGCTTCCGCTGGTCCAGTGCCTGGACATCCTCGGGATGCAGCAGGAGAATCAGGCGTTCAAAAAGGTGATCCTCAAGGTCAAGGAGGACGTGGAGAGCGGATCGACCTTCGCGGACGCGTTGGAAAAGCACCCGAAGGTGTTCGACGAGCTCTTTGTAAACCTGGTTTCCGCCGGGGAAGTGGGCGGTATCCTCGATACGATTCTGTCGCGCCTCGCCGCCTACATCGAAAAGGCGATGAAGCTCGCCAAGCAGGTCAAGAGCGCGATGGTGTACCCCGCGACGATCCTCGCGGTTGCGTTCATCGTGACCGTGGTCCTTCTCCTCTACGTGATCCCGATCTTCGGGCAAATGTTCCAGGATTTCGGGGCAACCCTGCCCGCACCCACCCTGATCGTCCTTGCCCTCAGCGAGTATACCCAGAAATATTTTCTGCTCATTCTGGTGCTGATCGTTCTGCTGGTACTCGGGATTCGATGGTATTACAAGCAGGAAGGGGGGCGACGCCGGATTGACCGCCTCCTCCTCCGTTTGCCGGTACTCGGCGACCTCCTCCGCAAGATCGCGGTGGCGCGGTTCGCACGCACGCTGGGCACGATGGTTTCCAGCGGCGTCCCGATCCTGGAAAGCATGGACATCGTGGCCAAGTCGGCCGGGAACAAGACCATCGAAGAGGCGATCATCAAGGCCCGGACGAGCATCAGCGAAGGAAAGACCATTTCGGAGCCGCTGGCCGACAGCAAGGTGTTCCCCGTCATGGTGACCCAGATGGTCAGCGTGGGAGAGGCAACGGGCGCTCTCGATACGATGCTCAACAAGATCGCGGATTTCTACGACGACGAAGTCGATTCGGCCGTGGGGGCATTGACATCCCTCCTGGAGCCGATGCTCATGATCTTCCTGGGGGTGGTCATCGGAGGGCTCGTCATCGCGATGTATCTCCCCATCTTCAAGCTGGCCGGCGTCGTGGGAGGGTAGACTTGTCCTCGGTCCCCGGACGGGGCCGGAAAGAAGAGGCGACAAAAAGCAGGAGGCATCTCCTCCTGCTGCGGTCGGGGGTCACCCTTTCCCTCCTGGTTGCCGCGGTCTCCGTCCAGGTCCGGGAGTCGGATCTCGTCCTTTCCGTCGGATTCCAGTACCTGTACGTTGCTGTCGTACTGTCGTACGGGTGGCTGCTCGCCCGGTACACCTTTTGGGGGGGCGGCGAGATCCCCCTGCCGTTTCTCCTCCTCCAGGCGATCGTGGATGTCGCATTTGTCTCCCTCATCGTCTTCGCCACCGGGCTCTACGACAGCGTTTTCGCATTCATGTACATCATCGTGATTTTGCTGGGGAGCCTGGAGATGTACATGCAGGGGGCGATGATCTGGGCGGCGCTCTCCGCGGCCACCTATGTGGCGCTACTGTATCTGCAGATGGAGGGATTCCTGTTTCCTCCCTCAGCGGAAACGTCGAATATCCTGTGGCCGCAGTTCGTCCGTACGAGCGTCATCAATTCCCTCGGCTTCATCATTACCGGTGTCCTCTCCGGGATCCTCGGGGAGGACATCCGGGCGGCACGCGAAGGGATGCAGGATCGGGAGAGCACATTGCAGCAGCTGGAGACCTTCCACAAGCACGTTGTGGAGAACATCCCCTCCGGGATCTTGACCCTGGACACGCAGGGCCGTGTGAGCCTGATAAACGAAACCGCGTGCTTCATCCTGGGCTTCAGCAAGAAAGACGTGACGGGAATGCCGGTGGAGGAGATCCTTTCGGGGCTGGACCTGGGGTTGGGCCGTGCCGACCTCTCGATGCCGCGCCCGGAAATCGTCTTCCGCCGGAGGGACGGGACGGAAATCAATCTCGGGTTCTCCACCTCCCCCATGAAGGATGCCGACGGCGCCGTGATCGGAAATGTCGTAATCTTTCAGGATCTCACCCCGGTCAAGCAGATGGAGGAGCGGATCCGGATCGCCGACCGGCTGGCAGGGGTCGGGGAGCTCGCCGCGGGGCTTGCCCATGAGATTCGGAATCCCCTGGCCTCCATCACCGGGTCCTCCCAGATGCTTCGCGAGTCGCCCGACATGCCGGTGATGTCCCGGACCCTTCTCGACATCATCGAAAGGGAGAGCACCCGCCTGAACGGACTCATCACGGATTTTCTCGCGTACGCGGGGCCAAAGACAAAAAAAGTGGGGCCCGTGAACATGGCCGGAATGGTGGCGGAGATCGTCGAGGCCGTGCTTACGGGAGAGGCCCGGGAGAAAGACGTGGCCATCGAGAATTTGGTGACGCAGAACCTTCATGTCGAGGGCGATGCGGAGCAGCTGAACCAGGTCCTTTGGAACCTCGTCCGCAACGCCATCCAGGCGACGCCCCACGGCGGCACCGTGACGATCGACCTCTTCACCCAGATCCGCCACCGCCAACGATACGCGGTTACCACGGTGAGCGACACGGGAAAGGGGATCGCTCCCGACATCATCGGAAAAATCTTCCACCCCTTTTTCACCTCCAAAGTGGAGGGCACGGGCCTGGGGCTGGCCATTTCCCAGAGGATCATCCACTACCACCGCGGATTCATCGAAGTCCGCTCCTCTCAGGGTGCCGGAAGCGTCTTCTCGGTCTTCCTCCCCGAGCTCGGGGAATCCAACGGTGGCGACGCCTCGTCCATCTGGAGCTGACCCGACCGCCCCTCGGGTCACGGTTGTCGGGGCGGGGCTTGCCGGCTCCGAGGCGGCACTCGTCCTTTCCGCCTCGGGGACAGCGGTGGACCTGTTCGAGATGCGCCCGGGCGTCTCCTCCCCCGCCCACCGGACCGGATGGTTCGCCGAGCTGGTCTGCAGCAATTCCCTGGGCGCGGACCGGACGGATTCCGGCAAGGGACTTCTGAAGGCGGAGCTGCGGGCCCTCGGATCCAATCTTCTCTCCCTGGCCGACCGGGTCAGGGTCCCCGCGGGGAAGGCGCTCGCGGTGGACAGGGAGGCTTTCGGCAGGTCGGTGACGGAGGCGGCGCGGGCCCGGCGTGATATCCGGGTATGGGAGGTGGAGGCGAGGGAGATTCCGGACGATCCCCTCGTCATCCTTGCCTGTGGCCCGATTCCTTCCGTGGCGATCTCGGAACGTATCAGCGCGCTGCTAGGCGGAGTAGGCCTCTACTTCTATGACGCCATCTCCCCGATCGTTGACGCATCTTCCCTGGAGATGGACCGGGGGTTCTTCGCCGACCGGTACGGGTCCGGATCGGGGGATTACCTCAATTTCCCGATGACGCGGCACGAATGGGAGGAGTTTTTCTCGGCATTGCTGTCGGCGCGCGTCGTCCCGGCCCGGGAATTCGAGGAAGAGCGGTACTTCGAATCGTGCATGCCCGTCGAGGTTCTCGCCCGCCGGGGGCCGGAAACCCTACTCTTCGGGCCCATGCGGCCGGTCGGCCTCCGGGACCCCCGGACGGGAGAAGTCCCGCACGCTGTCGTTCAGCTTCGCAAGGAGAACGAGGCGGGGACGATGTACAATCTCGTCGGATTCCAGACGAAACTTGCCTACCCGGAACAGGAACGGGTCTTTTCCCTGATCCCGGGGCTTGGCCGGACGAAGTTCCTCCGGTACGGGTCGGTCCATCGCAACAGCTTCCTCGATGCCCCCCGGCACCTCCTTCCCACCATGGAGTTCAGGAATCGGCGGGGCCTCTTCTTTGCCGGGCAGATCACGGGGGTCGAGGGGTACGGAGAATCCATCGCCTCCGGTTTCGTCGCGGCGGTCTCCGCCGCCGCCCGGGCGGCCGGGAAGGAACCCCCCGAATTTCCGGAAGAGTCGATGGTCGGAGCGCTGATGCGGCACATCACCTCTCCCCACCGGGGGGCTTTCCAGCCGATGAACGCCAACTTCGGGCTTCTTCCCGTTCCCCCCGATGTCAGGAAGCGGGATCGGAGGGCGCAACAGGCTGACCTTGCGCTCTCCTCGGTCGGGGAATTCCGCAGAAAAATTTTTAATTTTAACCCCTTGTGTGTTACATAAACGCAGAGTTAGAAATCCCCTTTCATTTCCTGTGTGTTGGAAAGGCGGTCCTTTCCGGGGATCAAGTGGCCGTAAATATCGACTGTCACCTTGATGGAGCTGTGGCCTGCCTGGTCCTTGACGTACACGAGGTTCTCGCCGTTCTGGATCATCCACGAGCAGAAGGAGTGTCGTAACTCGTGGAACTTGACGCTACGCACTTTCGCCTTCTTCGCACAGATGAAATCCCTGATGTCCTTCCTGGTGATGTCGGTCATGAGCCGTTTCCCGAAGGCGGGGAGTATGTGCTTCTTAAGGATGTTCGCGTAACTGCTTTGCGCTGACGGTTTCAGGGATGCCTTGACATATCCCTCCAACCATTTGTCAGCATACATTTCAAGCGTCGGGACTGGCGGTGGTGCCTTGATATGAAATTCCGCCGCCGCGATCTTCTTCTCGATCTCCGCCTTGAGGTCATTCGCCGCCCGCTTAGATTCAACCTTCTTTGCCCTTCGGTCCCCGTTGTAGTTGACGAATCCCCACCAATCGCCTTTCTTGCGTTATCGCACCTTGACTCTCATTATTTCCCCTCTTTCTTCGGTTTCCACTCCCTTGCCAACCGTTGCGCCTCGGCGACCTGGGCCGGGGTCATCTTGGCGTCGACAATATCCCTATAATGGACAACGTCATCCATACTCTTTTTTACTGATGCAGGGTACTGTGAAGCCGCAAGGTTGAGCCACATATGAGCCAGGATGTAGTCCTGCGGTACGCCTTGACCTTTGTAATACATGATTCCGAGGTTTACCTGGGCTTCGGGGAGTTCCTGCTCCGCGGCCTTTCGGTACCACTTCAATGCCTCGGTGTTAGCCTGCGGGACGCCTCGGCCGTAATCGTACATGACGCCGAGGTTGTGCTGGGCCCTGGCGTATCCTTTTTCCGCCAATGGCTTCATCAATCGGAATGCTGTTGCATAGTCGCCCCGTTCATAAGCGGCGACAGCATCCTCGAATTGTCCCCCGAATGCTGAAAAAGCCATCGATACAGAGAACAAGAGGGTGAGCAAACCGAACGTCGGAAAGCGATACATCCATTTGCGTTCTCGTACCTTGACACCCATATCAGCCAGTCCTTTTTTTCCGTCTCCGCTCCAGCCTCGGGAGTAGTTCTGAACGCGGAATAGGAGGCATCACAATCGGGGACTTTACTATTTTCCCTCCCTTCCCCAGGTATTCCTCTATCCGCGCCCGAAGCCAGTCGGAGAACTTCGTCCCATCCTCTGCGAGTTTCACACGGAGAGCCCTGTGAACCTCATCCGGGAGATTAGCGTTTACCCGTTTGACCATGTGCCCTCCTTTCCGCTCGATATACATAGAGAGTATGTGAGTATAAACACATAGCCAAGGCCGAAGTTCCCACCGGCATCGGGTACAAACAATCACCGGGAAAGTCGGAGACGGTTAGGGGACCGGCCCCATTTTAAACTTGATGGTAGATCGAAAAGAGGGCGGGGCCATCGGCTCCGTCCTTTTTTTTCCACCCAAAATGGCGTGACGGATCACATTACCCGATATCTGTTTCTCTTGAAACCTTCCTTGCTGAGAGTTACATTGCATCTATAGGTTTCAGTTAACCTCACCCGCTTATCGACCGTTCTTCATGTCGTGAACCTCCAACCAAGGAGGAAACATGAAGAAGCGAGTGGCCCTTCCTTTCTTGTTGTTATTTCTTCCATTGGCTGCATCAATTTCTCAAGCAAATTTGATCCAGAATGGAAGTTTTGAAGAAGGACCAACTCTTCAGCGATTAGGAGAAGTTGATTCTCTTTTTTGGGTCGGAAATACAGAAATTACAGGTTGGGAAATTGGTACCCCTGCGTGGAGCAGGAGCCATGGAAGTATAAATATCATGGAATACCCAGGGTATCTAACTTGGACTCCGTCTGATGGTGTCAGAAGCGTAGACCTTAATGGAAGTTCTCCCGGTGGAATATATCAATTTCTCAATACGGAAATTGGAAATACTTATAAATTAGAATTTGATTTAGCAGGAAATCCAGAATGGCCGCCAGCAGTTAAGGGAGTTAGAGTGGCTGTTGCATCAACAACTGTCCTTTTAGATACCATTATAAGTTTTGATACAACTGGAAAATCCCTGACAAATATGGGATGGGAACACAAAACATTAACCTTTGTTGCAGACGAGGACTTGATCGTATTGGTTTTTATAAGCCAGACTGATGGCGTCGGAGGCCCGACGTTAGACGATGTACAGGTAACCCTTGTTGCTTCTGAAAGTGGTGGTGGAGGAGGGTGTTCTATCGCGACTTTGAGACCCCAACCTGCCCCATATACATTTTCAGGGACAGTTGCGTTGTTGGTGGCACCTGTCATGTACCTGTTTCTCAGGTCTTGCAGGCGCAACAGATTTATGTGACTCTGCGGGGGCCATCCCCTCCCACGGTCATCCCACGGACACGGATTTCATGTCATTTCCGGCATCAACTAGTATGATGTGGCGGCCCATGCCGCCCGAAACCGAGGACGGGGCCATCGGCTCCGTCCTCGGTTTGGTGTGACGGAAAACGAAACCAAGGATATCCTACACGCTGACGGCTGTCCTGCCGAAGTACCTGAGGCCCCGCCGCTTGGCCGGAGCGTTAAGTGCCTTTAAAAAAACTATATGGAGAGATAAATGAGATACTTTATGTCGTCTTTGGTGTTCTTGTTGCTTATGCCGACTGTTACTATGTCGGCCAGTGGAGATCGGGCCGGACATGCGCACAAAAACGGACATGGTCAAGTTGAGGTCTCATCGTTTACGGCAATCCCTAGTTTGTCGCTCGAAGTTTCACGAGACGCGTTCGCGGGGTGGAACATACACTTGGTCATAAAGAATTTCCGATTTACCCCAGAGCACGTCAACGAAAACCCGATTGCTGGCGAGGGCCACGCTCACTTGCATGTAGATGGAAAGAAGATCGCCCGGATGTATGGAGCATGGTTTCACCTTGGGAATCTTTCTCCAGGTCCGCATTCTATTCGGGTTACGCTGAATGCGAATAATCATGCCGAACTCGTCCTGCACGGTAAACCAATTGCAGTATCCAAAGAAATAGTACAGTGAAGGCACCTAAGCTGAAAAAGCTGACTGCCCTTTTCCTTTGCGCGTCCTGTAGGCCATCCTGGGCCAATTACGGGGCAATATAAACACGACCAAGCTCCCATCTTTCGCAAAATTCGGCCATCGACTCCGTCCTTGTTCTTCAACCCCAAATGGTGTGACGGTGCGCGCAAGCCGGCACCTGATTAGGGTACCCACCTATCTCCGATTCACGGTTGATTCCGGGCGAGGCGGCTGAGTGACGCTGTTTTAGGGCTACCCTATCGCCCGGAATACGAGGTATCTGGTTGCGCCTAGGTTGCGGGTTACCCTGTTAGCTGTCCCTTTCTGTCACAATCTGTCAAATGTAAGTCTCCGAAACCATTGATTCTTGCTATCCTGTAGTCGCCGTGTTACATAAATCTTTTCCCCCGAAGGGGAGAAGGGATGGGCAGGGGTTGGATTCCGCCATCGAGCAATTCTCCCGGTTTCTTCTTTCCGAGAGGAATGCCTCGCGAGAGACGGTGCGAGCCTATCTCCGCGAGGTTTCCGAACTCCGCCAGTTTCTGTCGGAAACGGGGGAGAGCTCTTTCCGGCGCAACGGTCCCGGCTCGTGGGGGACGGTTTCGGTCGCGGACCTGCGCCGTTTCCTCGCCGCGCGATATCCCGGGAAGAAAGGGTCGACCATGGCGAGGAAGATCGCGGCCCTTCGCACCTTCTTCTCCTTCCTGGTCACCGTGGGGAAAATCCCGGGAAATCCGGCCGCCGGGGTCACGGCTCCCCGTCGGACGATGCAACTGCCGGAGTTTCTTCCGGTGGACGAGATGATGGATTTATTGCGATCCCTTCCCGCGGGAGGGGAAGCGGGGAAGCGGGACGCAGCGATCCTCGAGCTCCTCTATTCCTCGGGGCTGCGCGTCGGGGAGCTCGTCTCCCTGCGGAGGATGGATGTTACGCTGGAGGAGGGAACCGTCCGGGTCCGCGGAAAGGGACGCAAGGTGAGGGTTGTCCCCGCGGGGGAGAAAGCGCTTCAGGCTCTGTCTTCGTATCTGGCCGAAAGGCGGGTGGCCGGCAAGCGGGGAGAGGCAGACGATTGGGAGGGAGCGCTCTTCCGCAATCTGCGAGGAGGAGCGCTTTCGGCGCGCAGCGTTGCGCGCATCCTGGACCGGGCTCTGGAGCGGGCCGGAATCGGGAGGCATCTATCTCCCCACGGCGTCCGCCACTCCTTTGCGACGCACCTGTTGGAGTCGGGCGCCGATCTTCGCGCCATCCAGGAGATGCTGGGGCATGCCTCGCTCTCCACCACACAGCGCTACGCGAGGGTGAACGTGAGCCACCTCGTTCGCGTCTATGAACAGGCACACCCACGGGCAACCGGGTCGGCTCCGAAAAGAAAGCCGGTATCATCCGGCAGAAGGGAAGAGGGGAATTGAAGGAGGCACGGGGAACGACGATCATCGCGGTCTCCCGCGATGGGAGGGTGGCGATGGCGGGGGACGGGCAGGTGACGTTGGGCAATACCGTCCTGAAGCACACGGCGCGCAAGATACGCCGCCTGCATCAGGACCGCATCGTGGCGGGTTTTGCGGGCGCGACGGCGGACGCCTTCACGCTTTTCGAGAAGTTCGAGGGGAAGCTGGAGGAGTTCAGGGGAAATCTCCGGCGTGCCGCGGTGGAACTCGCCAAGGATTGGAGGACGGACAGGGTGCTCCGGCGGCTGGACGCCCTCATGGTCGTGACCGACGGGAAAGACCTGATGCTCCTTTCCGGCAGCGGGGACGTTGTCGAGCCGGATGACGGCGTGATCGGGGTGGGGTCCGGCGGGTCCTATGCCATGGCGGCAGCCCGCGCCATGCTGCTTCACACCGACAAGCCGGCCATCGACATCGCACGCGAAGCGCTTCGTATCACCTCCGAGATCTGCATATACACCAATGCGAATGCCGTGGCCGAGGAAGTGGCCGCGCCGTGACCGAGGGGAAAGGGGAGTTGCCGGGCGGCCGACCAATGGTCCCCCGCGAGATCGTCGCGGAACTGGACCGCTTCATCGTGGGCCAGCAGAAGGCAAAGCGCGCTGTCGCCATCGCCCTGCGGAACCGATGGAGACGAATGCAGGTCCCGGAGGAACTCCGGGAGGAGATCGCCCCGAAGAACATCATCATGGTGGGACCGACCGGCGTGGGAAAAACCGAGATCGCGCGCCGCCTCGCACGTCTGGCACAGGCCCCGTTCATAAAGGTCGAGGCCTCCAAGTTCACCGAGGTAGGGTATGTCGGACGGGACGTGGAGTCGATGATCCGGGACCTGGCCGAGATCGCCGTCCACATGGTGCGCGCAGAGGAGATGGGAAAAGTGGCGATCCGGGCGCGGGGAAGCGCCGAGGAGCGCCTGCTGGACATCCTCCTTCCTCCCCGTCCGCACCGTCCGGGAGAGCAGCCGTCGGACCCGCCGGAGGCGGGCAGGGAGTCGAGGGAGAGGATGCGGGCCATGCTGCGGGAAGGAAAGCTTGCGGACCGCATGGTGGAGGTCGAGGTCCGCGAGAGCGGAATGCCGCCGATCGACCTCATCGGGGTTACGGGGGGCGGCGGGGAGGGACTCGAAGGGAACCTGCAGGAGATGCTGGGGAACCTCTTCCCCAAGAAGATCCGTAGGAAACGAATGCGGCTCCCGGAGGCCCTCGCGTATCTCGAGAAGGAGGAGGCGTCGCGGATGATCGACATGGACCAGGTGAAGACGCTGGCCGTTAGTCGGACGGAGCAGAGCGGGATCGTCTTCCTGGACGAGATCGACAAGATCGCGGGACGGGAGTCCGCGGTCGGCCCGGACGTCTCGCGCCAGGGAGTTCAGCGGGACCTCCTGCCCATCGTGGAAGGGTCGAACGTCACCACGAAATACGGAATGGTCCGGACGGACCACATCCTGTTCATTGCCGCGGGGGCGTTCCACATGACGAAGCCCTCCGATCTCATCCCGGAGATGCAGGGCAGGTTCCCCATCCGGGTCGAGCTTGCCCCCCTCACCCGGGAGGATTTCGTGCGCATCCTGACCGAGCCGCACGGCTCCCTCACCCGGCAGTACACGGAGCTGCTCGCCACGGAAGGAGTCCGGCTGACCTTCACTCCGGAGGCGGTGGACAGGATCGCCGAGATGGCCTGCGAGGTAAATGACCGCACGGAGAACATCGGGGCGCGCCGGCTTCACACGATCATGGAAAAGCTGCTGGAGGATCTCCTGTTCTCCGCGCCGGAGATCTCCGGGCAGGAGATCGTCATCCCGGCGGAGTACGTGGAGGATAAACTCGCCGGCATCGTCCGGGACGTGGACGTCAGCCGCTACATTCTCTAAAGGGACGGAACCATGGAAGACATGCAGGAATACCTCCAGAAGGCCCGGACGCTCACCGAAGCGCTCCCCTACATCCGGGAGTTCAGCGGGAAAACCGTCGTCATCAAGTACGGCGGGGCGGCGATGGTGGGCGAGGAGAGAATGTCCTCGTTCGCGGAGAACATCGTCCTGCTGCAATACGTCGGGATACGACCCGTCGTCGTCCACGGAGGAGGACCCCAGATCGACCGCATGCTGGAGAAGCTTTCGATTCCTTTTCAGCGTAATGAGGGCCTGCGGGTGACCTCCCCCGATGCGATGGAAGTGGTGGAGATGGTGCTCGGGGGGACGGTGAACAAGCGGATCGTCGCCCTGATCAACCTGTTCGGAGGCAAGGCGGTCGGGCTGACGGGGAAGGACGGGGGACTGATCCGCGCGCGGAAACATTTCGCTTCCTCCCCCGCGGGGGGCGCTGCCGCTCCTCTGGACCTGGGGCTTGTGGGTGATGTGGTCGAGGTCCGCCCGGACATTCTCCGGACACTGGAAAGGAGCGGATTCGTGCCCGTCATCGCGCCGATCGGGGTGGGTGAGCAGGGGGAAGCGTACAACATCAACGGGGACACCGTCGCCGCCGAGGTGGCCGGGGCCCTCTCTGCGGAAAAGCTCATCCTTCTGACCGATGTCCCCGGCGTGATGGACCCTCAGGGGAACCTCGTGTCCACTATGACCGCGGACGAGACGGCATCCTCCATCAAGGGCGGGACGATCACCGGCGGGATGATTCCCAAGGTGGAATGCGGATTGACGGCGCTGGGTAAGGGGGTGAGGAAGGTGCACATTCTCGATGGGCGGGTCCCCCACAGCGTACTATTGGAAATCTTCACCGATGCCGGCATCGGGACGGAAATTATCCCTCCGGAATCGGGAACGTGACGGAAATGAAGTCCTCCGAGATCATCGACATGACGCAGACGTACCAGATGGGGAACTACTCCCGCCACCCCGTCGTCTTCGTCCGGGGAGAAGGAACGCGGCTGTTCGACCTCGACGGTAGGGAATATCTCGATTTCCTGGGGGGGATAGCGGTCACCCTGCTGGGGCACGCCCACCCCGGAGTCTCGCAAGCCGTCTCCCTGCAGGCGAAGAACCTTGTCCACGTTTCCAATCTCTTCCACGTGCCCGTCCAGGCGGAACTGGGAAGGCTCGTGTCCTCCTCCACGACCGGCGGCAAGGTGTTTTTCTGCAACAGCGGGACCGAGGCGAATGAGGCGGCGATCAAACTCGCAAGGAAGTGGTCCGCGGACAGGGGGAAAGTAGGGGCGTACGAAATCGTCGTGGCGGAAGGTTCGTTCCACGGACGTACCTACGGGGGACTCTCCGCAACGGCCCAGCCGAAATTTCACAAGGGGTTCGAGCCCCTGCTGCCCGGGTTCCGGACGGTGCCGTTCGGGGACGCGACAGCGCTCGAGGCGGCCCTGGCGGACAGGACATGCGCGTTCCTCATCGAGCCGATCCAGGGGGAGAGCGGCGTCCGGCTCCCTCCCCCCGGATACCTGGAGGCTGCCGAGCGGCTCTGCAGGGAAAGGGGGATTCTGATGGTGGCGGACGAGATCCAGACCGGCCTGGGGCGAACCGGTTCGGTACTCGCGAGCGAGCGGTTCGGAATCACTCCCGACATTGTCACTCTGGCGAAAGGACTGGCCAACGGTCTCCCGCTGGGCGCCGCCGTGGCGACCGACGAAGTCGCCGCGTCCTTCGGACCCGGCACCCACGGCGCCACGTTCGGAGGGAACCCGGTCTGCTGCGCCGCGTCCCGGGTCGTATTCGAAACGCTTCGGACACCGGGGTTCCTCGACGAGGTCCGCCGCAAGGGGGATCTGTTCGCGGAGGGCCTCAGGAAGATCGCGGCGCGCCGGGAGGACATCAGAGAGGTCCGGGGCATGGGGCTCATGCTGGCGATCGAAATGGACGCAGAGACCCGGGAGATCGCGAACCGGTGCCTTGCAAAAGGTCTCGTCGTGAACAGCACGGCGGGGAATGTCCTCCGGTTTCTCCCGGCGCTGACCGTCACCGACGGGGAGATCCAACAAGGCCTCTCGATTCTCGAGGGCTCCCTGCCGGAGGAGGGGCGGAAGTGAAGAAGGATCTGCTTCGGGTTCTCGATCTTACCAGGCGCGAGATTCTTGCCCTCGTCTCTTTCGGTCGCGCATGGAAGCAAAGGGGGAGGCGACGGAATGCTCCGCGCCCGCTCGCAGGCAAGTCGCTTGCCATGGTGTTTCAGAAAGCGTCCACGAGGACCCGGGTGTCGTTCGAGGTGGGGATGGCGAGGCTGGGCGGCCACTCCCTTTTCCTTTCCCCGGTGGACACCCAGATCGGACGCGGGGAACCCGTCCGGGACACCGCCCGCGTCCTTTCCCGGTATGCGGACGGGATCATGATCCGGACGTTCTCCCACGCCTTCGCCGAAGAGATGGCTGTCGCGGCGTCCGTCCCCGTGATCAACGGGCTGACGGATGACCACCACCCATGCCAGGTTCTTGCCGATCTCATGACTGCCCAGGAGCGCGGCCTCGACCTGCGCCGGATGCGTGTCGCCTATGTCGGCGACGGGAACAACGTGGCGAACTCCTGGGTGGAAGCGGCCCACCTCATCGGATTTACGTTACGCGTCGCATGCCCGAAGGGATACGAGCCTTCCGCGAGGATCCGCCGGGAGGCGGAGGCGATCGGAAAGGGGGACGTCCGGGTGTTGCGGGATCCGGTCGAGGCGGCAAGAGAGGCGGACGTCCTGTACACCGACGTGTGGACGAGCATGGGGCAGGAAAAGGAGCGGCGCAAACGCCTCGCGGCGTTTCGCGGTTACCGCATCGATTCCGACCTGCTCCGGGTGGCCGGGAAGAATGCGATCGTGATGCACTGCCTCCCTGCCCATCGCGGGGAGGAGATCACCGACGAGGTTATCGAAGGGATCCAATCCGCCGTGTTCGATCAGGCGGAGAACCGTCTGCATGTGCAGATGTCCATCCTGGAGAAACTCATCCCCCATTGAACATAGGGAGGAGAAAGACGTGGAAAAGGTGAAGAAGGTCGTTCTCGCGTATTCCGGGGGGCTCGACACGTCGGTCATCCTTCGGTGGCTGATCGAGACGTACGACTGCGAGGTGGTCGCCTACGTGGCGGATCTCGGGCAGGGGGAGGAGCTCGCGCCCGTCCGCGCCAAGGCGAAGAAGACCGGCGCCTCGAAGGTATACGTGGAAAACGTCCAGGACGAGTTCGTCCGGGATTTCATCTTCCCCGCCCTCATGGCGAACGCGGTGTACGAGGGGTCGTACCTCCTCGGAACCTCCATCGCTCGGCCCCTCATCGCGAAGAAGCAGATCGAGGTGGCCCGCAAGGAGAGGGCGGACGCCGTATCGCACGGTTCGACCGGCAAGGGGAACGATCAGGTTCGGTTCGAGCTCACCTATTATTCGCTCATGCCCGGCATACGCGTCGTCACTCCCTGGCGGGAGTGGGATTTCCGGTCGCGGACCGACCTCGTGGAGTATGCGAAGAAGCACGGGATCCCGACCCCCGTGACGGCGCGGAAACCGTACTCGAGCGACCGGAACCTCATGCACATCAGTTTCGAGGGGGGGATCCTCGAGGACCCGTCGGCGGAGCCGCCCGAGGACATGTTCGTCCTTACCCGTTCCCCGGAGAAGGCCCCGGACAAACCGACGTACGTGGAGATCGATTACGTACGCGGTGTTCCCGTGGCGGTAGGCGGGAAAAAAATGGGGCCGGCGAGGCTTCTCGCGCATCTCAACAGGCTGGGGGGGATCAACGGGATCGGCCGGGTCGATCTGGTCGAGAACCGGTACGTGGGGATCAAGTCCCGCGGCGTGTACGAAACCCCGGGGGCGACCATCCTTTATGTAGGGCACCGGGCGGTCGAATCGATCACCCTCGACCGGGAGGTGATGCATTTCCGGGACTCGTTGATACCCAAGTTCGCCGAACTCATCTATTACGGGTACTGGTACTCCCCGGAGATGGAGCTGCTCAGGGGGATGGTGGAGAAGAGTCAGGAGAACGTGACGGGCACCGCGCGGCTTAAGCTGTACAAGGGGAACTGCACCGTGGCGGGACGATCGAGCCCCGTCTCTCTCTACCGGAGCGATTTCGCCACCTTCGAGAAGGAGACTGTGTTCAACCAGCGCGACGCGGAGGGGTTCGTGAAGATCAACGCGCTCAGGCTCAAGATCCGGGCGATGCGCAGAGACAGGAAGCGCTGACATGGCAAAGAAGAAAAAACCGTGGAGCGGAAGGTTCGAAGGGCAGATCGATGCGTTCGTCGAGGGTTTCACGGCGTCGATTCCCTACGACGTTCTCCTGTACCGGCACGACATCGCGGGTAGCATCGCCCACGCGCGGATGCTCGGGAAACAGAAGATCATCCCGCAGGCAGAAGCCAGGAAGATCGTCGCGGCCTTGGCGGCCATTCGGGAGGAGATCGATTCAGGGAAACTCTCCTTCCACCCCTCCCAGGAAGACATCCACATGGCGGTGGAGCAGTTCCTGACCCGGAA
>JBAULH010000020.1:0-13928 GCA_049578085.1 Candidatus Deferrimicrobiaceae bacterium
GGCAAAGGCGGTAGCGGCCGCCATCCGGAAGAAAACCCGGCTGGTGGCAGTCGTCCACGCGTCGAACGTAACGGGTGCGATCCAGCCCGTGGAAAAGATTCTGCGCATCGCCCGGAAATCCGGCGCCTACATGCTCGTGGACGCGGCGCAGACCGCGGGGTCAATCCCCCTCTCCCTTTCCGGCCTTTCCGCCGACCTGGTGGCGGCCTCCGGGCACAAGGGGCTGCTGGGCCCCCAGGGGACGGGTTTTCTCTACATCCGGGAGGGCGTACCGCTCGTCCCGCTGATCGAGGGAGGGACCGGCAGCCGATCCGAGTCGGACCACCAGCCCGACTTCCTTCCCGACGCCTTCGAGTCAGGCACTCCGAACAGCGTAGGGATTGCCGGTCTTTCCGTCTCCCTCGCCTGGCTGCTGCGGAGGGGGATCGACCGGATCCGCCAGAAAGAGATGGGTCTTTTGGAGGAACTGATGGAGGGGATGGACCGGATAGGCGGCGTGACTGTGTACGGTCCCCGGGAGCTGTTACGCCGGGCCTCGATCGTCTCGTTTCTCATCGAGGGGATGGATCCCGCCGAGGTGGGGCGTCGTCTGGAAAAGGGATTCGGGGTCCTGGTGCGGGCGGGCCTCCACTGCTCCCCCAACTCCCACCGGACGCTTGGGACCTTTCCGGAAGGGACGGTGCGCGTAAGCCCCGGCCCGTTCACCACGAGGGAGGAGATCTCCCGGTTTCTCCAGGGCCTGAGGAAGATCGCCGCCTCCCGGCGTTAATCGGATAGCCCGGATCCCCTGCGCCTGCGGCTTCCCGTGTTATATCCCGGGGGCCGGGGTTTCGACCCGGAGATCTACCGGGGAATGGTTCCCGTCACTGCTGCGCGGCGCGCAGGAGAAAGAGGATCGGGCCGGGCGTGATCGCGAGGCAGACCAAGAGCAGGTATTTTGGAAATGGAAAGAGCCTGCTCATTCCGGCGATGAGCCCGATGCCCCCTCCGCCGCCGATGAGGGCGTTGCCGGGAAGGTTGAACAGGACGCCTATGATGAGGTAGCGGTGACGAAGCAGGAACGGGACGATCCGCGAAGGGGCGCTCTTCGTGAGGTACCGGAGCCGTTCCTCCGGACCGAGCGGCGCGAGAGCGTCGACCATGTCCCTGGCCCGGGTGAGGTGGAACCAGCCCAGGGCGCGGGCGAGGTGGCGAGGCAGAAGGAGTCTTCCGAAAAGGAAGCTGAGCGATAACGCCAGGACGGTGCACAAGTAGACGAGAACGATTCCCTTGCCCCCGAGCATCGCCATGAGCATGAGGCCCACCTCGATGCCGGGGAGGAAGGGGATCGCCAGCAGGAGCGTGTAGGAAACGATCGAGGCGAACAGGAGGAAGGACGCCGCGTGCACATGCCGGGGCCACATCTGGAAGGCGATGAAGTTCGCAAGCCACCCCATCGCGTAATTTAGGAAGACGAGGATCCCCAGAAAGAGCGCGATCTTGGCCGCGAGCCGTATTCCCCTCCCGGCCTGCTTGGGGCTTGCCTCCAACGTCATGTGCGCTTTCTTTCGTGAAATGGAATCCTCGCGCGAACTGGATGATGGCGATGATGTCCGCGCGATCCAAGGGCTGGGCCTTTCGACCGCCGCCCCCGGGCTTCATTCTACCAGTTGCCCTTGGAACCAGTACTTCCTGTCGATAGTCCAATACCATCGTTTATGGATCCACCGGGCCGTGGCGTCCACGACGTCGCCCCGCACGGTTCCCTCCCAGATCATGGCGCCGTGCGTGGGGCTCTCGGTCTGCGCGCGGAAACGGATTCCTCCTCCGTCATTCTCAGTCGAATAGATCGACGTCCCGAAGTTCTGCTCCACGCATCCGCTCGACACGAACATGCCGTTCCGGAAGATCAGGTAGTCGTCATGGTCGGCTTTTTTCCCCTTTTCCCCCGTCCGGACGAAGAACGTTTTGCCGTCCAGAGGGCGAGGTCCCCCCGGACCGCCGCCGAAAGGTCCCGCGGACGTGTTCACATCCTTGCCACGGGCCCAATACTCCGCAGGCGCCGGACGGGACCGGTACCACCGGGGTGCGTCGGTCCATACATAGCGGGCGTCGATCCTGTCGCCCCGAACCGTGCCCTCCCAATGCATCGTCCCGCGGGTCCGGCTGACGGAGTCCGCCGCGAACGTGACCGCGTCTCCGTTCGCCGCGGCGGTGTAGGTCTCCGGTCCGAATCCGTCCCACTTCTCCCGGATGGTCGAGAGAAATCTGCCGTCCCGGAAGAGGATCGTATCCTTCCCGGATGTCTGTTTCCCTTTCCTGCCGGTCTCGACCACGAAGACCTTTCCGTCGAGCGCCCCTTTTGTATTCCCCTCCGCTGCCGCCGCCGGATGCCCCATGCAGGCAAGGAACAGAAAAGTGGGGAGAAACACGCGAAACCACATGACCGCTCGTATGCCTTTCACGAATCGTTCCCTCCTGCCGACGCCTTCCCCGTTGCTACCGCATACCCGTCGCTGTTCCTGTATAGGAATACGATTCCGATTGAGCCTGGATGGATGCCTGCCGGAGCCAATTACTGATCGGTCCGGCAACGCAAGCCTGTCTGATCCCGGGATGGAGGGGTTCATCAGGGGGCCAACCCTCGCCCGGCCGAGGAATGCAAGGGGGCTTGCGCGCAAAACCGGTGGCGACTTGCCACCGGTTTCCGAAAAATACCTCCCCTGAACTCAAGGATGGATTTCACGGCAGGAGCGGTTTGGAGCGCTGCCGAATTTTCGGGGATTCGCCCGCGCGCGGCGGGATCGGCCGTTACAACCGCCTTTTCTTCACTTTCCCTGCGCGGCGGAGGATGGAGGTGGTGGATCTCCCGGGCAGGAGCCGGATCGTCCGAACGGTCCCGTCCCGGGACCGGACGAAATCGGACCCGACGATTTCCTTCCCCTTCCAGTCCTCCCCCTTCACGAGGACGTGGGGATCGACCTCCCGGATGAGGGAAGCCGGCGTGTCCTCGGAAAACACCGCGACGAAGGAGACGCAGGCGAGCGACGCCAGAAGATAGGCGCGGTCCCGGGCCGTCTGGACGGGGCGTCCCTCTCCTTTCAGGCGCCGCACGGAGGCGTCGCCGTTTACACCCACCAAGAGAACGTCGCCGAGAGCGGCCGCTTCCCCGAGATATTTCGCGTGCCCGGCGTGGAGGATGTCGAAGCAGCCGTTGGTGAAGACAATCCGCTTCCCCTCGCGGCGCAATCGGGCAAAGAGGGTGCGTACCACACGCCGGGGAATTATCTTTTTGGCCGGGTCTTCCGGTAGGCGCGTTCGTTCCTGTCCTGTGCGCACGGGATTCTCCTTCTGGCGTCCTCGACCCGGGCCGGGTCGATCGTCGCGATTACGATGCTTTCGTCCTCTCCTCCCTGGGCCAGCCGTTCCCCCCACGGGGAGACGATGACCGATCCCCCGGAATACTGGAACTCGCCCGACCGCCCGACCGCGTTGGCCGCCACCACGAAGAGCTGGTTCTCCACGGCCCGGGCGACGGTGAGCAGATCCCAGTGGGCCTTTCGGGCAGCTGGCCATTGCGCGGGAACGCAGAACAGGGTGGCCCCCTCGGCATAATATTTCCGGGACAGCTCGGGGAACCGGATGTCGTAGCAGATTTGCGGCCCGATCGTTCCCACGGAGGTGTGCGCCACCGAGGCGGCCGTCCCCTTCCGGAAGTGGAGGTGTTCCCCCGAAGGGGAGAACAGGTGTGCCTTCCGGTACTCGCCCGTTATCGCCCCCGTCGAGTTGATGAGATAGAGCGTGTTGTACACGGACCTCCCGGAGCGCTCAGGGAGCGAGCCGGCGATGACGACGCGTTTGTCGGCCGCGAAGCGGCGGAGATCGTACAGGATCCCGGGAGTGGTCCCGGCGAGCGTCTTCAGGTTGTCGTAGGAAAAGCCCGTGCTCCACATCTCCGGGAGGACGCACAAAGCCGCTCCTCCCTTTGCGGCGTCCTGAAGGAGCCCAAAGGCCCGGGAGGCGTTCGCCTTCACGTCGCCCATCCGGATGGGAAACTGCAGGGCGGCTGCCTGGAACGCGGAAATCATGCGGTCTCCCTGGGTATTGCCTGGTACGGGATGGGCATCGGGTGACTTAAAGAATGACGCGCGCCACCGTCAGGACCACTATATGCTCCGCCCCGGCCATTTTCAACGTTCGCGCGCACTCCGCAACGGTCGCTCCCGAGGTGTAGACGTCGTCGATGAGAAGCACCTGCCGGGGAACCCGCGCGCCGGTCCGCACGGTGAATGCTCCCCGAACGTTTTCGTCCCGGGCGGCAAGCGGCAATCCCGCCTGGGGCCGGTGTTCCCCGGTCCTCCGCAGGAGGAGCGGGGAACAGGGCCATCCGGCGAGCCGGCCAAAGGGGAGAGCCACAAGCGCGGGAAGATTGTACCCTCGCCGGAAATATTTCACCGGCCGGATCGGAACGGGGACGACCGTTGGCCGGAATCCGGCCGGGAACCGGTCGGCCCAATCTCCCCGGATCGCCTCGAAGAAGCGCCGGGCAAAGGTGCGCGCCACGTCGCTTCTCCCCGCATACTTGGCGGCCCGGATCCCCTCCCGGACATTCTCCTCGTAGGCGAAAAGGGAAAGGGCGAGTTCAAACGGCCGATGGCGGGGGCAGGGCAGGGAAGCGACTGGCAACGGACCGCGGGATTCGACGGTGGCCCAGACTCCTATCGCGTCGTAGGAGAGGTCGGGCGTTGCGGGAGGAAGCAGCGATCGCAGAAGGGCAATTTCTCCGGAAACCGTCCGGTACCCGCTCTTCCAGGCCGCACGCAGACGTCTGCGCACTCCGCGGGAATCACCGGACGGTGGCGGGGATGGCGTGTTCCCGTTTCCCGTGAAAGATGGCGTAACTGTTCCAGATTCCACAGGAGGAGCAGCGGGCGGCCCACTTGATCGTCGTCTGGCCGCATCCGGTGCAGCGGAACGGGATGAGATACCGGCGCTTGTACCCGAAGGCGCGCTGGTAATGCTGGCAGGCCGACTCATACCGACCTCTCCGCCGGAGCGCCTCGGCAAGCAGTACGTTTACGGACTCGCGCTCCGGGTCCAGCATTTCCGCCTTCAACAACTGTTCCAGCGCCTCGTCGTTCATCTCCAGGCGGAGGTAGAACTTCCCTAGGAACAGGTTGACATCGAAAGAGGACGGGCCCTCCCGGAGAAGGTCGAGGAACATCGCGATCATCGCCTCCGGCCTCTCCGTCTCCACTCCCAGGTCCTCGAGCCGGATCAGGAAGACGGCGTTGCGTGTCGCCCGGAATCCCGAGAGGAGGGTATCCGTCGCCTCCTCCAGGCTTCCCCTCTCCCGGAGGTGCCCGGAGAGGACGAGGTAGGCCGCCGTGAAGAGGGGCTGGTCCTTGATGAGCTCCCGAAGGCGCCTCTCGGCGTCGTCCGTTTTCCCTTCCGCCATGCGGCAGACCGCTTTCTCGTACCGAAGAGCGTCGAACAGGGTCCTGTCACCGGCGGACGCGGATTTTCCCTTGAGCTTGACGATCTTCTTCTGCATCGCGTACGCGGGCACCATCTCCTTCTGCTCGATGTGAATGTCCCGAATTCCTTCCCAGGCGCGCAGGTTCTCGCCGTCGGAGTTTTCGATCCTCCGGAGCAGCGACAGCGCATTTTCGAGGTCGTTCATCTCGCGATACAGCTCCGCGAGACGGAAGTAGACCGTGATATCCGACGGGTCGATCTGCTTGATCCGCGTCAGTGCCTTGACGGCCTCCAGGAGATTCTTCCGTTCGATTTCCACGTCGGCCACGAGGGCGAGCGCCTCCCGGTCGTCGGGGTTGACGGAAAGGCTCTTCTGCAGTTCCGTGGCACCGTCATCGAGCAGTCCCTTCTGGAACAGTCCCGTCGCCTTGGCGACACGGGTCCGGGCGGCGTCCCGGCGCTGCTTTTCCCGCCTCTCCCTCCAGTTCTTGGAGGCCAGGGTCACATCCTTGACCATCGTGCCGAGAATCACCATGGCGGCTCCGAGAGAAAAGGCCAGGATGGCGAGCTCGCTGACCGTCACCTCCACCTGGCGGGTGGCGGAATAGAAAAACTGGATGTGCTGGCCGTTCAGGAGGGAGATGTACGAAAAGGCGACCAAAATGACGACGAACAGGAGGAAGAGCAGTCGGATCGCCATGAGTGGGGTGCCTCCGCTTTGTCTATCTGTCCTCGGGAATGGGGATTTCCGGCGCGGATCCCCACAACCGGTCAAACTGGTAAAAATCCCGTACGCTGTCCAGGAAGACATGTACCACGAAATCGTCGTAGTCGATCAGGACCCATCGCCCCTCGCGTATCCCCTCCGTTCCCAGCGGGCGGACACCTTCTTTCTTGAGCGATTCCTCGATGTGGCTGGCAACGGCGGTAACCTGCCGGTCAGACGTTCCCGAGCAGAGGAGAAAGAAATCGGTGAAGGTGGCACTCTCCCGGACGTCCAGTGCGCGGATCCCGGCGGCTTTTTTCTCCTGCGCAAGCCGGGCGCACTGGATCACCGTATCTCTTGTCGTTATGGCCGTTCTTCCTCCCCCGTTCCGAGGTAGAGACCGTGCTTGGCTATGTGGTTTTCCACCTCCGGCGGTACAAGACCCCGGAGGCAATGTCCGCTCCGAACCTTCTCCCGAATGGAGCGGGAAGAGATATCCAGGGCCGGCAGGGCGGGGCAGTACAACATCCGCCCGCCCGGGAGGCGGTAGCTTTCTCCGGTCCAACTATAGCAATGCGGATCCTCTTTTTCAATACGCATCCCCCCGGGAGGAACGGGCTTGCGGGGTGTCCCGTGCCGGGGAAGGAGGACGAAGTCGCATGCGGTGAGGAGTTCCTCGTACCGGTGCCAGGTGGAGATCTCCCCGAAGGAATCGGCTCCCATCACGAAGGCCCAGTCGACCCCGGGCTCGGCCCGGCAAAATTCCCTAACTGTGGTCAGCGAGTAGGAAGGTCCCTCGTGGCGAATCTCCCGGTCGGAGACCTCGAATCCCGAAAGCCCGGCTATGGCGGCGGACACCATGGCGAGCCGGTGCTCCGCATCGGAGACCGGCTGCCGGGGCTTGTGGGGCGGGTGATGGGCAGGAAGGAGCACGACCCGGGAAAGGGTAAGCGCTTCCTTGACCTCGATCGCCATGCGCAGGTGACCGTTGTGGAACGGATCGAAGGTCCCGCCGAACAGCGCCGAGGATGGTCGCTTCGCGTCCAATTACGTCCGGACCTGGCCGTCCCCGAAGGCGATGAACTTTGTGGTCGTGAGTTCGACAAGGCCCATCGGGCCGAAGGCGTGGATCTTGGTGGTGCTGATCCCGATTTCCGCCCCGAGCCCCAGCTCGAACCCGTCGTTGAACCGGGTGGACGCGTTCACCAGAACGAGGGAGGAGTCCACGTCGCGCAAGAACCGCATGGCACGTCCGTGGTCCCTGGTGAGAATCGCTTCCGTATGCAGCGACCCGTACCGGCGGATATGCGCGATCGCCTCGTCCATCGAGGGGACCACCCGCACGGCGAGGAGCAGGTCGAGGTACTCGGTCCCCCAGTCCTCCTCGGAGGCCGGAACCGCCCAGGGCACGAGGGAAAGGGTCTGCGGGCAGCCGCGGATCTCCACGCCCTGTTTCCGGAGTTCGGCCGCGACGGCGGGAAGAAATTCCCCGGCGGCTTTTTCGTGCACCAGCAGCGTTTCCATCGCGTTGCATACCCCGGGCCTCTGCACCTTCGCGTTGACGCAGATGGCGACCGCCTGTCCGAGGTCCGCTCCCTCGTCCACGTAGATGTGGCAGACTCCCTTGTAATGCTTGATGACGGGGATGCGGGATTTCTCCGCCACGCTCCGGATCAGCCCTTCTCCCCCGCGGGGGATGATGAGGTCGATATACTCCTCGGCCGCGAGCATATGGTCGATGGCCTCACGGTCCGTCCGTTCGATAACCGACACGGCGTCCGGGGGAAGATCCGCACGGGTCATCGCCTCGCGCAGAATCTGTGCGATCGCGGTGTTGGAAAGGATTGCCTCGGAGCCGCCCCTCAGGATGACGGCGTTTCCCGACTTGATGCAGAGCGCGGCCGCATCCGCGGTGACGTTCGGCCTCGATTCGTAGATGATCCCGATGACGCCGAGCGGAATGCGCATCTTCCCCACCGAAAGGTCGTTGGGGAGCCGCCGCATCCTCTCGATCTCCCCTACGGGGTCGGGGAGGGCGATGACCTCCTCGATCCCTGCGGCCATCTGCTCGATCCGGGCGTCGGTTAGGGCAAGTCTGTCGATCATCGCGCCGGAGAGTCCCTTGGCCGACCCCGCCTCGAGGTCTTTCCGGTTCTCCTCCTTGAGCCATTTCGCGCGGTCGCGCAATCCCTTCGCCATGGCGGCAAGGGCCGCGTTCTTCTGCGTCGTTCCCGCCCGCCCCATGCGCACCGAAGCCTCCCGGGCCGCGCGGCAGACCGCGTCGACGATATCTTTGGTCGTTGTCTCCCTGGTCCTGGCCATCTACGATACGGCTCCTTTTCTCCCTTCGGGGGTTTTGGGGGGGCTGATGATCATGAGATCGTCCCGGTGCACCACCTCGGCGGGGATCCCCTCGCCGAGCAGGGTCCGGACATCCGGGCTTTTCTTCCCCTTGCACCGCTCCACCTGCTTGCTCGTCCACGCCGAGATTCCCCGGGCGAACTCCTGCCCCCTTTGGTCGCTGATGGAGACCGCGTCCCCCCGCCGGAATCTTCCCTGCACGGAAACCACCCCTGCAGGCAGGAGGCTTTTCCCCCCTTCCCGCAGGACCCGGACGGCCCCGTCGTCGACGACGATGATGCCGTGCGGATGTCTCGCATAGGCGATCCACATCTTCCGGCTGCTCCTCCTGCTTCGTTCGACGGGGATGACGAGCGTCCCCACCTCTTTTCCTGCGAGAATGTCGTCGATGGACCGGCGCTTGAGCCCCGATCCGATCACCACGGGCGTACCCGACTCGCTGACGACGCGCGCCGCCATGAGTTTTGACGCCATCCCGCCGGTTCCCATGGCCTGTGTCCGCATCGTGCTCGCCACCCGCAGCAGTTCCTCGTCGATCGTCCCGATGATCGGAATCAGCCGCGCGTCCGGGTAGCAGCGGGGATCCCGGGTGAAGACCCCGTCGTTGTCGGTAAGCAAAATCAGAAGGTCCGCCCCGATCATCTGGGTCACAAGGGCGGCCAGGTGATCGTTGTCCCCCAGCCGGATTTCCACGGTCGCTACGGTGTCGTTTTCGTTGATGATCGGCACGATTCCGCGGGAGAGAAGCGTTTCCAAGGTGTTCCGGGCGTTGTTGTACCGCTCCCGGTTTTCAAAGTCCTCGTGGGTCAGTAACAGCTGCCCCACCTTCCGCCCCCGCGTTTCGAAGGCGCGTTCGTAGGAGTACATCAGGCTCGTCTGCCCGACGGCGGCGGCCGCCTGCTTCAGCGCCACGGTCCGGGGTTTTTCCCGCATCCCCATTTTCTTGCGGCCCGCCGCTATCGCCCCCGAGGTGACGACGACAAACTGGATGCCCCGCTCCTCCCAGGCTCTTGCCACCTGGGCGGCCAGGGTGCGGATGGACGCGATGCGCAGGCCTTTCTCTTCGTCGGCAAGCACGCCGCTGCCGAGCTTCACGACAATCCGCCGGATCTTCCGGGAAAGAAACACGGATTCGCGGTGCGTCACGGATTCAGAGCTCATACGGTGGGCGTCTCCGAAGGGCCACCAGGCCGTTCAGCAGCTCCTCAATTCCCTGCCCGGTGACCGCGGAAATATAATAGGCATCCCTCTCCGGGAAATTCAACTCCCCGAGGGCGTGCTCCGCGGATTCCCTTGAGCCCGGGATGTCCATCTTGTTGAACGCAAGGAGCGTCGGGCGGGTGATGAGTTCGGGGAGAAACCTCTCCATCTCCTGACGCACGATCCGGTATGCGTTTGCGATTTCCTCCGCCGTCCCGCCGGCGTCCAGGACATGGACCAGCCCCTCCGTGCGCTCCGCGTGTTTGAGGAACCGGTGACCCAGGCCCGCCCCTCTGTGGGCGCCCTTGATGAGCCCCGGGAGGTCGGCCACGACGAACTCCTCATCGTGGTGGGCAACCACTCCCAGAACGGGTGAGAGAGTGGTGAAAGGGTAGTCGGCGATCTTGGGTCTTGCCCGCGAAATCCGGGAGAGGAGGGTGGACTTCCCCGCGTTGGGGAGCCCGACGAGGCCGATCTGGGCGATGAGCTTGAGCTTGAGAAGAAGCGTTCTTTCCTCCCCTGGAATCCCCGGCTGGGCGGTGTCCGGGGCCTGGTTCGTCGACGTGGCGAAGGAGGTGTTCCCGCGTCCCCCGCGCCCTCCCTGTGCCCCCTTGAGAATGTCTCCCTCCTTCGTCAGGTCGGCCAGCCGCTCCCCCGTCTCGCCGTCGTACACCATGGTGCCCGGAGGCACGGGGATCACCAGGTCGGGGGCGTTCCTGCCGTGCATGTTCTTCCCCATCCCGTGCTGTCCCCGCTTGGCCTTGAAGACCCTCCGGTACCGGAAGTCGAGCAATGTGGCGAGGTTCGGGCTGACCTGGAGGATGACACTGCCGCCGTTACCGCCGTTGCCGCCATCCGGGCCGCCACGGGGAACATACTTCTCCCGGCGAAAGCTTACGCATCCCCGGCCTCCGTCCCCGGACCGGACGGTGACGGTGGCCTCATCGATGAAATGCATGGAGAGGGGGAGCCTTATGTAACGGAGAGGACGGACACCTTCTTGCGATCCTTCCCGAACCGCTCGAACTGAATCATTCCGTCGATCAGGGCGAACAGGGTGTGGTCTCTCCCCAAGCCGACGTTCCGCCCCGGGTGCACGGCCGTGCCCCGCTGCCGGAGGATGATCGACCCGGCTGTCACGATCTCCCCGCCGTAGGCCTTCACGCCGAGACGCTTGCTCTGGCTGTCCCGTCCGTTCCTTGAGCTGCCGACCCCTTTTTTGTGCGCCATTTCCGACCCTTTCTCCCGGCGTGCGTTCAGCCGACCAGGATTTCCTTAACCGACAGTCTCGTGAAAATCTGGCGGTGGCCCTGCTTGCGTGCGTACCCCTTCCTCCGCTTGTACTTGTAGACGATGATTTTCTTTTCCTTCCCGTCCCCGAGAGACATGCAGATGACCTTGGCATTGGGAACCGTAGGGGTTCCTACCGCTGTTTTCTCCCCGGAGGAAACGAGCAGTACGTCCGAGAGTTCCACGGTCTCCCCGGGCGAAAGCGGGAGTTTTTCCACCTTGACCACATCTCCGGGGGAAACGCGAAGCTGTTTCCCCCCGGTGCGCACCACAGCGTACATCTATCCGAACCTCCGCAGACAGCGATAAGAACCACTTACTATAGGAAAGACCGGATTTCCTGTCAACTCGGAAATCGGTGCGCTCCGGATGATATATAATGAAGGTTTCCTGGGAAAGGGGGGGGCCGATGAAGGATGTGATCATCGCCGGGGGCGGCCCGGGTGGGCTCATCCTGGCGCATCTCCTCGAGGAGCACGGGATTACCTACCAGGTTCTCGAGCGGGGAAAGACGGCCCAGTCGTGGCGCATGATGCGTCAGGGGATGATCCTGCTTTCCCCTTCCGTCCCGGGCACCGACTGGACGTCCCTGACGCTGAAGCACCCTCTGTGGGCGATTCCGGGCGTCCGGAAGCCGTTCCCCAGCCGGGAAGATTTTCTCTGCTACGTGGACGCCTTCGCCCGGGAGAACATGCTTCGCATTTCCGAGAATACCCCCGCGGTTCGTGCCTCCGTCATCCCCCGGGGATTCTCCGTAGATACATCGAACGGAGAAATGTCCTGCCGGTTTCTCGTGATCGCAACGGGATCGTCGTCGGAGCCTGCGTATCCGGACATCCCGGGAATCGTCCCCAACCCTTTCGTCCTTCATTCCTCTGACTTCGTCCATTGCATGGCGTATCGGGAGAGGCGGGTCCTGATCATCGGGGGAGGGAACTCCGCCGCGGAAATTGCCCTCGAGATGGCCGGGACCGCCCGGGTCACGCTCAGCACCCGCGGGCCGTTGCGCTATTCCAGCGATACGGGGGATCTGGAGGACATCCGGGGATCGTCGGAAAGCGCGCTCAAGGAGTGCCTCCGGTTCGGAATCATCATGCTGCGGGAAGGGGACAGCGCGGTCAGCGTGGCGGGCCGACGGGTACTCTTCCAAAGCGGGGAGCAGAAGGAGTTCGATTGGATCATCTGCGCCACGGGGTATCGACCAGCGTGGATTCCGATCGAAGGCGGGGATGTGCAAACCGATAAAGACGGATATCCCGTGATCTCTCCCACGGGGGAGTCCTCCCTCTCCGGCCTGTACTTTTGCGGGTCGCTGGCACGGTTCAACAAGCGTTGTGCCTTCATCCACGGTTTCCGCAACTACGTGGAAAAAGTGTTCTGGGATATTGCGGACCGGTTGTAACCTCCGTATCCGCATCCCGATTTTACCTTCCCCTCATCGAAGGGTAAAAACGGGAAGCCGGTACTGGAGTGCCTCCGCGACATGCGGAAGGGACACGCGCGTTTCCGACGCCAGGTCGGCGATCGTCCTGGCCACCCGGGCTGCTTTTCCGATCCCCCTTCCGGACAGACCCATCCGGTCGGCCGCGCGCACGAGGAACGCGCGCGCTTCGGGGGAGAAAGAGGAGGTCATCTCGGAATAGGGAACGATCGCACCCCCGTTCGTCCGAAAGGGGTTTTTGGCGAAGCGTCGGGACTGGGTGCTGCGGGCCGCCGTGACGCGCCGCCGGACGGCGGCCGACCCCTCTCCCTCCGATGATGCGGACCAGTCATCGGCGGAAAGGGGGGCGACGGTTACCGACAGGTCGAAGCGGTCCAGAAGGGGGCCGGAGAATTTCTGAGAGAAGCGCAGGAGGACGCCGGGAGAGCATCGGCAGATCCGTTTCGGGTGACCAACGCTTCCGCACGGGCAAAGGTTTGTCGCCGCAAGGAGCAGGAAACGGGAAGGGAACCGGTAGACACCGGCCGCTCGTACGATCCGGATTTCCCCGGACTCGAGCGGTTGCCGGAGAGCTTCCCGGGACTCCCGCCGGAATTCGGAGAGCTCGTCGAGAAACAGCACCCCGCCGTGGGCGAAGGTGATCTCCCCGGGGCGGGGCGGATTTCCTCCGCCTACCAGCCCGGCAGGGGTCACGGAGTGATGGGCGGTGCGAAAAGGGCGTTGCGTTATAAGGCGTGGCCAGGGGGGCTCGCCCGCGGCGCTGTAGATCTTCGCCGTTTCCAACGCCTCGTCTCCCTCGAAGTCGGGCAGGATTCCCGGCATACGCTCCGCGAGCATCGTTTTTCCGCAGCCCGGGGGGCCGGAGAGAAGAAGCGCATGGCCCCCTGCCGCCGCTATCTCCAGCGCCCTTCGCGCCACCGGCTGGCCGACCACGTCCTTAAGATCCGGCCCGCCGGGATCGGTGGGGACGGACGGAGGACACCGCCGGCCTTCCCGTGGGGGAAGAAGATCGCCTGACAGGGCCGCCACGGCATCCCGGAGGGTCTCCGCCGGGATGACCTCGAGTCCGGAAACGAGACCGGCTTCCCTGAAATTGGCGGCCGGGACGATGATTCCCGCCAAGCACGTCTGCCTGGCAAGAAGTGCCTGGGAGAGGACACCTCGCACCGGCTTGACGGAGCCGTCGAGGGACAGTTCCCCTCCGATCAGGTATTTCCCCAAGGCATCCGCCGGGACGAGCCCTTCCGCGCAGAGGACGGAGAGTGCGATGGGCAAGTCGAGGAGGGCCCCGTCCTTCCTCACGTCGGCCGGGGCGAGATTGATGGTGATCTTCCGCCCCGGGAACGGGAGGCCGGAGTTGCGGATGGCAGCGCGCACCCTGTCCGCGCTCTCGCGCACGGCTCCCCCCGGCAGCCCCACGATGGTGTAGGAGGGGAGCCCTTTCGAAATATCGGTTTCCACCTCCACGGGGAC
>JBAULH010000021.1:0-9687 GCA_049578085.1 Candidatus Deferrimicrobiaceae bacterium
CCGAAGACGGTGATGGATCGTCAACGCGGGCACTTCCCCCGCGGTGAGACGGCGATTCGCCTTCCGCATCCTCTCCTGTTCTTCCGGCGGGAGAAAAGCCTCGCCGCCGCAGCCGATCATCTCCTCCGGGCGGAATCCGAGCATCCGGTTTGCCGACGGGCTCGCATAGAGATACCTCCCGGACGTGTCATGCAGGGAAATGAAGTCGAGAGCGTTGTCGGCGAGGAAACGGTAGCGCGCCTCGGAACCTTTTAGCCTCTCCTCCATCCTCCGGCGCTCGAACGCCGCGGAGAGGATGGATGCCACGGCCCCCGCGATGCGCAATCCCTCCCCCCCCCACTTCCGGGGGGAGCCGTACCCGTGCAGGGCGAGCAGGCCGACCAGGCTGGTGCCGAACTTCAGCGGGGCAAGGAGCAGGGAACGCACGGAGTGCGGTTCATGGAGGGCCCGCACCGGGTCGTCCGGCGCCAGCGCAAAGAGATCGTCCACCGCAAGGATCCCATGGGCGCGCAGATGCTCGAGAGCGGCGTTCCATCGGGGTTCCGGCCCGTACACCCTCCGGAGGTCGGGCCATTCCCCGGATCCGGTGAAATGGCGGACCTCCGCGCCCCCGTCCCTCTCCCGGTAGGAAACGAGATAGCAGGCGTCGACATTGCACAGGGCAACGATTTCCCGGCAGATCTCCCCGAGAAGCTCGTCAAGAACAAGCCCCATCGCGCATATTCGCGCTATTTTGGGTACCACCGCCGCGGGAATCTCGAAAGACGACAATTCGGCGTCGTCCCGAATCCTCCCCCGAAACGGGATCGGCTCCCTCAAAACCATCCCTCCGCTATGGGTATTCCCCCTTGATTTTCCTATTATGAATGAAAGATGGGGGATTGTTGTCAATAAACCGCCCCGTATTTCTCCGCACGGGAAATGTTCACGGGTCAGCCAGGGAAACGGGGGAAGGGACTACGACCCGGACGGCAATTTCTTTTTGGTTGCCGAGGGATAACTGCCTGCCTCAATATAAGATTGGGATGAAACTCTCCCCCCATCGCGACCTCCTTGGGACACTGCTGTCCGGCGTACCGATGTTCGTGTTCACCTTCCGCCGCGAGGGGTTCGGGCTCCTCTCCATAACGGACGGGGTGACGTCCCTCACCGGGTTCGATCGCAGGGACCTTCTGGCCAATCCGGGCCTTTTCGCCTCCCGCCTGTCCCCCGAGGGGATAAAAGCACTGGAACTCCTCTGCCTGGACCTCGGGGAAGACGAAAGGCCGGTGTGGGAATTCCCGTTCCGGTGCGCCGATGGAGGATCGCGTTGGTTCCGGGCCCACCTCACGAAGGGGCAAGGCCTCCCCGGAGACCCGGATGCCGTCACGGGAATCGCCCTCGCCACCGAGGAGGAACGGACCGCCCGGAGGAAAGCGCACGAGGGGATTTCCATCCTGCAGACAGCCAGCGCCGTGGTCTTCTTCGCCGACCTCGAGGGAATCATCCGGCTGTGGAACGACGCCTCCGAACTCTTCTTCGGCTGGACCCGGAACGAGATGGTCGGGTCCACCATCCACCGTCTCTTCCCCATCCCCCCGGAAGTCGTCGACGGAATGATCCGCACGGTGCGAACCGGAAAAAACGTTTTGCAGGAAAGTCGGCTGAGCACGAAGTCGTGGGGGGAGGTCGACTGCCGGGTGACGGTCTCCCGGGTTTCCGGGGAAGGAGGCGTCCCGGCCGGAATGGTCGTCACCGTTCTGGGGACGGCGGAACAGAAGGGCCTGGAAAACCAGCTCCAGCGGCTGATCACCCGGCTTCGGACGATCGAACGGGTGAACCGGGTCATCGCCTCGGACTGGGATATCGGGAAGATCCACGCGCGGATCGCGAAGAAACTGGACACGCTGATCGACTTCGACCGGACATCCTTGGCCGTCTTCGAGGAGGGGCAGGACCCCATCCTCCTCCATACCTATTCGAAGGGACGCACCGACCTCGGGACCGGAACCCGCCTCCCTCTCGACAGGTCGACCCCCGGCTGGGTCCTCTCCCACCGCATGACGCGCGTGGACGAAGATCTGGCTGCCTCGCCGGACCGGTTCGTGGAAAACGAGATCTTGCAGAAGGAAGGGATGCGGTCACGGCTCATCATCCCGCTGTTCGCCGGGGAGAGAATCGTGGGGACGCTCAACTTCAACAGCCGCCGGAAGGGAGCGTACTCCCTGATGACCGTGGAGAGGCTGGGGAGCATCCCGGACCAGATGGCGATGGCGACCGAAAAGTACCGGATGATGACGCACCTTCGCGCTTCCGAGGAGAAATACCGCCTCCTGTTCGAGCAGGGCCCGCCCGCCGCCACGGTGGGCAAGGAGGGACGGTTCCTTGACGTGAACGAGCGCTGCCTGCGTCTCTACGGCTACGCGAGAGAGGAATTCCTGCACCTCGGCATTTCCGATATCTCCGCCTTCCCGGACCAGGAATCCCATTACGAAACCGTTCTGCGCACCGGCATGCCGGTGGAGGTGGAAGTGCTGCAGAAGCGGAAGGACGGGACGCATTTCTGGGGAAGGCTTCACGTGTTTCCGGTCTCGGGGGACCTCGTCCTGGGACAGATCACCGACATCACCCAGCGGAAGGACGCCGAGGAAGCCCTCCAGAGGGAGAAGGACTTCTCCTCCCGGATCCTGGCGGTCGCAAACGTCCTGATCGTCGTGCTGGACCGGGAGGGCAGGATCCTGCTCTTCAACCGGAAGTGCGAGGAGGTGACCGGGTGGCAGGAACACGAGGTCCGGGGGAAACATATCTGGGACGTTCTTCTGCCCGAACGGGCCGCCGCGGAGATCCGGGAGGCCTTTTCACGACTGGACGAAAAGGACATCTTCCCGTTCCACGAAAACCCCTGGTGCACGCGGAACGGTGACGAACGGAACATCCGGTGGAACAATTCGGTCACGAGGGACGAGCGGGGAGAGGTGGTCTGGGTGATCGGAACCGGCATCGACGTCACCGAGCAGAGACAGCTCGAGGAACAGCTGCGGCACATCCAGAAAATGGACGCGGTGGGAACCCTGGCGGGCGGGATTGCCCACGACTTCAACAACATCATCCAGGCGATCATGGGGTACACCTCGGTGCTCAAGGCCCGGATCGGGCATGCCGCTGCCGGGATGGAGGAAATCGAATCCATCGAACGGGCCGGTTTTCGCGCATCCGAACTCACCACCCAGCTGCTCGGGTTCGCGCGGGGCGGCAAGTACGAGGTTCGGCCGGTCAACATAAACCAGGTCGTGGAGAAAGTCGTTTCCATGATCCGGCACACCTTCGACCGGTCGATCGAGATCCGGACGGATCTGGACGACGGGCTATCGCCCGTCGAGGGGGACGCCGGCCAACTGGAGCAGACGGTCCTCAACCTGTGCATCAATGCACGCGACGCCATGCCGACCGGCGGAACCCTTGCGCTCAGAACACGCCACGAGGACTTTTCCGGAGGGGAAGAGGGAGTCCCCGAGGACCTGGCGCGCGGGAAGTACATCTCCCTCTCCCTCTCCGACACCGGCGTGGGGATCCCCTCCGAAAACCTCCCGCGCATCTTCGAACCGTTCTTTTCCACGAAAGACCCCGGGAAAGGGAGCGGAATGGGACTGGCGATGGCGTATGGCATCGTAAAGAACCACGGGGGGTATCTGGATGTCCGCAGCGTTCCCGGGGAAGGATCGACCTTCCGGGTGCTTCTGCCCGCCTCTTCGAAAGAGATATTGACGTCCCCTGCCGCCGTCCCGGAAGAACCCCCGCCCGGCGGAACGGAAACAATTCTCTTCGTCGACGACGAGGAGTCGCTTCGCCTGCTGGCGGTTGAGATGCTCGGCAGGCTCGGCTACCGGGTTCTCACGGCCTGGAACGGCCTCGAGGCCCTGAAGACTTACGAGGAGAGGCGGGGGGAGATCGCGATCGTCATCCTCGACATGATCATGCCCGGGATGGGCGGGGAAGAGACGTTCCACCGGCTGAAGGAGATCGATCCGTCCATCCGAATCCTGATCTCCTCGGGATACACCGTGGAAGGCAGACCCCAAAGCCTTCTCTCGGCCGGGGCCGCGGGGTTCCTCCAGAAGCCATACCGGGTCGGAGCCCTCGCGGCAGCCTTGCGCAGAATCATCGAGGGCGACGAACCGTAACGAACCCCGAACGGGGGACCGCCCTCTTCTTCACTCCATCCAATGGGCCTTCTCGAAGCGCCGGATTTTCTCCACCCGCCGCCGATGGCGCCCTCCCTCGAAGGGGGTCGCAAGCCACGTCCTCACGATGCTTCGCGCCCTGCGGACCGGGACCTCGTTCGCCCCCAGCACGAGCACGTTGGCGTCGTTGTGGCGCCGGGCCAGCTCGGCGTCCGGCACGGTCGATACCAGCGCCGCCCGCACCCCCTTCGCCTTGTTCGCCGCGATCGCCATCCCGATTCCGGATTTGCAGATAAGGATGGCCCGGTCGGCTTCCCCCCTCTGTATCGCCGCAGCAGCGGCAAACCCGTAATCGGGGTAATCCACCGGATCGGGGGTATCGGTTCCCAGATCCCGCACCGCATAGCCCTTTGCGGACAGGAACCGGAGAAGATCCGCCTTCAAAGCCACTCCCCCGTGGTCGGCGGCCAGGATGATCCTCGGAGGTCTGCGGCCCGCCGTCACCCGGCCACCCCCTCCCCCGCAAGGGCATAATGCGCCGCGCCGAGCAGCGCGGCCTTGTCGTCCCGGATCACCTTGACCGGTACCCGAGACAGGAACTCCCGGAACCGGCCCTTGGAGAGAAACGACCCGAGAAAGGTCTCGCCCGAGAGAATCGGCAGGATCGCGGGGGCGATGCCCCCTCCCAGGATCACGCCCCCCGTTGCCATCACCTGGAGGGCAAGGTTCCCCGCCTGTGCCCCGTAAAGACACGCGAAGATCCGGAGGGCCTCGCTGCAGGCCTCCGAATGCCCGGCAAGCCCCTCCCGCGTGATGACGCGCGGCGGGTCTTCCTCGACCAGCCGGGCTTCGATCTCTTTGGATTCCGTCATCCCTTCGGACTCGCGCAGGAACCGGTAGATCGCATACAGTCCCGGTCCCGAGATCACCCGCTCCACGCTGACGTGCCTGTGGCGCCTTTGCAAGGAAACGAACAACCGGACCTCCCGCTCGTCCCGGGGAGCGAAATCGGCGTGTCCCCCTTCCGAAGCGACCGGCACATACCCCGCGCCGGTCCACACGAGGAACGAAGCACCGAGACCGGTCCCCGCGGCAAGGACCGCGATGTTTCCCTGCGGCTCGGCGTCCCCCCGCTGGAGGACAGCCAGGCTCTCTTCCGGGAGAAACGGGACGGCGAAGGCAGTCGCCTGCAGATCGTTGACGAGGAAGACGCGATCCGCCCCGAGGACGCTCCGGATCGACTGTCCGTCCACGATCCACGGGAGGTTGGTCACCTGGCTTCGCCCGGACACCACCGGTCCCGCAACCCCGAGGCATGCCGCTGTAACGCCGGGTTTGCCGGCGAGAAACTCCGCGAGAATCGATTCCAGATCGGGGTACCGGCCGCTCGGAAACGTGCGAAGCTCCACCCGCCGCAATGCGATCCCTTCCCGGGAAAAGAGCGCGAGGTTCGTCTTCGTTCCCCCTACGTCTCCCGCCAGAATTCTCACGCGGCACCGCCCTTCCTGTTCCGCACGTCATCCACCCCGGGGGGGCGGGGCGGATTTCCCCCCGAGACGTGAAGCCGCGTCCGCATCCGCGAGGAAGGTGACCTTTCCCCTCCGGGGAGCAACCCGGGAGGCAGGCAACCCTGCTCCCTTCCCCATCAGAATCGTTTCCAGAACAATGGACTTCTCCTTTCCGCTCACCAGGAAGATGACGTGGGAGGAAGCGTTCAGCAAAGGAAGCGTCAGGGTGATGCGGGGGACGGGTGGGTCCCCTCCTTCGGTCTTCGCGACCCAGGCGGTCCCCTCGTCCAGAACGGGGGACCCGGGAAAAAGGGACGCGGTGTGTCCATCGGTTCCCAGCCCCAGCAGGACGGCATCGAAACGGGGGAAACCCCCGGTGGTCTCGCGGAAGGCGCGCCGAAGCATCTCCTCGTACCTGCGAACTCCCTCCCGGGGGTCGGGCAGGGAGGTGTCGACCGGATGGAAGTGGTCCGGAGGGAGGGGGGACCGGGAAACGAGCGTCTCCCGCAGCATCCGCTGGTTGCTCGATGCATCCCCGGGGGAAACCCAGCGCTCGTCTACCTGATAGATGTGGACGAGGTCCCACGGGAAACGGCTCCGGTACGGCTCGGAGGAGAGGGCCGCAAGCGTAAGACGGGGTGTGTTGCCGCCGGAGAGAGCCACGGCGATTCGCCGCGCCCCCTTTCCGGACCGGCCCAGGACCATCGCGCGCTCCCGTGCGATTCCCCACAGACGCCCTGCCGCCGCCCTCGCCAGTTCCTCCGGGGTGGAAAGTACGAAGAGCCTGCCGGAGAGGACATCCCTTCCCTTTGTCACGCCACCCTCCATTTTCTTCCCTCCCGGGCCAGGAGCTTGTCGGCCTCGCGAGGACCCCAGGACCCCGCCGGATAGAAGAACAGGTCGCGTCCCGGGTTTTCCTTCCAGCGGGAAAGGAACGGCGTAAGCAGCGACCACGAGATGTCGACAGAGTCATCCCGGGGGAAAAGGGACGCATCCCCCAGCATCGCATCCAGCAGGAGCCGTCCATACGCCGGCCGGGATTTCGCCCCGAACGCCTGCTCGTAGGTGAACTTGAACTCCACCGGCTCCACGCGGATCGACGGCCCGGGAGTTTTCGCACCGAACTTCAGGAAGATCCCCTCCTCGGGCTGGATGTTCAAGACGATGTAATTCGATACCAGCTGTCCGCACACGGAGTTGTCGAACAGAAGAAACGGCGCCGGCCGGAACTTGATCGCAATCTCGGAAACTCTCCCGCCCAGCCGTTTCCCCGTGCGCAGATAGAACGGGACCCCTCCCCACCTCCAGTTGTCGATGGTGAGGCGCATGGCGGCGTACGTCTCGACAAGGGACTGCGGCGAGACGTTTTTCTCCGCCCGGTAACCCGGGAACTTCTTTCCCCGGACCTCCCCGGCGGCATACTGGCCCCTGACGCACACCTCGCCGACATCCTCTTCCTTCACCGGTTCGATGGAACGCAACAGCTTGACTTTTTCGTCGCGCACGTCGTTGGCGGCAAGGGAAATGGGAGGCTCCATCGCAACGTTGGAGAGTAACTGGAGCAGGTGATTCTGGATCATGTCCCGGACGACCCCCGCCTCCTCGAAATAGTCCCCCCGACCCTCCACGCCGATATCCTCGGCTACCGTGATCTGGACGTGGTCGATGTAATTCCGGTTCCACAACGGTTCGAAAACGCCGTTGGCGAAGCGAAAGACGAGGATGTTCTGGACGGTCTCTTTCCCCAGGTAGTGGTCGATCCGGTAGACCTGATCCTCCCGGAAGACTTCCCTGACCTTGCGGGAAAGCTCGTGGGCGCTTTCCCGATCGTTGCCGAACGGCTTCTCGATCACGATGCGCCGGAAGCCGGGCAGATCCTCCGACGGGACGGCAAGTCCCGCCTCTCCGATCCGGGAAATAAGGGGAACGTAGAACTTCGGGGCGACGGAGGCATAGAAAACGAGATTTCCCGGAATCCCCCGGACGCCCACGATGTTGCGGATTCTCTCCCTCAGGGCATTCGCGCTCGCCGGGTCATCGATGTCCCCGGGCTGGTAGAAAAGCCTTTCCGTGAAGGCGTCCCAGGAGGCGGGGTCGAATTCCCCCGGGTCGCTTTTCCGGATCTCGTCCCGCAGGTAATCGCGGAACGCGTCGTCCGCGTAGGGAGTGCGCGATACCCCCAGGACGGCGAACTCCTCGGGCAGGAATTTCTCCCGATAGAGGCCGAAAAGGGCCGGGACGAGCTTCCGCTTCGTCAGGTCTCCCGAGGCCCCGAAGATGACGAGAAGGCATGGAGGGGGCACCAAGGCGGCTTGGTCCACCGGGGGAATCGGAGTCGCCACATTGCTTTTCTCTGTATCAGCCATCCCGTTTCCCTTTCCTCGGACGGCCGGAGAGGGAGGCCTTCTTCACCGCGTGTCCTCCGAACCCGTTGCGCAGCGCCGCCGGCGGCGGGTCATGTTCATCCCCATCTTCCCCAGCCCCACCATCGCGATGCGCATGTCTCCTCCTCGGGGAACCCTCCTGAAACACCCTTAGTACTTCGTTTCGTAATTACGGTCTCGCATCGGGCCGATGCCCTGAGGCGCATTCCCTCCCGGTGCCAGGTGCTCGCGGGGGGTTTCCTCGTAGCAAACGCTCGCGACCTATCGCCCGCTCGCTGCCGGTTCCGCTCACCGCAATCTCCCTCTCGCCCCACAGGCCGCTCCGAGGAACCCCCCGCTGCGCTCCTTGGCACCGGGAGGCGCTTACGGATACGTTGCCATATCCATAAAAGGAGGATTCAGGTCACCTTCGTCTCGGAGATCTTCCTCTCGATCGTCGCAAGGAGCTTCTTGTAGGAGTCCGTAAAACTCTGGACTCCGTCCCGGACAAGCTTCTCGCACACCTCCTCGATCCCGATGTCCAGGAGACCCAGGTCGTCAAGAATCGCCCTCGCCTCCTTCTCCCTCCCCGTCAGGGTGTCTTCGACTTTCCCGTGGTCGCGGAAGAAATCGATCGTGGCCAGGGGCATCGTGTTTACTGTGTCGGGGCCGATCAGCTCATCGACGTAGAACACGTCGGAATATTTCGGATTCTTCGTCCCCGTGCTCGCCCACAGGGGGCGCTGCACGCGGGCCCCCTTCGACGCAAGTTCTTTCCATCGCGGCGTGGAGAATATCTCCCCGAATCTTGCGTACGCCAGCCGCGCATTGGCTACCGCCACCTTCCCCTTCAGGGAGATCGCCGTTTCCGCCTTGGGCGACCCCGGCCACCGGGGGATCACCTCGTCAAGCAACCGGTCCACCGCCGTGTCCACCCGCGAGACGAAGAAGGAGGCCACCGACGCGACGCGGTGCGGGCTTTTCCCCGGGGCGACCAGTCTCTCCACCCCGCGAATATACGCCTCCGCCACCTCTTCATACCGTTTGACGGAAAAGATGAGCGTCACGTTCACCGGGATGCCGCGCGCGATCGTTTCCTCGATCGCGGGCAATCCTTCCCGCGTACCGGGGATCTTGATGAGGACATTCGGCCGGTGGACCGCCTTGAACAGCTCCTCCGCTCTCCCCACCGTCCGCTCGGTATCGTACGCCAGGTCCGGGTCGACCTCGAGGGATACGTAGCCGTCTGCGCCGGACGAGGTGTCGTAAACGGGCCGCAGCACATCGGCCGCGTTCCGGATGTCCTCCGTCACGATCTCCTTGTAGGCCTCCATCACTCCGGTGCCCCGGCCTGCAATAGCATGGATCTGCTCGTCGTATTCCCGCCCCCCGGAGATCGCCTTCTCGAAAATCGTCGGGTTGGATGTGACCCCCTTGATCCCGTCTTCGGAGACCAGGCGCAGCAGCCCTCCCGACGAGACCAGCCCGCGTTCGATGAAGTCCAGCCAAGGGCTCTGGCCGAGCTTTCCCAGTTTCACGAGAGGATTCGCCGCCATGCAAGCTCCTTTCCCAGGAAATATCGTCCCCCGGGGACACTCCTCAACGCCGGGGGGGGGACACTCCTCAACGTACAACTCGATATAGGAATGTCCCCCC
>JBAULH010000022.1:0-7622 GCA_049578085.1 Candidatus Deferrimicrobiaceae bacterium
GTTTCTCGCTGAGCGTCCGCAGCTTAGCCTGCGCGTTAGGTGGGCTAAAAGCTGGTGAAGCAAGATGATCGACACCGTTAATAAATTGCGTCAAACGCGGGTTAGCAAGTCCGCTGAGTCTGTCAACCTGATCTGGCCCCACCCCGATCATCTATTTTGGCCCCACCCGTTCGGTTAACTGCGATCGCTCTCCCTTTCCTTTTTGGTTGCGGGATTCTTTGTTCCCGATGGTCCGTTCCGCTTCGTTCTGGCGATGGCCTCCTCCAGGCGGATCGATTTACCCCCCGTCTCGATGATATGGGCCTTGTGCGTAATCCGATCCACCACAGCCCGGCACAGCCGCGGGTCCGAGAAGATGCTCGTCCATTCCCCGAAGGGCAGGTTCGTGGTCAGGATCAGAGGTTTTTGTTCCTGGCGCTCGGAGAGGACCTGGAACAGAAGCTCGGCGTCGTTGCGGGAAAAGGGCAAATAGCCGAACTCATCCAGGATCAGCACGTCCACCCGGGCCAGACGTCCCGCGATGCGCCCCAGCTGATGGGCGTCCTTGGCTTCGACCAGCTCGGTGACCAAGCGCCCCGTGGTGGTGAAACGCACGGAGCGGCCGTCTTTTGCCGCCGCCACGCCCAGAGCCGTCGCCAAATGCGTCTTCCCGGTGCCCGGCTCCCCCAGAAAGAGGATCGGCTCCGCCCGGGCGATGTAGGTCCCGGTGAGGAGTTCCCGGATCCGCGCCTCGGGCAGATGGGGCGCCTTGGCAAAGTCGAAACCGTCCAGCGTCTTGATCAGCGGGAATCCCGCCTCCTTGATCCGGCGGACGGCCCGGCGCTCCTCCCGTTCCCGAAGCTCGGCCATCAAGAGCTTTGCCAGAAACGTAAGGGGAGTGATCCCCTGGCGACGCGCCTCCTCGGCCAGTCTTGGGGCTTCCCGGCCCACCGTGGGAAGCTTCAGGTGCTTGCACAGCGTGCCAATCTCGGCGGTCCCATGAGCGGCGGGGGTCATCCGTGCACCGCCGGCATGCCGAGCGGGGAGAGCAGCGCGTTGTAATGAGCCACATCACCCGCGGGTCGTTCGTACACGGAGAGCGATCCCAGATCGGTCAGAGGCGGGACGGGCGCTTCCTCCTCTGCAATCTGATGGCGCACCAAAACGGCAATGGCTCCGGCATCGCAACAGCCCAACCGCAGAGCCTCCGTCACCGCCGCCTCCACCTGGGCCCGGGGAGCCTGTCGATGAAACAGGAGGACCTCCACCAGCTGCTTGGTCCCCTCGGTCTCCCCGTAGCGCTGCTTGAGGACCTCCCAGAGACGGTCGTAGAGGGGGGGAAAGGTCCCGGCGGCCTTGGCCTGGGACAGAGGCAGCGATCCCTTGAACGCCCCCGGCTTGACCCGCAGCAGGTCCAGGTAATGGTCGAGCGTCACCTGGATCCCGAAGCGCTCGAAGATCCGCTCGTGGGCGGCCACGAGACGTCCCCCATGAATCATCTCGACCGTGCGGGCGTGGCGGCGCACTTCCACAGTCCGTCCCCTCAAACCGATGGGGACGGAATATCGGTTCGTCTTGATGTTGACCAACCCCTTCGCGTCGACCCGGCCGCCGCCCACCTCCGCGGTGGGGAACGGCGCCTCCGGCAACGCCAACAGGAGAGAGACCTCGTCCTGCCGGTCTTCCTCCACCGTCTTGACCTTGCCGGGGATGGTGCGGCTCCGGTCCGCGATGCACCGACAGAGCAGGTAGCGGTTGAGCTCGTCGAAATCCCCGAAGGAAGGCACCGGGACCAGATGGTTGCGCCGGAAGCGTCCCACGCCTCCTTCCACGCCCCCCTTCTCGTGGGCGCCTTCCTTGCCGGGGCGGCAAAAGGAGGAGGCAAACAGGTAGTGGGACCGCAGCGCCACGAACCGGTCCGACTCCTCGCGGCGCCGACCGGAAAGGATCTTCTTTACGGCGGAGGCGAGGTTGTCGTACCGAACCTGGCGGAAGACCCCGTGAAAGTAGCCAAAAGCCGCCGCGTGTCCCTCCAGGAACGCCTGCTGGGTCTTGCGGGGGAAGGCCATGTGGAACTCGTCCGCCGAGTAGCAGGATCGCATCTGGAAAATCCCGATGCGTTGCCGGCCCGACGGCAAGTCGACGAAGGCCTCGTACCAGTCCACCTCGCCCTCTTCGCCGATCACATGGACCTGGGGCACGAAGGCTTCCCCCACCAGCCCCATCTCGCGCCGGCGCAGGCGCACGTATCGCCTCACCGTCACTTCGGCGCCCGGGAAACAGTGCTCGTCCCGAAGACGCACAAAGATCCGGTGCGCCGTGTGCCGCTGCTTCCGGGGAGCATCCCGGTCCAGGACCAGCCAGCCGTCGATGACACCGCGAAGTGCATCTGTGAGCACGACCGGAGCGCGGGAGGACCTCTTCCGGGGAGGGGGAAGGGCACTGGAGATCGCCTGTCTGATCATCCGGCGATGGATCTTATGCTCCCTGGACAGCCTTCGGATACTCTTGCCGTGAAGAAAGTGCTCTTGCCTGATAAGCTCAAAAAGCTCCACCTTGGTCACCTCGTAACAACCTCCGATCGTCGAAGTCCAGTCAACTTCAACGTACCGGAGGTCGTGCTCAGGGTGGGGCCAAATTAGATGATCACGCCTCCGAACGGTGGGGCCAAATCACGGTATCAAACTCAGCCGCCTCCCCTTACGATTGGAGAGGCTGTCCATCATCCCCTTCATAATCGATATTTTTCGTTTGGGCGCGACATCCCATCGGTCGCGGATAAACATTTCTCGGCAAACATATCTCAAATAAGGCGAATTTTAGTCACAGGTATTTCCTCCTGATGGCTGTATTTCTCTAATTTATAAGAAGTTTTAAGACATCTTATCCGTCGGCTTAGATATTGCAAATAAGCGAGATATGAATTCTTTCTATTAAATTAAAGGAATTACATATGTTGTCACGGGGCATAAAAATAATTTTCTTGCTTGCGATTATGGTGTCATTCGCAGGGTGTGCTGCAAGCGCTAAAAACGTTAGTACGCCACATGTTTCACCTTTTCAATATCAACACCTCAAATGTGACCAAATCCGGGGGGAATTAACCGGGTGCGCTCTTACAGTACAAGAAGTGGAAGGACAGCAAGGCCGGGGCGCAAACAAGGACGGATGGGACACGGGAGTTGGTATGGTTATGTTCTGGTGAGCAATGTGCGATTGAAAAACATTACATAAGTATAATCGCAGCCCTTCAAGACCAAAGAAAAAATCAACAAGAGGAAAGAATAGGGGAAAAGTATACGCCCCCTTGTCGGACGCGAAACTATCCAAGGGTGTTCCCCTTTTCTTATTGGTGCTGTAGTTCCTTTGTAGCAGGGAAGCGGGTGGCCAATATATTGTATAGCCAGGCAAACACCACACCACCAATGAAACCATCGGCGAAAGCCCAAACCAGGCCGATGACACTGCCTATTGGACTAATGTTGTATCCTCGATAAATACGCCCGAGCAAGGTAACCTCACCGGTTGCACCATCGAAGGCGATTACCCACCAAGTAAGAAAGAATAAGCCCAAACCCCAGACTAATGCGCACGTGAATCCGAACGCCCGAATGTTTAGTCTCACTTTGTACCTCCTTTTTTCTGTTTTCACTACGCGAAACCTTCGAGTTGCGCACTCCCATCCCCCCTGTCATCCCTTGCACTCTTTCTTGCCGGGAGGTACATTCCATCAATAGGTTTTTTTTTAGTCGGGGGGAGCCATAATGAAGCGATTTATAACGATAGCGCTCGTAATGTCTGTTGTCCTGTTTGTCATCATTTATACGAAACCCGTTGCAGCGAATTATCGGTACGTAGTTCCCGCCAAGTCGAACAAGTATCACTATCCATCATGCCGTTGGGCGCAGAAATTCCGCTCCGAGAACATGGCAACCTTCCATTCGGCGAAAGATGCCCTTGGTGCGGGTTACATTCCATGCAAGGTATGCAAACCGCCGAGCAAGGACTAATCAAATTATACTGCTCATCCCTTTTGTTCCGTCACTTGGATGGCAGATCGGGGACCGGGCTCTCTCCGAGCGGCTTTCGGAGAAAGGAGGCAAGCAAAACGGCGCATCCGGTCGCCGCCGCCGCCAGCAGATAGGAATAGGAAAAAGTCCCGGTGTGTTTTGCCACGATCCCCGCCAGCCCCGGACCGAGGGTCTGTCCCGCGCCGAAGAAGAAGGTGATGATGGAAAAAGCCGCGGCTGCACGGGCAAGACCGAAGTAGTCGCCTACCGCGGCCGTCATGATGGTCGGAATGCTCCAGGCGGCGATTCCGTACAGGGCGATCGACAGATAGAGGGCCCACATCCCGATGTCGACGCTGGCGAGGGCGTAGGAAATCGCCTGCACCGCGAAGACCGCCATGAACCCTCCCTTGCGCCCGATCCGGTCCGATAGTGCCCCGAACAGGGGGCCGGAGAAAAGGGAGAAGAATCCCACCCAGGCCCAGAACCGGCCCGCCGTGACCTCCGGGATGCTGCGCTCGGCGACCATCGTGGTGACGATGAAGGTTCCATAGATCATGTAGGTGAGGCCGAAAATCAGGTACAGGATGCCGAGGTGAAGCATGGTTCCCTTTCCGGCCACATTCGGGGGGGAAGGTAATGGATGCTCCCCGGCCGTGTTCTTATGGCCGAGGGGCGAAAGTCCCAGGTCGAAAGGGGAGTTGCGCAGCAGCAAACCGGCAGTGACGGCAATCACGACGGATATCGCTCCCAGAACCTGCCATCCGGCTCGCCACCCGTCGGAACCCAGTTTTCGGTTGAGGGCGGGAACGAGCATCCCGGCGAAAATGATCGCCAGCCCGTTTCCGGCGAGCATGAGCCCAGCCGCTCGTCCCCGTTTCGCCTGCGTAAACCAGTGGGACACCAGCACCATCATGGGCACGTTGGCAAGGCCGCTCCCGATGCCCGTCAGGAAGTAGAGGACAAGGACGGGAAGAAACCCCGTGCCGTGGCCGATGAGGACCATGCAGGAGGCAAGAAGAAATAGACCGATCGTGATCGTGCGGCGCCCTCCCCACCGGTGCATGAAGAAAGGCGCCATGGCGACGGCGGCCAGGTACCCGGCGAAATTCCCTGTTCCGATGAAGCCCATCTGGTCGTAGCCGAGGCGCAGGGCCTTTCCCATCGAGGGGAGCAGCATGCTGTAGGCGAACCGGGCCAGTCCCAGGCAGGAGAAGACGGTCAGTCCTCCGGTGAGGACGATGACCCAGCCGTAATGCATTCTCGGCGGTTTCACGGAATGGTCATCCGTGGTTCTTCCTCCGGGACAGGTTTCGAGTCTTTATTATAATCAACAGCAAGAGGGATACCGCATGACCCTAGGGATTGTGACGTAACGATTTCCCCTTTTTCTGTCGAAGGAGACATCGAACATACTTTCGAACGGCCTCATCCCCCTTCACCTCTGCAATACGCAGAGACAGGGTCAACTCTCTGCTCTGGTCCCTTCCGGTATTGGCATTACGACCGGACCTTTCGGTTTCCCCTCCCCAAGCATGCGAAACGGGAAGAAAGACACAAACCATCAACATAGCGACCACACCTCTTGCTTTGCCGACGAGACAAATCGTTTTCATGCCTCACTGCCCCCAGATTTCCCAGATATTCAATATGATGGGAGAAAATATTATCAATACGACTGCGGGGAAAATGAAGACTACCAGGGGAAAGAGGAGTTTCACCGCAGCCTTCTGGGCTGTCGTTTCCGCACGGAACGTTTCTCCTTCCAGCATTTTCGACGAATGTTCGCGCAACGCCCGGGAAAGACCTACCCCCAGCCGTTCCCCCTGGCGGACAAGGTTGAGGAAAACATGATAATCCTCGAGGGGGACCCGCTTCCGGGATCTCTCCACGGCTTCCTCCCTGGAAATTCCCAACATCCGGGCCCGGGAGATCTCTTCCAGTTCCCTGGTGAGGGGTCCATTCGGAATTGCGCGTGCCGCCTCCTGCAAGGCGGAGTGAGATCCCATCCCCGCTTCGAGGAGGAGGGAGAGCAGGAAGGAGGCGACGGGAAGGGAGGAGCGAACGCTTTCTATCTTCCTTCTCGCCTCCCCCCGAACGGAAAACAGGATAGTGGGAAAACCAAGACAAAAACCGAGGGCGAGCGAAAAGGGGATTCGGGAAAGGGACGGGTTGGCGGCAAAGGTCAGCGCCACGACCGATATCCCGACCAGTTCTCCCGCGATCCAGCCACGCAGCGAGGTGACCAGCACACCCCCGGGAATGGGAAATAGTTTTCCTTCGACCAGTTTCCTGTGTGCATTTTTGTGCAACCCCATCATCTTCTCCGGGACGCGAACGATCACGCGGGGGAGGGGACTTCGTTTAAGACACCGGCACAACAGAAAAAAACCGGCCATCAACGGAAACCCGATGAACACGAAGTCGATCGTCTTCATTTGCTTGCTGCCATGATCCTCCGGATACAAAGCCAACCGAGAAGCTGAAGCGCACCGGCGATCGCCAATAGGGTTTTCCCTGCCTCTGAATCCCGGCATCGAGCGAGATATCCGGGGTCGATTTTCGACAAGACCGCGATGAATCCGGGAGGAAGGAAAGTCAGCACAAGAGCCTGGAGCCTCGCCTGTGCGGTCAGACTCCGCATCTTTTCCTGTTGCCGTATTTTCGCATTGAGTATGTCACGGCAACGGGTGAGGAGATCGTAGAGGTTTCCCCCGGCGGGGATGGCGATGCGGAGAGGGCAAACGATTATGGATATCTCTTCACATGCCATACGCTCTTCCCACGCGCGGAGTGCGTCCGGCAGGGAGGTTCCCAGGCGGATCGCCTGACAGAGCCATTGGATCTCTTCCCGGATACCCGAAGGGAGAAGGGGGGTCGCCGCCTGGAGGGATTCGGGGATGCTGTGCCCGGCTTTGACGTGACCGGAGAGAATTTCGAGAAACGCCGGAAGCTGGGACACGATTCGTTTTCGTCTTTTCGCTCGAATACAACGTGCCACGACGCCGCAGAGAAGAACGGGGCAAACCCCGGCCACAACAAACCAGAAAATATCCCTCGTCGAAACCATGGCACCGAGAGCCGCTATGCCAGCGGCGGAGAGAAGGATACCCCGAACTTGTCCCGGTGCCAGGGACAGGAATTCTTCCCGGAGAATTCTCGATGTGGATTCCGAGGTGTTGTCCAAACGGAACCGAAGAAAGGGGGCGAGGGTGCGAATGAGGAACAAGGATAGGCATGCCGCACCGCTGAGGATAAGGGAATACTCGATGAAGGTCATGCCCATGGGTTTTCCCCGGACGAAAGGAATTTGGAAGGGATTTCGGTCGGGAGTAATTTTCCACCATTCGAGGATCCTTTCTCCTTTGCCCAACGGAAAATTTCCTGCAGCAGGATCTGGCTTTCGCTCATTCCCGTCACCTCGGTCAGGGACGTAACGGCTCTGCTTCCGTCGCCCATCCGGCTCATATGCACGAGGATGTCGATCGCGGAGGCGATCTGCTCCCGGATTGCCTTGACGGGGATCTCTACCCCGGAAAACAGGACCATCGTCTCCAGTCGACGAAGCATGTCCCGGGGAGTGTTCGCATGGCCGGTGGTAATCGATCCGTCGTGACCGGTGTTCATCGCCTG
>JBAULH010000023.1:0-11269 GCA_049578085.1 Candidatus Deferrimicrobiaceae bacterium
GTCCGACTCCTTCGACAGGGCCTGTTTCTCCATCTCAAGCTGGATGATCTTCCTCTCGAGTTCGTCGATCTCGGTGGGTACGGAATCGATCTCAATCTTAAGCTTTGAGGCAGCCTCGTCCACCAGATCGATCGCCTTGTCGGGCAGGAACCGGTCGGAGATATACCGGTTCGAAAGGGTGGCCGCAGCGATGAGGGCCGAGTCCTTGATCCGGACACCGTGGTGCACCTCGTACCTCCCCTTGAGGCCCCGCAGGATCGCGATCGTGTCCTCGACGGACGGCTCCTCCACGAGAATGGGCTGGAACCGCCTCTCCAGCGCCGCGTCCTTCTCAACGTACTTGCGGTACTCGTCCAGGGTGGTCGCCCCAACACATCGCAGCTCCCCCCGGGCGAGGGCGGGCTTCAGCATGTTGGACGCATCCATCGCCCCTTCCGCCTTCCCGGCCCCCACGAGCGTGTGCAGCTCGTCGATGAAGAGGATCACCCGCCCCTCCGCGGCGGCAATTTCCTTCAGGACAGCCTTGAGCCGGTCCTCGAACTCGCCGCGGTACTTCGCGCCGGCAATCAGCGCCCCCATGTCCAGAGCGAGAACCCGTTTGTCCCGAAGGCCCTCCGGGATGTCACCGGAGATAATGCGCTGTGCCAGTCCTTCGGCGATAGCCGTCTTGCCCACTCCCGGGTCTCCGATCAGGACGGGATTGTTCTTCGTCCGGCGGGAGAGGACCTGTATCACCCTCCGGATCTCATCGTCCCTCCCGATCACGGGATCGAGCTTCTCCCGGCGCGCCAGCTCGGTAAGGTCACGACAGTACTTGTCGAGCGCCTGGTACTTCGCCTCGGGGTTTTCGTCCGTCACCCGCTGCGTTCCGCGGATGGAGGTAAGCGCCGAAAGGAGCCCCTCCCGCGTCACACCGTTCTTGCGGAGCAGATCCGCAACGGCTCCCGGTTCGGAAGTCATGGCAAGGAGGATGTGCTCCGCGGAGAGATATTCGTCCCGGAACGCGTCCGCCTCCGAGAGCGCCCGGTGGAACAGGGGTTCCATCCGCGGGGAGAGCCCCCGGCTCACGGCCCCCGAAACCTTGGGGAAGGAATCGAGCAGGGAGGTCGCCCCGGACAGGAGACGCGGGGCCGGCACCCCCGCACGGGCAAAGAGATCCAACGCCACGCCCCCCTCCTGGCGAAGGAGGGAAAGGAAGAGATGCTCTGGCTCCACCTGCCCGTGGCCCGCTTCCGAGGCGATGCGAACGGCGTCCTGCAGGGCCTCCTGCGACTTCACTGTCAGCTTGTCCAGGGAAATCATCGTGCAGGAGTGTCCCCCGCCAGCCGCCCTCCCGTGAAATGTTTCCCTGACGGAGTCAGCGTTTCTTCACTGCGAGGAATATCCGCCCCTCCCCCCGCTCCACCAGGAAGAGGACGGTCTTGTCCTTCTTTCCGTTCGCGATCTGCTTTTCGAACTCCCCGGAATCCTTGACGGGCGTTCGGTTGATCGCCCGGATCACGTCTCCCTCGCGAAAGCCGGCATCGTCGGCAGGGCTTCCGGGATCGACCGAGGAGACCAGCACGCCCTTCGGATTTTCGAGGTTCAGGTGCCGGGCGATTTCCGGCGTGATGTCCTGGACCGCGAGTCCCAGCCCCTTCGAGAGATCCGGCCCGCCGGCGCGCTTCTGCTCGGCTTCCGGCTCCATCTCCGTGATGGAGACGGGAACCTTCACCTCCTTGCCGTCCCGGATGACGATCACCTCCACCTTCTTCCCCGGCGTCGTCGAGGCGACGATCTGGGGAAGATCGTGCTCGCTTTCCACCCCCTTGCCGTCGAAGGAGACAACCACGTCTCCGGATCGGATACCGGCCTTCTCCGCCGGCCCATCCTTGGTGACGTCGGCCACCAGGGCACCCTTTTTCCCCGGGATGTTCAGCGACTCCGCCATATCCGGAGTCAGCCGCTGGATGTAGACGCCAAGCCAGCCGCGGGTGACCTTTCCCTTTTCCTTCAACTGGCCGAGGACCGATTTGGCCAGATGGATCGGGGTCGCAAAGCCGATCCCCTGCCCCCCCTGGATGATCGCCGTATTGATTCCCACGACCTCGCCTTTCATGTTGAACAAGGGCCCTCCCGAGTTCCCGGGGTTGATCGACGCGTCGGTCTGGATGAAATCGTCGTATGGACCGGAGCCGATCACCCGCCCCTTGGCGCTCACGATCCCCGTTGTGACGGTGTGCCCGAGCCCGAACGGGTTTCCGATGGCCACGACCCATTCCCCAATCTCCAGCCCCTCCGAGTCCCCAAGCGGGACGAACGGGAGCTTCTTCCCCGCCTTGATCTTGATGAGGGCAATGTCGGTCTTGGTGTCGGTGCCGACGACCTCCGCCTGCAGCTCTTGCTTGTCCAGCAGGGTCACCGTGATCTCGTCCGCTTTCTCGACAACGTGGTTGTTGGTGAGAATGTACCCGTCATCGGAGACGATGAACCCGGACCCCAGGCTCCGCCGCTTCTGCTCCTGGGGGATGTTCCCGAAGAAGTTGTGGAAGAACTCCTCGAACGGATCCTGCTGGCCGAAGGGGGAGCGCATGCGCGGCCTGCGGAGCTTGACCACCTGTGTCGTGCTGATGTTCACGACCGCCGGCGACACCTCTTTCACGAGGGCGGGGATGCTCTCCAGAGGGAGGACCTTGCCGACAGCAAGGGGCGCCGCCTCGCCCGCCTTTTCTTTTTCGCCGCTTCCCCAGAACGCGCTGCTCAGGGGGGAGAGGTTCAACGCCGCCGACAGAACCACCCCTGCAGCCACCGCCGCGAGCAAAAGAACGACAACCTTGCCTTTTCCGATCATGTTTCCTTTCCTCCCGGTTCCTGCCCTGCTTTGGGTGCGGAAACCCCCGCCTTGAGCGCCGCCACGTACGCCATCCGGAGGTGGTAGAGCCCCTCCGAGAGAACGCCCGTTTCCTCTTCTGTCAGGTTCCCCTTCGTCTTCTCCTTGAGGATGTCGAGGAGGTCGATGGAATCCTTGGCGGCCGGGAGGTTCACCGGGGATTGCCGGCCGTCGCCGGCCTGGACCATTCCCAGGTTGACCATCGTTCCCATCTGGAGCGACATCACGAGATCGAGAAACGACGGCCCTCCCACGGGCGATTTCCCTGCCCCAGGGCCTTTCTTCTCATGGACACTCCCCGGGGCCTCGCGGTTCCCGGCATCGGCGGGCGGTTTCGGCAGCAGCGGCGCCTTCTCCCTCTCCCGTTCCTCATCGGGCAGGCCGCGCTTGTCGACGATCTTGAATCCCTTCTTCTCCTCTTCAGACATTAAATCGGCACCCCCTCTGCGATTACGACCACCTCTCCGCCTTCCTCCTCGACGAGGAAGCGATCGGACTCTTTCCACTTGAGCGTAATCGGCATCTTCACCTTCTCGTCGATGTGCCTCTTGAGGAAACGGGCCCCGTATTTCACGCTGAAGCCCGTCGAGGACAGGGCGTTCAGGGAGGCGTCGGAGAAGAGAAGCGTCTTGCCCGAGGCGGCCATCATCTTCCGCACCGACTCGAGGTAGATCGTCGCGATCCGCTTCACTTCGTCGAACATGAGGGGGGAGAAGACGATGACGTCGTCAAGACGGTTGATGAACTCCGGATTGAACCGGTTCTCCACCGCCTTGAGGACGCTTTTCTTCACCGGCTCGAAATCCTCGGTGCCGGTCGAAAATCCCAGGGGGCGGGTCAGCTTCGAAAGTTCCTCCGCGCCCAGATTGCTCGTCATGATGATAATGGCGTCCGAGAAGTAGACCTTCTTTCCGCGTCCGTCGGTAAGCCAGCCTTCGTCGAATACCTGCAGGAAGAGGTTGTGCACGTAGGAATCCGCCTTCTCGATCTCGTCGAGCAGGACGACCGTGTAGGGATTGTCCCTGACCTGGTTGGTCAGGATCCCCCCCCTCTCGGAGCCGACGATGCCGCGCGGCATTCCGATGAGCTTGTCCACGGCGAGGGCCCCGTCCCGGTACTCGGACATGTCCACCCGGACCATGAGAAGATCGCTCCCGAACAGGTACTCCGCGAGCGCCTTCGCCATCTCCGTTTTCCCGACGCCCGTCGGGCCGAGGAACAGCAGGACGCCGTCCGGCCGGTAGACGTTCTCCTTGAGCGGGCCCTTGTTCAGCCGCAACGCCTTCCCCACGGCCCGGATCGCTTCCTGCTGGCCGACCAGACGCCGGCCGATCCTTTCCTCCAGGTCCCCGAAACGGTCGAGGACATCGCGCTGCACGATGTCCGCGGGAGTCTTCGTCTCCTCGGAAATCACCCCGAGGACGTCGCCTCTCCGCACCGTCTTCTTCCTGTCCCCGTGTATCTCGACCCGGACGCATGCCGTGTCGATCCAATTGATGATCTTGTCGGGAAGCCTAAGCGACCTCGCGTACCGGTCGGACATGGAGAGGGCGAATTCGATCGCCTCGTCCGCGATCTCCACGGCGTAATTGTTTTCCAGCCTGGGCTTCAGTCCGAACAGGATTTCCCGCGTCTCCTCGACCGTGGGCTCCTCTATTTTAACAACGCGGAACCGGCGCGCCAGCGCCTCGTCCTCCTGGATGATCTCCTTGAACTCGGTCAAGGTGGTGGCCCCGATGATCTGGACCTCCCCCCGGGCAAGCGTGGACTTGAAGATGTTCGCCGCATCGGAGGGGACGCCCATCGCGGAACCGGCCCCGATCAGGGTGTGCGCCTCGTCGATGAACAGGATCAGGTTCCGGCGGTCCCTGACCTCCCCGATGACCTTCTCGATCCGGTCCTCGAACATTCCGCGGAAGACCGTTCCCGCCACCACCGTGTTCATCTGGAGGTTGACGATCTGGTGGGCCCGCAGGCGTTCCGGGACCCGGTGCGGCTCGTACTCCAGCCGCATCGCGAGACCCTCGACCACCGCGGTCTTCCCGACCCCGGGGTCCCCGACGATCATCACCGAGTTGCTGCGGTCCTTGTGGCAGAGGTACTCGATGATCCGGTCGATCTCCCGATCCCGTCCCACGATCGGCGGGATCTTTCCCTCACGCGCGAGAAGGTTCAGGTTTACCCCGAACGTCCGCAGGTTGGCGGGCAGCTCGTACCTCTTGCGGAACTCCTCGACCTTCTCCTCCCGGCTTCGCAACTGGGTCGAAAAGCGGGAAAGGGCGACGGCGGGGTCCACCCCGTAGTTCTTGAGGATCCGGGCGGGTATCGAATGAACCTCGTGGAAGATCCCCAGGAAAAGATCCGCGGCGTCGATCTGGGGCCGGCGGTTCCTCTGCGCCGTCTCCCAGGCCACCCGGAAGACCTGCTTCGTGGCCGGAGGGACCTTGAGACCCACGCCGAGGTACTGGCGGGAGATGTTGAGGTGCTCGTTCACCGAATAGAGCACCGCCTCGACGGAAAGGCCCACGGACGACATGAGCTCCCGGAAAACGGTCTTCTCCTGCTCGGCAAAGGCGATGAACAGGTGTTCGAGACCAAGATAGTAGTGGTGCCGGCGCTGCGACTCCTCGATAGAGGCGTTCAGCATCTGGTGCCCGGATTCGGACAGCTTCTCCCGGTAGAAGGATATCTCCATCATGGGATTTGCGACTCTCCTCTCCCGCCTTCCGGCGGCCTCGTCATCAGGCGCCAACCCGCATCGCGCGCAGTCTCTCCACCCTTTTCTCCATGGGCGGGTGCGTGCTGAACAACGACATCATTCCCTTGCCGGACAGCGGGCTCATGATGAACATGTGGGCGGTCGCCGGCGTGGCCTCGAGGGGAATCCGCTTTGACGTGCCGGCGATCTTCTCCAGCGCACGGGCAAGCGAATCGGGCCGCCCGCAGAACCGGGCGCCGCTCGCGTCGGCCTGGTACTCCCGCGACCGGGATACCGCCATCTGGACGAGCATGGCGCCGATCGGGGCGACAATTACCATCGCGATAAGCCCCAGGCCCCCGCCTCCCCCTTCCCGGTCCCTTCCGCCGCCGAATATCGCAGCGAACTGGGCAAATCGGGCAAGCATCATGATGGCTCCCGCAAGCGTCGCGGCGACCGTCCCGATCAGGATGTCCCGGTTCTTCACGTGGGCCATCTCGTGGGCGAGCACCCCTTCCAGTTCGTCCGGGGCGAGAATCCTCATGATCCCCCGCGTCACGGCGACCGCGGCGTGCTGCGGGTTCCTCCCCGTGGCGAACGCGTTGGGGGAATCACTGGGAAGGATATAGACCTTCGGCATCGGAACGGATGCCGCCGTCGACAGCCGGTGGACCATGGCATGCAGCTCCGGCGCCTCCGCCTCGGAAACTTCCTGGGCACGGTACATCTTGAGCACGATCTTGTCGGAGAACCAGTAGGCCCCGGCGTTCATGAGCACGGCGAAGGCGAACGCCATGACCATCCCTCCCTGGCCTCCCACATAGTTCCCGACCGCAACGAACAGAACGGTCAGGAGAACAAGCAGGACCCCGGTCTTCAACGTATTGCCCATATCTCTCGCTTCTCTCCCCTCTTGCGTATTGATTCCATTATATCCAAATCAGTTCCACCTGCCCCGCAAATTCGGGTCCTCGAACGCCGCCAGCCGCTCGATCAGCGCCAAAAGCTCCTCGGATTGTTCTTTCGGGACGGCCACTTGCAAAACCACGTACTGGTCTCCCCGGGACGAGGTCCCGGGTTTCAGGACACCCCGCCCACGCAGTCGGAGCTTTTTGCCGCTTGACGACCCCGCCGGAACCGAAACCGCCACCGGGCCGTCGATGGTAGGCACCGATATCTTCGCTCCTTTCACGGCCTCGGAATAGGTGACCGGGACGTCAAGGTAGATATCGCTCCCTTCCCGGCGGAAATACGGGTGGGGAATCATCCGAAAACGGATGATGAGGTCACCGCTCCTCGCCTTTCCGACCCCCTCCGACCCCTTGCGCGCCACGCGGATCGTGGAACCGTCCTGCGCCCCGGCAGGGATCCGGACCTTGATTCGCTCGGCCTCCTCCGTCATCCCCGCTCCCCTGCACGTAGCGCACGCCCGGCGCCCCGTCAGGCCGGATCCCCGGCAGGCCTTACACGCCCTCGGCCGCCGGTATTCCAGGGTCCGTTCCGACCCCCTCGCCATGTCGAGGAAATCGACCGAGAGTTCCATCGTAAGGTCGGTCCCGCGGGCGGCAGGTTGCGCGAAGCCGCCCCCGGAAAACAGGTCCCCGAAGACGTCCCCAAGATCGAAGGACTCCCCGGAGGCATAGCTCCCCCGGTCGAAATCGAATCCTCCCGTCCCCCGGAACGGTCCTCCTCCGGTGAAGACCCCTTTTCGCAGCGCATCGTATTCCTTCCGTTTCTTTTCATCGCCCAGAACCTCATGCGCCTCGTTGATCTCCTTGAACCGGTTTTCCGACGCCTTGTCCCCGGGGTTTACGTCCGGATGGTACTTCTTCGCCAGCCGCCGGAAGGTTTTGTGGATTTCGTCCAGGGAGGCGTTTTCCGAAACGCCCAGCACCTCGTAATAGTTCTTCCTGGGATCCATCCCCCGTACAGTCATCCCCTCTCCGGGAGAAACCCGCGGGGAACCGTTTCGCTCCCCGGCACCCGGAAACCGCTATTATTTTACATCCACTTCGATCTGCTTCGGCTTCTCCTGATCCTTCTTGGGCAGCTTCACCTCAAGAACACCGTCCTGGAACCGGGCGGTCACATTCTCCTGGTCGACGGATACCGGCAGGGAAAACGAACGCTGGAAACTCCCGTACGCCCGCTCGATCCGGTGATAGCTCTCTTTCTTTAGCTCCCGATCGAACCCGCGCTCCCCGCGCAGCGTGAGAATCCCTTCCTTTACCTCCACCGAGATCCGATCCTTCTCCACGCCGGGGAGTTCCGCCTTGACCACGACAAACTCGTTGTTCTCGTAGATGTCCACGGCGGGAGTCCACATGCCCGTCCGGAGCCCCTCTTCCCGCCCTCGGGAGCGCGCAAGGGCATCCTCGAAAATCTGGTTCATCCTGTCCTGTATCGCCGACAGATCTCGGAACGGATCCAGCCAGCGTACGATCGCCATTTTCCTCCTCCTTATCCCTCCCCGGCCCCAGGAAAGAGGCCTGGGAGAATGCACGATAGGTCTCAAAAGGTTACGCGGATATCTTGATCTGCTTCGGCTTTGCCTGCTCCTTCTTCGGCAGGTCCACCTGCAGGACACCATCCTTCATCCGGGCGGTGACCTTCTCCCCGTCGACCGAGGAGGGCAACGTGAAGGAGCGATGGAAGGTCCCGTACGACCGTTCGATCCGATGGTAGTTTTCCTCCTTTACTTCCTTCTCGAACTTGCGCTCCCCCCGCAGGATGAGGACGCCATCCTTGACCTCAACGCCGATGGCATCCTTGTCCACGCCGGGAAGCTCCGCCCGGACGCAGATCGCGTCTTTGGTTTCATAGATGTCCACGGCCGGCATCCAAACGCCGGTCCCCAGTCCTTCCTCGCGGCCATGACCACGCTCCAGGAAGTTTCCGAAGAGCTGGTTCATCCGGTCCTGAAGGGTTGTGATGTCCCGGAACGGATCTGTCCAACGAATGAGTGTCATGATGTGTCCTCCTTTCCTCCGCCTCTGACACGAAGCCGGAATTTGCGCTATTTTTTCGCGGGGTCTTCGTACTCCGCATCGACCACTTCCCCTTCCGGCTCCTTGCTCTCCGCTTCGCCTTCCGGCGGAGGGGGAGAAGCGGAAGAGGACGCTTCCTTGTACATCTGCTCGGCGAGGCGGTGCGAACGCTCCATGAGTTTCTCCGCGGCCTGCTTGAGCACTGTTTCATCCTCGGATTTCATCGACTCCTTCGCCTCGGCGACAGCGGCCTCTACCTCGGTCGCAAGATCCTCGGGAATCTTCCCCCGGCTCTCCCTAAGCGTCTTCTCGGTGCCGTACACAAGGGAGTCGAGGTGGTTGCGCGCCTCGATGACGGTTTTTCGCTTTTTATCCTCGGAGGCGTGCGACTCGGCTTCCTTGACCATCCGGTCGATCTCTTCCTTGTTGAGCCCGGTTGACGCCGTGATCGTGATCTTCTGCTCCTTGGCGGTCGCCGTGTCCTTTGCGTTGACGTGAAGGATGCCGTTGGCGTCGATGTCGAAGGTCACCTCGATCTTGGGGACGCCGCGTGGAGCAGCCGGGATCCCCTCGAGGTGGAATCTCCCCAGGGTGCGGTTGGCGCCTGCCATATCCCGCTCTCCTTGCAGGACATGGACCTCCACGCTCGTCTGGCTGTCGGCGGCCGTCGTGAATATTTCGCTCTTCCGGACGGGAATCGTCGTGTTCCTCTCGATAAGCTTCGTCATTACGCCCCCGAGCGTCTCGATTCCGAGGGAAAGCGGGGTAACGTCCAGGAGCAGCATGTCCTTCACCTCGCCCCCGAGTACCCCCGCCTGCACGGCGGCGCCTGCGGCCACCACCTCGTCGGGGTTCACACCCTGGTGCGGGTCCCGTTGGAAGAAATCCTTCACCATCTGAATGACCTTCGGGATCCTGGTGGACCCGCCGACGAGGACGACCTCGTCGATCTTGTCCACGGTGACCGCCGCATCCCGGATCGCCAGTTCGCACGGCTTCAGCGTCCGGTCGAGGATGTCCTGGATCATCTGCTCCATCCTGCTGCGTGTGAGCTTCAGCTGCAGATGCTTCGGGCCCGTCGCGTCCGCTGTGATGAACGGGAGACTGATCTCTGTCTCCATCACGGACGAAAGCTCGATCTTGGCCTTCTCCGCGCCTTCCTTTAGCCTCTGCAGCGCCGTCCGGTCCTTGGACAGGTCGATCCCCTGGTCCCGCTTGAATTCCGTAACGATCCACTCGATGATCCTCTGGTCGATATTGTCGCCACCCAGATGCGTGTCCCCGTTGGTCGACTTCACCTCGACGACGTTGTCCCCCACCTCGAGGATCGAGATATCGAATGTGCCCCCCCCGAAGTCGAAGACCGCGATCAGTTCGTTCTTCTTCTTGTCGAGGCCGTAGGCGAGCGCCGCCGCCGTCGGCTCGTTGATGATCCGCATGACCTCCAGCCCCGCGATCGCGCCCGCGTCCTTGGTCGCCTGGCGCTGGGAATCGTTGAAGTAGGCCGGCACCGTGATGACCGCCTTCTTGACCTCCTCGCCCAGGTACGCCTCCGCGGCTTTCTTGAGCTTGCCGAGCACCATGGCGGAGATCTGCTCCGGGGTGTACTCCTTCCCGACGGCCGCCACAACGGCCTTCTGATTGGTATCCTTCACTACTCGGTAGGGGACCAGCTTCATCTCCTCGCCAACCTCGTCGAACCGCCGCCCCATGAACCGCTTGATCGAGAAGACGGTGTTCTCGGGGTTCAGCACCGCCTGGCGCTTGGCCACTTGGCCGACAAGGATCTCGCTCCCCTTGCCGAAGCCGACCACCGAAGGCGTCAGCCGGTTGCCCTCCTCGTTGATGATGATCTTGGGCTCCCCGCCCTCCATCACGGACACCACGGAGTTTGTGGTACCCAGGTCAATCCCGATGATCTTCGCCATATTGCTGCACTCCTCTCTCGCGAATTATGGTCTAGTGCTCTCTCAACACCTTTGCGATGAAACGCGCGAGCGCATGCCCGTCCACCGGCTTGGTGACAAATCCCAGCACACCCGCCTCAACCGCCCACATCCGCCGTGCCTTGCTGTCCTCGGCAGACAGGAGCAGGACCGGAACCCGCGAAGCAATCCGCCCGATCTTGACCAGCGAATCCAGGCCGCCGAACGAAGGCGTGTCCATGTCGATGACGAGGAGATCCGTTCCTCCCCGGATGACGCTCAACAGACCCGCGGAACAGTCGGAGAACAACTCCGTCATCGCCCCCACATCGGAGAGGGCCCCGAGAAGTGGGGTCATCAGTCCCCAGTCGTCCCCTTGCGCATCCGCTATCAGAACCACCCTACGGGCCACTTACTTCCTCCTGCTGTACCCCCTGTAGAACAACATCCATGCCAATGGAGGCGTCATGGTGCCTGCTATGGAAATCTTCGATTTTATTCGCTTGTTTTAATAAGACACAGGAGGAGGGATGCCAGGGAGAAGCGAGTGCGCCAAAATGGCACACGAAACGCCCCTCCCGGCAATGCCAACGTGGCATTCAGAATCCTGCCAGGAGCGGGGAATTTTCCGGCGGGTGACGCCGGTCAGGAAATTCCGTACTCCTTCACTTTCCTGTGGAGAGTGCGCAACCCGATTCCGAGCATCTTCGCCGCCCGCGTCTTGTTCCCGTCCGTTTTCAGCAAGGCGGCCACGATGGCCTCTCGCTCGGTTTCCTCGAGTGTCCGGGGG
>JBAULH010000024.1:0-6965 GCA_049578085.1 Candidatus Deferrimicrobiaceae bacterium
TGTCGATCAGGGCGTTCGTAGTGATCTCCCCGGCCACGATGACGAGACCGGTCGTCACCATCGTCTCGCAGGCTACTCTCCCCCCGGGATCCTTCCGGAGGATCTCGTCGAGAATCGCGTCGGAAATCTGGTCCGCAACCTTGTCGGGATGTCCTCCCGTTACTGACTCCGAGGTGAAAAGATACTCTCCCATGCCTAAGGACTCCTGTAGAGAATGATGGAAAACGGCCGAATTATACGTCAGAACCGTTCTTCCGGGAATAGCTCTCCCAGCCTTTTCATCAAATTCCCGGCAATATCGACCGCTGTGGTATGGGCAAGAAGTTCTCCCACGAATTCCCGCGCCTCGTATGCCACCGCGTTCCGGAGGATCCGCTTCACGCGCGGGATGGAGGTCGCGTTCATGCTCCACTCGTCCATCCCCAGGCCGAGAAGGACATAGGAATAGAGAGGCTCGCCCGCCATCTCGCCGCACATGGCCACCGGGATTCCCGCATCATGGCCCGCGTCGACGATCCGGCGGATCAGCCGCAGGATCGCCGGGTGCAACGGCTCGTAGAGGTACGAGACGTGCTCGTTCACCCGGTCGATGGCGAGAACATACTGGATGAGGTCGTTCGTCCCGATGCTGAAGAAGTCCACCTCCCTCGCCAGCTGGTCTGCGACGATCGCCGCCGAAGGAATCTCCACCATGATTCCCACGCGCAAGTGGCGATCGTACGAAATACGTCTCTTCCTCAGCTCCGACCGCGCCTCATCAACGACCGTGAGAGCCGCGCGCAGTTCGCCGACCCCGGAGATCATGGGGAACATCATCTGGACCTGGCCGTACGAAGAGGCGCGCAGGATGGCTCGAAGCTGCTGCTTGAAGATGTCCTTTTCCCGAAGGCAGAACCGGATCGCCCGCAGCCCCAGCGCGGGATTCATCTCCTCGGCCAGTTCGAGCTGCGACACAAATTTGTCCCCCCCCAGATCGAGGGTCCGGATCGTGACGGGATGGCGGCCGAACTTCTCCGCGATGCGGCGATAGGTCTGGAAGTGTTCCTCCTCCGAAGGCAAGTCTCTGCGGTTGAGGTACAGAAATTCGGTCCGGTACAATCCCACACCATCCGCTCCGCTTCGCAACGCCACGTCCGCCTCCTCGAAAAATTCGATGTTCGCGAGAAGCTTGAGCGTCTTCCCGTCCCTCGTGACGGCGGGGAGCTTGGCGAACTTCGCAAGGTCCCGGATGCGGAGGGCATACGCCTTCTGCTTAACCGTGTATTCCTTCACCGTCTCGGGGGTGGGCCAGAGAATCACGACTCCCTCCTCCCCGTCGACGACGACCTCCTCGTTTTCCGCGAATTCCGCTGTCACGCGCTCCAGCCCCACCACGGCGGGGATGCCGAGAGAGCGTGCGGTGATCGCTGTGTGCGAGGTCTTGCTTCCCACGTCGGTCGCGAAGCCCAGAACCGGACTTTTCAATATCTGCGCCGTATCGGCCGGGGAGAGGTCGTGCGCAATCACCACCACCGGTTCCTTGATGGAAGCTACCGATTCCATGGGGCGGCCGGCCAGGTTCTCGAGCACCCGGTGGCCGATCTGCCGGAGGTCCTGCCCCCGCTCCCGCAGGTATTTGTCCTCGATGCGGTGGAACGTCTCGAGCAGGTTCTGCAATACCTTGTTGAACGCCCAGTCCGCCTTGAACTGGTTTTCGCGTATGAGGAGGACCGTCTGGTCGATCAACATCGAGTCCTCGAGAAGGGCGAGGTGGACGGAGAGGATCTGGTAATGATCCGTGGACTGGTCCTTCACGCCGTCCCGGATCGATTGAATCTGCTCCTTGGAGCGGGCCACGGCCCGGAGGAACGCGGCGACCTCCTCGTCGGTGTGTTCCTTGGATACCATCGAGTGGACGGACCGCGAGAGCGCACGGTTGACAAAGAACGCCTTTCCGATGACCACGCCGGGGGAGGCGGGAATACCCTGCAGCATCTTCATCCGGGGGCGCGCTCCATCGGGCAAGGGTCCTACTCCTCCTCCTCGAATTTCTCCGCGATCAATCCCCCGATCGCATCCACGGCCTCGTGGGCGTCCGGGCCCCTGGCGGACACCGATAGGAGGGACTCCCGGTGCGCCGCAAGCATCAGAACCCCCATGATGCTCTTGCCGTTCACCTCCAATCCCTCCCTTTCCAGCAGGATCTCCGAGGAGAAGCGGTTGGTGAGACGGACGAGCTTCGCCGCGGCCCGGGCATGCAGCCCCAGTTTGTTCACGATCTTGAACCGGCGTTCGACCTTCTGCGATTCCACAGCCATATCGTCCTTCCCGTCTCCCTCCACCGTCATTGCCAAAGAATCAGCGTCCCGATGAGGAAAAGCAGGACGAGAACTTCCGAAGGCGACACCGCCTTCCGGAAAAAGACCGAGAACAGATGAACGGCCAGGGCGGCAATGAGAAAGACCCCCAGTTCCATCCAGGCTCCGCCGAACAGATAGGCCGTGTGGCTGGCCACCACCCCGCCATATGCTCCGCCCAGAATGGCGGCGATCATCTTCCTGTCCTCCGTTTTCCCGGTGAACCCCGCTTCCTTCAGGAACCGGACCGCGCTCTCCTCGCCTCCCATGCCTGCGGCGAACCCCCGGAACCGCAGCACCAGATGAGAACTATTATAAAGAAACAGGAGCGTCGCGATTCCCAGGAGAGGATGGACGAATGCCAGTATCGCGCCCGCCACGGAGGCCATCGGCTTCAGCGCCCCCCAGAAGTACGAGTCCCCGATCGCCCCGAGAGACCCCATCAGCCCCACCTTGAACGTCCCGACCGCCCTCGGATCCACCTTCCCCTCCGCCACGCGCTCCTCGAGCCGGATCGTCGCCCCCAGGATCACCGCCGCCATCGCCGGATGCGTATTGAAGAACTCGAGGTGGCGTTTCAGCGCCCGGGAGAAGTCTTCCGGCCGGCCCTCGTAGCGGTCGCGAAGCGCAGGAAGGATGCTGTAGGCAAATCCCACATTCTGCATTCCCTCGTAGTTCCAGCAGGCTTGCAGGAGAAACTGGCGGAACCAGACCCTCCGGCGAACACGCAACGGGATATCGCGCATCAGACCAGCCACCGAAAGAAGAAGATCGCGGAAAAAACGCACCCCATCGTCAGATAGAACACGGGCGAGGTCCGGTTCGTCCTGCTGCAGGAAAAAACCGCCGCCGCCCCGAGGAGAGGGATCGCGGGCAGGAGGATGCTGAACTGGAAGTGGCTCTCCGGACCGAACCGGGGGAGGAGGAATCTCGCCAGGAAGACGCCGAGACCGGAGAACAGGAGTGTGAGCGCCACTCCGAAAACCCCGAAGAGGACGAGACCGGCCATCAGGCCGTTCTCCACCGCCAGGGAATCCCCCTTTTCCAGCCGTTCGACGGTCAGGTGAGCGATTCTTCCGTTCATCCGTCGCACGAGGCGGTCCGCGTGCTTTCCGAGTTCGGCGCACAACACGGATAGCAGGAGAATCGCAGTGAAACTCCCCGGATCGAGCCCGATCGAGGAAGAAGCCGCAGCCGCGGCTGCCCCGCCGAACATGGCGGCACCGGTGTCGTCGGGGGGTATCGAAGCCCCGACGGGGAGTCGCACGATGTAGAGAAGTTCCAGCACCGCCCCCACCTGCGTCCCCGCGGCCAAGTTTCCGAAAATCGCCCCCATGACGGGGGCCACGACGAGAGGCCGGTGCAGCATTACCTGGAACGCGGCGGTCCGATCGAGATAGCAGATCCCCCCCCACGCAGCGGCCAGAAGGAAACTCCACGTCATCGCCGTTACCTGTCGGGGCCGAACGAGGTGCCGGCTTCAAACGGGGTCGCCTTGACGGTTACGGCCACGCCCTGGAGGGAAAGGCATTGAACGGCCTCGAAGTCCTCTTGGGTGAAATACACCGAGGGGGCAATCTCCACCTTCCCCTCCGCGTAATGCAGGTTGCCGATGTTCAGGGTGGAAAATTGGACCCCGCGATGGAATATGTCGAGAGCGTCGCCAAACGTCGAGCAGAGAAGAATCGCCTTCTCTCCCAGCCGATCGATCTCGGAAAGGACGGGACCGACCTCGTCCACACGACAGAAGACGGCGTGGATGTCCGGCGGCACGGCGATCTCCATGACCGACCTCTGGAACGTGTTGCCGACGAGGTCGTCGTTGGCCACGACGAGACAGTTGGCCCCCGTGTGGGGAACCCAGGTCTCCACCACCTGTCCGTGGATCAGCCGGCAGTCTACCCGCACCAGAACGAGGGACATCGCTTCGATTTTTCCGGTTTCTTCTTGAGCATGTCGCCCGGTATCGTGATGTTCCGTTGGCCGTATTCGAGAAGGTGCTTCGCCAGCTCGGGGAGGGACATCGACGGCCGTGCCATCGGAAGCTTCACCATCATCGGCAGGTTCACGCCCGTCACCACTTCCACCTGATGGGTCGCGAGAAACGACAGGCCGATATTGGAGGGTGTGCCGCCGAACATGTCGATGAGGAGGAGAACCCCCTTTCCCAAATCGACCGTCCGGATAGCCGCCTCCACCGCCGTGTGGATCTCCTCCATCCCCATCTTCGGGTGAATGTCCACCGTCACGGTGTTCTCGATTTTCCCGACGATGATTTCCGCGGCGCGCAGGATCTCGGAAGCAAGCTGCCCATGGGAAATCAGTACGATGCCGATCATAGGGGTCTCCTGAAATAGGGAGATGACCTGCCGATGTCGCGATGGACCACGATGGGCGCCACCGGCTTGGGGAGAAAGCGCTTCACCTCCTCCGCCACGACCACCGAGCGATGCCTCCCCCCCGTACATCCCACGCCCAACGTGAAATAGGCCTTCCCTTCCTTTGTATAAAGGGGGAGGAGGAATTGCAAGAAAGAGGTCAGCTTACCGAAAAACGTTTTTGCGGGCCGGCTCTTCATGACGTAATTCCGGACCTTGGTGTCCAGCCCGGTCAATTGTTTCAGCTCGGAGACGAAATTGGGATTGGGAAGGAACCGCACGTCCACAACCATATCGGCCTCAAGGGGAATCCCGTACTTGTATCCGAAGGATATGATTCCCACCTGGAGGCCCGACTTCTCGCTCGGTCGAAATCTCCGGACGATGGTGTCCCGCAGCTGGTGGACCGTGTACTGGGAGGTGTTGAGGACCGTGTCAGCCATCTCCCGGAGGGGGGAGAGCATCTCCCGTTCCCTTCGGATCGCCTCCTTCGCCCCGCCCCGCGCGGCAAGCGGGTGCTTTCTCCTCGTCTCGCTGAACCTACGGAGCAGGACGTCGTCCCCTGCGTCGAGAAACAGGACATGGACATCGTGCCGCCCGCGCCGCAGCTCCTCGATGACCCGCGCGAAATCGGGTAAAAATTCCCGTCCCCGCACGTCCGCTACGAGCGCGATTCGGGCCGTGTCGTCCCGTGCTTCGGAGACGAGGTCCACGATCTTCGGCAGAAGCACCGGCGGAAGGTTGTCGACGCAGAAATAGCCTAGATCCTCGAACACCTTTGTCGCCGTGCTCTTCCCCGATCCGGACAGGCCGGTCACCACGACGATGCGGGCGTGGGGTCTCCGGTGAGCCGTCATTCCGGTTCGCTCCCTCTCGCCAACTTCCCCTGGCGCTCCACCAGATCCGCAGCGGAGAAGACTCCCCGGATCTTCAGCAGATAGTTCCGAACCGCCACTTCCACGATCGTAGCGAGGTTTCGGCCGGAGGATACGGGGATAAGGAACGTCGGCAGGCTCACCTCGAGGAAAACCGTGCGCCGGTCCTCCAACCCGAGGCGGTCGTATTCCTTTCCGGCGTCCCATTCCTCGATCTGGATGACCATTTCCATCTTCTTCTGGTCCACGATCGCCGTGGGGCCAAACAGGTCCCGGACATTGATGATCCCGAGGCCGCGAATCTCCATGTGGTACCTGGTCATGTCGTCCCCGGTCCCCAGGATGGTTTCCGGCCCCCGTTTCTCCAGGTGAATGACGTCGTCGGATACGAACCGGTGGCCCCGGAGGATGAGGTCCAGCGCGCACTCGCTCTTTCCGACTCCGCTCCTCCCCAGCAGGGCTACTCCCACCCCGAGGATTTCCATCAGGACCCCGTGAATCGTAACGGTCTCGGTGAACATCCGCTCGAGGTCCCGCAGCAGCTCGCGTATGAGATCCGAGGTGGAGAGATCGGAGACGAGCAGCGGAACCCCCCGGCGTTCGGCTGTCTCCACCAGCGGGGCAGGAAGGGGGAGCGAAGCTCCCGCGATGGCGCACGGCATCGGCCGGGAGAAAAAGAGATCGGCGATCCGGGCCTGCCGGTCGGGGGACTGGTTATGGAAATAGGTGACCTCGGTCTCCCCCAGAATTTGGATTTTCCCCGGGTGTATGGAGTCGACCTCCCCCGTGATCCCGAGCCCGGTCTTCTGCACTCTTCTGTCGGAGATCTCGCGGGACAGGCCGCTCGCCCCCGAGGCCAGCCGCAGACGAAGAAGACCGGCACAGGACTTAAGAAAACGGTCTACCGTAACCGGCACGTCATGTGCCTCCTTTGCCGGAGCGGCCTCGTTACGAACCGGCGTCCTCCTCGTTGAGGAGCGTTCGCAGTTCGTTGACGTCCGCCGCCTCGAGGAGCGACCGCCGGAACCGCTCGTCCTTGAGCAGACGGGAAATGCGCGCGAGCGCCTTCAGGTGCATCCCGGCCGAATTTTCGGGGGCCATAATCAGGAAGAACAGATGGGCCGGTTTGCCGTCCAGGGAGTGGAACTGAACGCCGTTACGGCTCCGGCCGAACGCGGCGACCAGACGATCGATTCCAGCCACCTTGCCGTGCGGAATGGCCACCCCGTCCCCGATGCCCGTGCTGCCCAGGCTTTCCCTTTCCATCAGGATGGCGGCCAGAGAGTCCGTCGAAAGCTTCGGAACGAACTTCGCAATCACCTCGGACAGTTCCCGGAGAACGCCCTCCTTCGTATCCGCCCGAAGATTGTCCACGA
>JBAULH010000025.1:0-2528 GCA_049578085.1 Candidatus Deferrimicrobiaceae bacterium
ATCGTTCCGGTGGTCATCCTTCCCATACCGCAGGCTCCCTTGAATTTTCCGAAGGTATATGGCAATTTTTCGGCGTTTCCCGCGAGGCCGGATTCTCCCAGCGGCAGGAAAGCACCAGGGGAAAGTATATAACCAGACGGAGGGATCGACAAAGAATCTCGCAGCTCCCCGCACCCCAACCGGTGTCGGGGAAAAAGGAAATGTTGGAAAAAGCTAAAGATTCCCCCCTTGTTGGCCGAAGAGGCTAAAAGAGAGCGCGGCAACAGGCAAACCCGCCGGGGGGACCCGCCGGGGCGCACGGTTTTCCCCGGCACGCATGGGGATGGGGGAGGGTTGTTCTCATCGTCGCTGCCGATCTGGGAATGGAAAGAGCCCATGGCAATTAGTGATTGACGCAAGGTGGAACCGCATGAAAAGATTCAGGGAAACCGGGAAGGCAGGCCGCGGCTTCGGGCGGCCCCCGGGGAATGCCCCGACATCCTCCCGCACCGGTTTTTTGGGGAGGGGAGATTCGATCCGACAGGAGGAAGGATGATTCCGAGCCGCCGCTTCGTGTGTGCCTGCGTCATGGTCGCATTCGCATTTTCGATTGCCGCTCCCGCCCTTGGGCAAAGCGCTCCCTCGGAGCCGCCCCTGTCCCGTGACGTGTTCGTCGTCACCCCGCCGCGAGAGGCACCGGAGAAAAAGATCTACGTGGGGCCATCGAGTGACATCCGCACGCTCGATACGCAGACCGGGGTGCTTTCCCCCAAAGGGACGATCACGATCGAGCCGTCCCTTCGATATCTGCTGTCGACCTCGGACCGGGTCGCCATCCTTGGTTTTACGATTCTGCCCGCGCTGACCGTCGGGCTTATCGATGTTCGAAGCGTGGACAGCAACACCCTCATCGGCGCCCTCGCGATCCGGTACGGCCTCACGAACCGGATCGAGCTGGAATACAAGGTCCCGTACGTGTACCGAGACGACACGACCGGCACCCGGGCGCTCAATGCCGGCTCCAACGTGGAGGAGGTGTTCAACGCCAACGGCGACGGCCTGGGGGATATGGAGATGAGCGTCCGGGCCCAGTTGAACAAGCCTGGCGGCCCCGGACCGTTCTATGTCGCCGGCATCCGGGTGAAGGCGAACAACGGGAAAAACCCGTTCGAGGTCCCGATCGACAACAACACCGGGCTTGCCACCGAACTCCCGGTAGGCTCCGGATTCTGGGGGGTCCAGCCCAGCGTTACCGTCATTTATCCCTCTGATCCGGTCGTATTTTTCGGCTCGGTCAACTATCTGTGGAATATGGAGCGCACGATCAACGGCAGCAATATCGATCCCGGCGACTCCTTCGGCGCAAATGTCGGCATGGGATTCGCGTTGAACGAGAAAACCTCGATGAGCATCACTTACGACCACAGCGTGATCGGGAGCAACACCCAGGACGGAAAGAGGCTGGGGAATTCCAAGACCACCCACGTGGGGAGCCTCCTCTTCGGGATTTCCTACAAGCTGGGGGAAAAAACCGGCATCAACGTCTCGCTCGGATTGGGAGCCACGGAGGCGGCGCCGGACGTGGATCTCACGGTGCGGGTTCCGTTCAGTCTGTGATCGGCGCTTAAGGTGCGGTCTGCGGGCTATCGGAGAGATTGGACCAGCTGGTGATTCAGGGTGGTTGCCTGGCCGATTTCCCGGGAGAGGCCGAGGACGGAGATGGTCGCGTTGATCTCGGTCAGGTTCTGAATGAACTTCTTGTCCATGCTGTTCTGTATGACCGTGAAGAAGCCGGGACCGAGGGTCCCCGGGAGAAACGTGTTCCCGGTGCCGAGGTCGACCCGCGTGAGCATCTCGCCCGTGGTGGTCGAGGCTTGCAGAGCGCCCGATCCGTCCTGCACCACGTTCAACGAATTGGCGGCTTGCAGGATGCCGTCGACGAGGATGGTTTTCTCGATTCCGATGGAAAATTGTAGCCCTCCCTCGGTTACGTAACCGCCGCGCGCTTCGCTGATTTCCTGATCACCGGCCACTTCCCAGCTTTGGAGATCCTCGAAGCCGCCCGCATGGGCGGGACGATTCGCAAGCAGCGCGATTCCCATCGTGAGGGAGATACAAAGGATTTTGACCCAGAGGGTTTTCATAACCCGGCCCTGCCCGGCGCGAGGAGGGTGATATTGGCCAGATCGCTTGGGGAAAGCGCCATCCCGAGCGGCGCTTTCTCGGTGACGTGCCAGTCCCGTTTCCGGTTGAAGTAGTTGGACGCCACATTCCTGTTGGAGCGGATCAGGAACAGAAGTCCGTTCCATATCGTTTCGAACTCGTCGCGCGGGATGACCCGGGCGCCCGTGGACGGGTCCCCCACAAGCACCTCGGTTTTCGTTACTCCCTTGATCACGACGAAATGCCTGTACCCCTTCATGTTCAGGAGGGTGATGGCCGGAACCCCGACGGCGGCAAGCTGGTCGAGGGTGGCCTTGTAGCCGTCGGCCGTGTATCCGCGGTTCTCAAGGTATTTTTTCATGTCGAGGAGCGAGAAACCCTCCTTG
>JBAULH010000026.1:0-2431 GCA_049578085.1 Candidatus Deferrimicrobiaceae bacterium
GACCCTCTTCGCGCAGGGCCGGATCGACCTCGACCCGGACACGATCGACGGGGGCCCGGACGATGCAAAAAGACTCGAGCGGTTCGCCCAGGGGCACCCGGAGACCGGACCTCTGCTGCGCAACACCTACGCCGTGACCACGCTGTCGGCGGGGTTCAAGCCGAACGTGATCCCCGCGAGGGCGGAAGGGACCGTCGACTGCCGGATCCTGCCGGGGGAGGACCCCGACCGTGTGGCCGCCCGCGTGCGCGATATGGTCCGGGATCTCGACGTACGCGTGGAGATCGCCTTCGCCGAGAGACCGAACGGCTCGCCCCGGGGGCCCCTGTTCGACGCGCTTTCGAATGCGATCCTTTCGGTGCACCCGGACGCCGTCGTCCTGCCCTACCTGTCCACCGGTTTCACCGACTCGCGCTTCTTCCGGTCGATCGGCATAGACACCTACGGGCTGATGCCGGTCCTGCTGCCCCGGGAGGAATTCGGCCGCATCCACGGAGTGGACGAGCGGATCCCCCTGGCGGGGATCGCCGAGATGATCCGGATCGTCTCGGCGCTGATCACGAGGTGGAACACTCCCGGAGGCGAGGTGGGGTGATGCGGAAAACCGACCTGATCGCCCATCTCAATGCTCTTGCCCCACAGGCCGACCGCTGGAGAGCGAAAAACCGGTATTACTACGAATTCCTCGAAAAGATTCTCCGTTTCCACGTGCCACCCGGGTCGTCAGTGCTGGTAATCGGCTGCGGCACGGGAGACCTGCTGCATACCCTCGCACCGGCGCGTGGTGTGGGGATCGACATCAGCCCGGCGATGGTGGAGATCGCCCGTTCGAAATATCCCTCCCTGGAATTCCTGACCGGCGATGCGGAAGACCTCCCCCTCTCCGAGAAGTTCGACTACGTCATCCTCTCCGACATCGTCGGGTACCTCGAAGACATCCAGAGGGCATTTGAGGAGATCCGAAAAGTATCCCACTCCCGCACCCGGGTGATCGTCACCTACTACAACTATTTCTGGGAACCGGTTTTGCGGGCCGGGGAGCACCTCGGGATGAAACGGCCGCAGCCCGACCAGAACTGGCTGGCCCCGGATGACATCCAGAACCTGATGTCCCTCGCGGGGTTTCAGACGATCCGAAAGGGGTACGGGCTTCTTCTTCCCGTCCGGATCCCCCTTCTCTCCAATTTCTTCAACCGGATCCTCGTGAACATCCCCCTCCTGCGAAAACTTGCTCTGGTTCATCTTGTCGTTGCGCGCCCCGCGCCCGTACCCGTGCCCGTGGAAACGCTCTCCTGTTCGGTCGTCATCCCCGCGCGGAACGAGCGGGGAAACATCGAAGGGGCCGTCTCCCGCACGCCACGGATGGGGAAGGCTACCGAGCTGATCTTCGTGGAGGGGAACTCCTCCGACGGAACCGCCGAAGAGATCGAGAGGGTGATCGCCGCGAACCCGGACCATGACATCACGCTCATCCGTCAGGGGGACGGCGTGGGGAAGGGGGACGCGGTGCGGAAGGGCTTCGCGGCAGCCAAAGGCGACCTCCTTATGATCCTCGACGCCGACCTGACGATGCCGCCGGAGGAACTCCCGAAATTCGTCCACGCGCTGGCTTCGGGGCGTGGGGAGTTCATCAACGGTTCCCGCCTTGTCTACCCGATGGAGAAGCAGGCGATGCGTTTTCTGAACGTCCTGGGGAACAAGTTCTTCAGCGTTGCGTTCACCTACCTGCTCGACCAACGGTTCAAGGACACCCTGTGTGGGACCAAGGTGCTCTTCCGGCAAGATTATGAGCGGATCGCGGCGGGGAGGAGCTATTTCGGCGACTTCGACCCCTTCGGCGACTTCGATCTGATCTTCGGCGCCGCAAAGCTCGACCTGAAGATCGTCGAGGTCCCGATCCGGTACCGGGAGCGGACCTACGGTTCGACCCAGATCTCCCGATTCCGCCATGGGTGGCTCCTCCTCAAGATGTCCGCATTCGCTCTCCGGCGGATCAAGTTCGTCTGACAAGATGCCGAAGGAAGAGGTCCGAAAGCACTTCCAGGAGATCGCCGGCGATTACGACCGGTGGAAGGAGAGGTCGTCCTATTACTACGAGCTTCTCGCAGGGATCTACCGGGAATTCGTCCCGCCCGGCGCCACCGTGCTGGAGATCGGTTGCGGAACCGGGACGCTGCTCAAGTCGCTGCGTCCGCGCCGCGGAGTCGGCGTGGACATCAGCCCGAGGATGGTGGAGATCGCCGCCTCGAAGTTCCCGGGTATTTCGTTCCTCGTCGCGGACGCCGAGGCGCTCGATCTCGGGGAGACCTTCGAATACATCATCGTTCCCGACGTGATAGAACACCTGTCCGACGTGGGCGCGATGTTCCGGTCGGCCCGGCGGCACAGCGGACCCGGAACCCGGGTGATCGTTTCCTCCGTCAATCCCCTC
>JBAULH010000027.1:0-3664 GCA_049578085.1 Candidatus Deferrimicrobiaceae bacterium
TGAGGTCAAAATCCCCCTGACAATACGAATGGTGTCAATGGGAGGACTCGAAGCGATTGCCCTTCCCGGTCAAGGAAGCCGTGCATAAGGGCCGCCGCCAGTAACCATCCGGCTCTACTGCCCCGACTCGATATCCGGTGAAGAATAACCCGGCGGAGTCTTCAACCCATCTTCGGGTGTGGTTCCGGGTCGAGGGCTTGTCATATAGGGCCCTGCGGAATAGTTCCTTCCGGAATGGTAATAGCCGCATCCCATGTACGGTCTCCCACCCGTATTGGACATCTGGCCCGTGTGGGACGTCCAGCCCATATGGGACATCCATCCTGAGCCCATAGGACAGTTCCAACCATATCCCGGGCCATACCCTTGTGGACCATGATCCCCGCCGCCCCACATGTGCGCAGACGCCACGGCGCCCAATCCCGCTAGTCCCAACACCGCGACCAGAACCACCAGTAACTTTCTCATCTGACCCTCCATTTTCCCGATTCCCCAGGCCGGACTCCCGGTCTATGGTGGATCGTGAAGTCTTTATGTACTCAAAGACGGTCGACGTTCAGATCTGTTACGCGGCTCATCACCAGCACCAGTCATTTCGCGGGCCCATCATCCTTCCCCCCATCCCGCGCCCAGTGCCTCGCCCCGATCCTCTCGTCTGCGGGCCGCACATCGTCTCGCGCATCCGCGCCCAGCCGTCGTCGCACATCCGGATCGCCTCGCCAACGTACTTCCGCCGGTCGGCAGGCACCAAACTCTCCACGGAGCGGAGTCGGTCTTTCTGGATCTCCTCAAGGGATGCGATTCGCGCCTTGTACGCGGACGACTTCGATTCGGGCAGCTTCGTCGCGTCAGAGAGCGCAGCCTTGGCCTCCTCCAGCATCGCGGATACGAGCTCCCTGTCCGCACCCTTCCCTTCCTTGAGTGTCTTGACGACTTCGGAGAGCCGCCTCTCTGAGAACGTAAGCCTGAGCTCCACCCGTTCCTCCTGATCGGAGGTCAGGGCGAAACGCACCCTCTCCGTGAGGATCTTGAGCGGGTAAAGGAAGTTCCCCGGCACGGTCCGGGCGGAAAGTTCCACAGAACTTGCTCCGACCAAGAGCATGACGATTCCCGCGAATGCCGCCTTCGCCCAGGCCGATCCCCACAACCAGCCCCATTTTCGATGTGCCGTTTCTTCCTTCTGCAGTTCCCTCTTCGCCAGCTCTCTTCCCAAACGCAGAAGGGCCGCGGAAGCCCCGGGAGCGGAATCCTCCGCAGGACCTGACGCCTCCCTGACTTCCCGGGCAAGGATGACCAGTTTCTCCACTTCCTGCGAGCAATCGGGATACGCCAGGAGGAACGCTTTCCAGTCCTCTCCCTGCGACGCCATCTCCAGACAAATCTCGAGATATTCCTCGGGAGTTCTCTTCATAATCCCTTCTCCAGGGCGTTCCTTAAGGCGGCCAGAGCGCGGAACTGAAGTGCCCGGACAGCTCCGGCCGATCGGCCCATGAGGGCAGCCACCTCGTCATGCTCGTATCCCATGACGAACCGGAGAATGACCGTCTCCTTTTGTTCCTCAGTCAACGCTTGAAGGCCTTTCCTCAGCCGGTCGCCGTCGAGTTTCCGTTCCACAGCAGCCCCCGGGTCATTCCCCCCTGGGATCTCCTCCGGAAGTTCCACCTCGCCCGATCGGACGGCCCGTTTCCGGTAATGGTCCGTCAGCACGTTTCCGGCGATCCGGAACAGCCACGCTTCCAGGTTCCCCTTCTGCCCCTTGATCGCTCCCAGCATCCGCACGAACACCTCTCCAGCAAGGTCCTCGGCATCCCGGAGATCGTCCACCTTATAGGAGACGTATCGGTAGATCCGCGGATAGAGCCGTTCGCAGACCTGTGCCAACGCAGATGCCTCTCCGTGTCGGGCCGCCTCGACTACCGACGACGGGATCTTCTCTTCCACGGGCCTCCCCTTGCCAATACCTTAAGACGGATCAGACAGTGTTCTGTTACGTGTCAAGCTTTTCACGAAAATAAATGGAATAGCACCGAAATCATCGCCGAATACTTTGTATCCTCTCGTATGGATGCTGAGACGACAACATAAAGAAATTATGACGGTTTTAAATGGGTCAGCGTCTTTCGGGGGCCCGAAATGTGCACAGGCAACCTGGCCTCAAATACGGCGAAGGCGAGATATTGCCTCCCATAAAGAAGATGCAGGTATATGAAACAAAGCCGACCTTCGGGCGGGATGCCTATAGGTCTTGTGACCTTCGGGAAACCGTCCCGGATCATTCGTCCTTGCCGAGAACCTCCTTCATGACCGACGCTAAGTCCAGGAACGCTTTCTCCCCGTTCCCCCGGAAGGAAGATCCGTGCATGATCGCGAGTGTCTTGGGCTTCAGCCTCCCCAACTCCCGCATGAGGCGCTCTGTGCTCGCCGTGTAAGGGTAGGAGTTCAGCAGTTGCGTGGACTGGAAGTCGACCATCGCCTTCCGGGCTTTTCCGATCACGTCGGATTCGGTTAGCGGGTCCACCTCCCCCCCGTGGAGGAACAGGTCCGAACAGAACAGCGTCCGGTTCGTCTCCTCGAAGAGCATGCCCGCATCCCAAGAGTGGGGAAGATGGTGCGTCGGGTAGAGGCGGAACCGGTATTTCCCGGTGGTGACAACGTCCTCCTTCTGGATCCAGCGAGGCGCCCGGATTGCGAAATCGGAGACGTTGACGAGCGCCGCCACGACCGTGCAGAGGGGTTGCGCCTGCGGAGCCGCCTGGAGCCACTCGTTCAAAGATCCGCATTCGTCCGACTCGAAATGACTGAAGCTCAGCCACCGGATCATTGCGGGGTCGACGATTCGCGCGACGGCCTCCCGGATGAACGGAAAGTCGCCCTTCATGCCAGTGTGAAAGAGCAGCGGCTCGTCGTCCTTGACGAGGAATTGGTTGAATTGAAGCTTGTAGTTGGCATTGTAGGTCGAAATGCGGTAGACGTCGGGGGCGATCTCGGTGACGTTCGTCATGATTCCCTCCTCTGGGAAGCGGTTGCCAACCGGCCCGCCGGGGAAACATGACGGGTCGACATCGTTTGAGGAATGCCCTAATTTCTCCGGAGTTCTATTGTAACCTGATGGTCGTCCTGATCGGACAGGGGAAGTCGATAGTCGACTAATAACCTTCGGGCGGGATGTCAACCTGTCAATCCGTATCAAAGCTCGGCTTCACAAATTTGATGTATGCAAGATTTAAAGGAAAGTCCGCTGGATGCCAGCGTGAGGCTGTTGTTATCCTTATTCCACCAATCGCTTTACAATCTTCCAACTCAGATAAAATCCAAGGATACTGGCAAATCCACTTAAAAAATATGCAGTCATAAAACTAATTTTCTCTCCCAACATCCAACCGAACCAGCCAAATACCACGATAAATATTAAGTTAATTAACTTTTTCAAAAATTTATCCGGAACCGAATGCGCAGGGATGGAGCGAAATTCTTAAAAGGGTTCGAAGAGGCCGACGTGTCCGGCGTGTTCACGCAGCCCAAGGCGCTTCCGGAAAAAGAAAGCGGGGACTCGGACGGTCGGCGTGGGCACAATTTGGGCACAAGTGCAAATTTGTTGCAAAAAAAGGGGTCACGGTTGCCCGTAACCCCTTGAATTAATTGGTAGCGGGGACTGGATTTGAAC